>LJUA01000049.1 GCA_001303545.1 Dehalococcoidia bacterium SM23_28_2
GAGCCCTGTTTCGTAATAAGCGTGGCGGCGCGCATGGTGGGCATGCATGCCCAGACCCTCCGCTATTATGAGCGAATGGGCATCATCGCCCCGTCACGTTCTCGGGGGCGCATACGTCTGTATTCTCAGGCGGACATCAACCGCCTGCTCCAGATCCAGCGCCTGATCAACGACCTGGGGGTGAACCTGGCGGGGGCGGAGGTGATCCTGCGCCTCAACGATCGCATCCGGCAGATGGAAGAGGAGATGGAGGAGCTGCGGCACCGGTTGCAGCGCATCCGCGACAGGCGCCTGCCCGCGCCACCGGAGGAGTGAGGGGTCGTTCTAGAGGGGGGATAGGACAATGCCAACGCCGACAGAAGAACTGGTTGCCAGCATCAGCGAGAAGCTGAAGGTCGCCGCCAACGTCAAGGTGGTCTACGGCGAGCCACAGGTAGTCGAGGGCAAGACCATCATCCCTGTGGCTGTGGCCTCTTACGGCTTCGGCGCCGGCAGCGGCACGGGCCCTCAGGGGGAAGGCAGTGGTGGCGGTGGTGGCGGCCTGCGCGTCAAGCCGTTGGGCGTGGTGGAGGTAACCGCCGAAAGGACGCGCTTCATTCCCGTCATCGACGTCAATCGCTTGGCCACGCTGGGCCTGATTGCTCTGGTTGTGGTTCTCTTCTGGTTCCGGCGTACATTCCGGCGGCGGTAGCCGTAGCTGCAGGGCTTGAGCCCTGCGGGAGCAGACCTAAGGGGCTGCAGCTACGACTGAAGAGACAAGGTCTAATCGAGAGGTGAAGTCATCATGATGAGACAGGACAGATTCACAGAACAGGCCCAGGAGGTGCTCTCCGCCTCCCAGGAGCTGGTGCGCAAGGAGCGCCACGCCCAGTGGGACGTGGAGCATGTGCTGTTCGTTCTGCTGAACCATCCGGGAGGCCTGGCCCAGCTGATCCTGGAGCAGCTTAAGGTCGACCCCCGCCAGGTCAGCGAGCGGGTAGCGGCCGTCCTGGAGCGCATGTCCAGGCTGGCCTACGATGTCGTCCAGGTCTACACCACCCCTCGCATCGTGCGCATGCTGGAGGCGGCCAACGCCGAGGCGGAGCGCTTCAAGGACGAGTACGTGGGCGTGGAGCACCTGCTCATCGCCATCGCCGACGAGCGAGAGGGCGAGTCGGCCAGAATCCTGCGCGAGTTCGCCATCGACAAGGAGCGCATATACCAGGCGCTGGCCCAGATCCGCGGCGATACCCGCATCACCGACCAGCGGGCGGAGAGCAAGTACCGTGCCCTGGAGCGCTACAGCATCGACCTCACCGAGCTCGCCCGCCAGGGCAAGCTCGACCCTGTCATCGGCCGCGACATGGAGATCAGGCGGGTGATGCAGGTGCTCAACCGCCGCACCAAGAACAACCCGGTGATCATCGGCGAGGCGGGCGTGGGCAAGACGGCCATCGCGAACAACCCGGTGATCATCGGCGAGGCGGGCGTGGGCAAGACGGCCATCGCCGAGGGCCTCGCCCAGAAGATCGTCGCCGACGATGTCCCCGAGAACCTGAAGGGCAAGCGGGTGCTGGCCCTGGACATGGGGGCGATGGTGGCCGGCAGCAAGTTCCGCGGCGAGTTCGAGGAGCGCCTGAAGGCGGTGATGGACGAGATCAAGCGGGCCCAGGGTGAGGTCATCGTCTTCATCGACGAGATCCACCAGGTGATGGGCGCCGGCGCCGCCGAGGGGTCGATCGACGCCAGCACGATGATGAAGCCCGCCCTCTCCCGCGGCGAGCTCCAGTGCGTGGGCGCCTGCACCCTCGACGACTACCGCCAGCACATCGAGAAGGACCCCGCCCTCGAGCGACGGCTGTCGCCCGTGTACATCGACGAGCCCTCGCTGGAGGACACCGTGGAGATGATCAAGGGCCTCCGCCCGCGCTACGAGGCCCACCACAAGGTGGAGATAACCGACGAGGCGGTCGAGGCGGCGGTCAAGCTGTCCAGTCGCTACGTCACCGACCGCTTCCTGCCCGACAAGGCCATCGACCTCATCGACGAGGCGGCCAGCAAGCACATCATCGAGGCCCAGGCCCTCTCGCCGGAGCTGCGGGAGGCGAAGGGTCGCATCGATGAGCTGGCCCGCGAGGAGGAGGCGGCATCCGGTCGCCAGGACTACGAGGAGGCGACCCGCATCAAGAGCGAGCGGCTGCAACTGGAGAACGAGTACGAGTCTGCCAAGAACCAGTGGGAGGCGGAAGAGAGGATCGACCTGACGGTGAGCGCGTCCGACATCGCCAGCCTAGTGGCCAGCATGACCGGCATCCCTGTCGACCGGCTGATGGAGGGGGAGGCCGACAAGCTCCTGCACATGGAGGAGCGCATCCACCAGCGCATCGTCGACCAGAAGGAGGCGGTGGCCGCCGTATCGGACGCCATCCGCCGCGCTCGCTCCGGCCTCAAGGACCCCAAGCGGCCCATCGGCAGCTTTGTCTTCCTCGGCCCCACCGGCGTGGGCAAGACGGAGCTGGCCAAGGCCCTGGCCGAGTTCATGTTCGACGACGAGGACGCCATGGTGCGCGTAGACATGTCCGAGTACCAGGAGCGCCACACGGTGTCCCGCCTGATCGGCGCGCCGCCGGGGTACGTGGGCTATGAGGAGGGCGGCGGCCTCACCGAGGCCGTGCGCCGGCGGCCCTACCGGGTTGTTCTGTTCGACGAGGTGGAGAAGGCCCACCCGGACGTGTTCAACATCCTTCTCCAGATACTGGAGGACGGTCGCCTCACCGACGGCCACGGTCGGACGGTGGACTTCCGCAATACGGTGGTGATCATGACCTCCAACCTGGGCACGTCCGAGTTCCAGCGGCCGGCGGTGGGCTTCATGCCCAGCGAGCGGCAGACCAAGGGCGAGCGGGAGCGGCTGCGCGGCACCGTGGAGAAGGCGCTCAAGGAGGCCTTCCGGCCCGAGCTGCTCAACCGCATCGATGAGACGATCATCTTCGAGCCGCTGACGGAGGAGGACCTGAAGCAGGTGGTCGAGCTGCTGACCAACGACGTGCGCAACCGGAGGCGTCGACCTGGAGCTGACGGAGGCGGCCAAGGAGGCCTTGGTGAAAGAGGGCTTCGACCCCGTGTTCGGTGCCCGCCCCCTGCGGCGGACGGTGCAGCGGCGGGTGGAGAACCCGCTTTCGAAGCGCATTTTGGCCGGCGAGTTCGGCGAGGGCGACACGGTGCTTGTGGACATCGAGGGCGAGGAGTACGTGTTCGCCCGCAAGGAAGAGGCGAAGGTGACCGCCGGGTAGGCGGCTAGCCAGCCGCTCGTCCTGAGCTTGTCGAAGGGCGAGCGGGGGCTCATGGTTCGACCAGGCTCACCATGAGCGATCCATGATCTCTCACATGCCTTGAAAGACCGCCCATCGCTAGTTGCGCCTAGCAGTCGAGCCCGCTATCATAGACGCAATCAATGGCTCAGGAGAGGTTTTTCTATGCGTATGAACAGCCGTACCGAGGCCCTGGCCTGCCTTTCACCCCCGTGCCGATCACCGGCCAGACCTTCGCCGCGCTCCTGGTGGGCGCGCTTCTCGGCAGCCGCCTGGGGGCAGCGAGCATGGTCACCTACTGGTCTCAGGGGGCAGCGGGCCTGCCCGTCTTCGCCGGCGGCATGGGCGGCTGGGCTTATGCCACTGGCCCCACGGGCGGCTACATCGTGGGCTTCATCCTACGCCGTGGGCTTCCTCGCCGAGCGGGGCTGGGATCGCCGTCCCTGGACGATGGCCCTGGCCATGCTGGTGGGACAGGCTCTCATCTACGTCGGAGGGCTCTCCTGGCTGGCCCACTTCAGCTCTGACAAGAGCGTCTTCGAGATGGGGCTCTATCCGTTCGTCCCCGGCGATGCCGTGAAGCTACTGGTGGCCGCCTCTCTCGTGCCCTCGGGTCGAGCCGCCCTCAGCGCCCTGCCGATGGTCGGTCTCCCCACCAGGGCCACGGGCTGGACGCTGGCTCTCCCCTGGCGCTGGCTTTACGGCCTGGGCGCCTCCCTTCTGCTGATCGGCTCGCTTCTGCCCTGGGGCACCGATGCCGGACGTCAGGCCTCCGTCAACGGCCTTGCGGCGGGAGAGGGCGTGGTGACCCTGATCGCCGCCGCTCTGGCCTTCGTGGGGGTGGCCCTGGCCTGGCGGGGACTCCTCGCGCCTTTCTTCTCCCACCTCTGGCAGTCGACGGTGGCCGTTGTGGCCGGCTTCGTGGCCTTCTTCAACATCATCCACGCCGTTGCCGATGAGTCCTTCTGGCTGGCGAGCGTCGGTCCCGGCCTGGCGCTCATCGCCGTCGGTGCGGTGGTCATCTTCCTGGCCGCAGTGGGGGAAGGAGCGCCCGAGGGCGAGGATACGCCTATCGGCGACGAAGGGCGCTAGGGGACGCCTCAGGCAGCGCAGAGCCTGCATTTTAGCAGCGGTATTGGGGGTCGGGGTTTTTCTCCCGGCCCCTTTTGCTATCAGCGCACCTTCACCGTATCGACGGTCACCGTGTCCGGCAGGGTGTAGCCGCGGAAGGCCAGGAACCCCAGCAGGGCCGATAGGCCGGCCACTGGCCCCACCAGGCGAATGCCCAGCGGGTTGGCGGCCGTGCTCCCCAGTACGAGCAGAGAGGCCAGAATGAGGGGGAACAGGGCCGAGGCCCACTTCTCGAGGGTAGCCTGAGTGCCGTAGTAGATGGCCTCCCGTCGCATGCCCGTCTTCAGCTCGTCGTAGTCGATGATGTCGGCCATGATGGCGTTGGGGAAGGTGAAGACGGCCGCCATCGGCAGCCCCATGAGGGCGACAAAGAAGACCGCCTGGAGCAGCTTGTCGATGCCCGGCAGGAAGCCCATGAAGGCGATGAACGGCAGGTAGACCCCTCCTATGAGCATGGCAGCCGAGTAGACCCAGGCCTTGCCTCGCCGCAAGGACATCCGGTAGACGAGGGGAAGGCAGAGCAGGACAACGACGATCGCCGCCGCCGTCAGCAGGGCGACGGCGGTGCCCTCCGCCACGCCGAACTCCAGTCCGAACAGTTGGAGGGTGGCCGGGCTGCCCGTCTCCACTCTGGCGATGTCGCTGGGGAGATCGCCCAGGAAGACGGCGCCAGACCAGAAGGGGAGGGCGGCGGTCATCATCGATATGGACATGTTGAACAGGATGAAGGTGGGCAGGAAGAACAGGAACGGCCTGTTGGTGAAGGTGGAGCGAATGGCCTGCAGCGGGTTCACCTGCGCCGGCTCCACGTCCAGGCGCACGTGCCGCCAGGCGCCGGACAGGGCGATGTAGCGAGAGGCCATGCCCATCACGGCCATGCTGATGGCCATCGCCTGGAAGCCGAAGGCGTCTCGTATGATCCCGCTGCCCACCAGGGCGATGGCCGCGCCCACCGTGCCGAAGAACACCTGCCAGGTCACTATGCTCACGCGTCCCTTAGAGGTCACGGCGATCTCCGGCAAAAGGGATTCGAAGGGCCCGCCGGATAGGGTGCTGAACAGGTGGAAGGCCTCCAGCATGAGGAAGAAGTAGAGGGCGTTGGTCATGCTCTCGCCAGCGACAGGGGGCGTCCAGAGGAGGACGAAGAACACGGCGTAGAAGGGGGTGGCCAGCAGCACGAAGGGGATACGCCGTCCCCAGCGGGAGCGCGTGCGGTCGCTCCACCAGCCGATAATCGGGTCGTCCAGGGCCTCGATGATGCGGGCGGCGGTGAACAGAGCGCCGAGGACCAGGATGTTCATCCGCTTCTCGATGTCGGCGTCGGCGGGAGGGGCGTAGAAGTAGATGAGCCAGAGGTCCTTGGAGCGGGCGATGACGTTGCCCCCGAAGCTGCCGGAGGCATAGACCAGCCTGTTGAACAGCGGCAGTTCTCGGGTCTCGTTAGCCACGTTCCCTCTCGGGCCTCAGGAGGCGCTTCATGCGGCGGGTCTAGCGGCTGGCTGGCTCCTGGGCCAGCGCTTCCTCGATGGCCGACGCATAGGCGCCCCAGAGCTCGCGCGGTAGCTGGCGGCCGATGGCCACCATCACCTGCTGGCTGGCCAGGCGGTCGCGCTCCCCCTTCTCCACGCCGCGCGCTACCCGGATGGATAAGGGGGAGCCAAAGGACGCGATGAGCCTCCCTTCTTCCTCGAAGATGCCGACGGGGAGTATAGGTATGCCCCGCTCGCTCAGGGAGAAGAGGAACAAGCCTACCCCCGGCATGGGCTCGATAAGCTGTCCGGTGCCTGTCGCCTCGGGGTACAGACCGATGGCCTCTTCCCTGTCGCGTACCACGTTCAGAATCGAGCGCATGGCGGCCGCTCGGCCCACGCCCCGTTCGGCAGCGCGGGGTACGATCACCAGTCCGTACACCTGGGCGATGCGCCGGAATAGCCAGTGGGTCGCCCAAACGGGCACGGGGAGCGGGCCCAGGCGGAAGTCGTACCACTCGCTGGTCATCAGCCAGCGCAGCGATTTCTGGCTCGTCCGCCGCCGGGCCACGGCATGAGAGGCCAGCATGCCGCCCCAGTATACTTTCAGGCCCGGCCGCTCGTAGTGATTGGCCACCAGAACGAAGGAGCCTTCGGCCGGTATCTGCTGGACGTTGCGAGCCTGGGGCTTGGGCCTGGCGGCCATGAGGGTCGCTTCCACGTCCGCTGCCAGGATGCGAGTCCGGCCGCGAAGCACCGCCCAGATGAACTTCAGGATGAGGGGGATGCGCAGGCGGTAGACCTCGCGCCGTCCTCGAACTGGCTTGTCCATGCCCTTCACCGGTCTCATTATAGCGCGGGCCGCTGTGGGGTATCCCGTCGCAGGTAGAAGACGTCCTCGAGGCGAAGCTTTAGCATCCAGATGGCCAGCAGGCCGGTCAGGCCGATCCAGATCGAAATGAAGACGTGCGTTCCGATGGCATAGCCCGCCGCCAAGGTCCGATCGACGCCGAAGAGGGCAACGACCTCCTGGAGAGCGACTTCGTACACGCCGATGCTGGTGGGGGTGAGAGGCAGCGAGACAATCAGGTTGGCCCCAATCATGATCACGAGGTAGGCGCTGAACGGCAGGTCGAGGCCAAAGGCTTGGCCAAAGAGCCAGAAGACCACCACCTCGATGAGCCAGGCGGGGAAGGAGATCAATATGGCCTGGGCAGCCAGCCGAACATCGCGCAGGGCGGCCAGGCCGTCAACAAAGGGAGGGATGAGCGTGGCTGCTTGGTCTCGCAGCCGGCGGGGCAGTCGACTGGCCCACCTGGCCTGCCAGAAGTCGGCCGGCAGCTTCACGCGCGCTGCTAGGACGGCCGCCAGCAGCCCCACTCCTACGAATGCTGCGAAAGCCCAGAGGATGCCGGCCCGCACGACCGGCTCATCCTGGAGCGCCAGGCCGATGACAAGCAGGGGGATGAAGGTAGCCGCGTCCAGCAGCGTTTCCACCACTATGACGGTGGCCGTGAGCTCCGCACGCGGGATGTTGTACCTCTGAGCAGGCACCTGGATCCGGACGAGGTCTCCCGCTCGGACCGGCATCAGGTTGTTGATCATGTTGGAGATGAGGAACGTGCCGAAGAGGCCGGACAGGGGCAACCCAGGGATGCGGCCGAGGAAGATGCGCCAGCGTAGCGTATGGATCAGCTTCGACAGGGTGAAAATCAGCAGGGCGGCTGCGATCCAGGCGTAGTTTACATCGGCGAACGTTTGCAGGGCCTCGCCGAGGTTGACCCGCCAGGCGAGCAGCCCCAGGAATAGGGAGACGAACGCCAGCCGGAACCAGAGGCCCCGTCGGCGAATCGCCTGCCTGATGACATTCATAGGCTATTCCTTGCTGCCTTGGCCAAAGCAGCCTCCGACCGCATAGATTCTATCGCCAGCGCTCGGTGGGAACAATTCGGGGTCGCGCTTTGACAGCCATCCTTGGCTGGCGTCATAGTATACTGTAATTGCAGGGGAGTGATCTGCTATGCCCGTAGTGACCATATCCGGGACGACGGGCAGTGGTGCCCGTGAGGTGGGTCCGCTAGCGGCCAAGATACTGGGCATTGACTACGTGGATCAGCAGATCTTGGTAGATGCCGCTCGCCGCCTGGGCGTCAGCGCTGAAGCCCTGGCCGAGCGGGACGAGCGTTGTGTGGGCTTCAGGGAGAGGCTGGCCAGCATGTTGCGCACCTTCCTGGAGCGCTCGGCGATGACCGGCGTTGGGGACCCGATGGTGGGCATCCGTGGCCTGGAGGTGCTCCTGGCCCGCTCCTACGGCGAGGTGGGCGCCGAGGTCGACAGCTCCGCCCAGGAGCTAGACGATGCCCGCTACATAGAGACGGTAAGCACCATCATCAGCGAGCTGGGCCAAAGGGGCGACATCGTGATCCTGGGTCGCGGCGGTCAGATGATCCTCAAGGAGCTGCCCATCGCTCTCCGCGTGCTGATGCAGGCCCCTCTGGAACTGCGCATCCGGTGGGTCGCTGAGCGCGACAAGCTAAGCGTGGAGGAAGCCGGCAAGAGGGTTCACGAGCTCGACAGCGGCCGCGCGGCTTTCTACCGCAAGTTCTTCAAAGTGGACATGGGCGATCCCAGCCTCTATGACCTGGTGATCGACACGGCTCGCCTCTCCTACACGGCGGCGGCGGAGATAGTGGCCTCGGCGGCGCGGGCCAAGGAGGGCCAGGCTTCTCGCTAGCGGCCCCACTACTTGCCTGCCTCTAGGCGGTCGAGTACTCTCCGGAGGACGGACTCTCCTCGCTCCAAGCGCGCTCGTATACCCCAGGGCCCTTCCTGGGGTAGGCTGAAGGTAAACGCCTGCTCCTGCCTATCGGCGGGCGTGGCGCCCACGGCCTCGAGGAAGCCATCGGCCTCGGCTGAGCCCTCCCCGAAGAGGCTCATCAGCAAGTAGCAGGTCTGGTCTATCCAGCGGGCGTGGTCGCTGGCGACGGGGCCCAGTCCCCGCAGGTGGGCCAGGCGCTCTAGCTGGCGACGAATCCTGTCGACGGCTGACATGGAACTCGATTCCTACGCCAAGCATTATAGCCAGTCGCGAATAGCAGGGCTAGTCGAGCAATGCTTCTGCCCAGTTTGAGGGATTCGCTGGTGCCCCGGTCAGATTCAGGCCCCCTCGTCCTCTATGCACTCGAAGTCCAGGGCGACGCTGTTCTCGTCCGCGAGGTCCTGCAGCGCGAGGCAGGCCCGGTTGGCGCCTTCACCGGAGGACGCGTAGGTCTCATTCCACCCCGATTCAATGGTCCACTGGTTTAGCTCCTCAAGGGACTGAGCATCCGCAGCCTGCTCACCGAGATCTTCGAAAGCGTCGGCCAGTGATCCCACGCTTGCCAGGAGCTCGTTGTGGGGTTCCACAGCCTCTGGCGGCGGTTCCATATCGCTTAGGGTGTTGATGCTTCTTCGCACCATGGGCACCAGCGCGTCACAGTAGTCCCGGATCGCACGGAGCAATTCCTCGTCTGTAGCCAACTCTTGGTAGGCAAAAGGGTCTCCCAGCTCTTCCGCGTTTGCAGCCGACTCTTCCATGAGCGCGTGGATGTCTTGCAGGTAGTCCTGGATGGATAGTTCGCCGTCATCGCCACAGCCCAAGGCCAGGGCCAGGGCAACTAGGGCGGCGAGGACGACGCAAAGGAGGCGTGACATCCTGCTCCAGAATAGGTTCATGGCGTTGCCCCCTACGTGTTGGGCTCTGTCTGACCGCCTACCGGCATCCCGAACACACCTGTCTTATAGCATCCAGAGTTGCCGATCTCAGCCACCATTTCCCACTTCAACCTTGTGAGCCCCAAGTGACATGGAACTCGATACCTACGCAAGCATTATAGCCAGCCACGAGTACTAGGGCTAATCCGCTGGTGGGATGAACCGCCGTTCGCTGTTGATTCACCGCCGTTGCCGCTCTAGACTCGGAACTATGTGGCGGGGACGAATGGGCCAAGACTCAACACCGCCGGGCGGGCCGCTGTCTGCCGGGCGGGATGAGCCGCTCTGGACGGGCGCCTTCTCGATCGTGCTCGTCTGCACGCATCTTTCCTTCGCCACCTTCTTCTCCACCTTCACTACGCTACCCCTCTACTTGGGGGACGCTCACAAGTGGCAGATCGGCCTGGTGGTGGGCAGCATGGGCCTTGCCGGCATGCTCATACGGCCTCTGGCCGGTCTGTGGTCGGATCGCTATGGCCGCAAGCCATTGATGATGATAGGCACCGGCGCTACGGCCCTCAGCCTGGCGGCCCACTGCCTGAGCGATGACCCGTACATCCTGCTGCCGCTGCGAATGGTGAACGGGATGGGCATGGTGCTCTTTGTCACCGCCGCCTTCACCACGATCGCCGACATTGTGCCCGCCGACCGTCGGGGGGTTGCTTTCGGCTACCTGGCGATGATGAACAGCCTGCCTCAGGTCTATTCCCCCTGGCTGGCGCTGACGATAGCCAGGACGTGGGGCTTCACCCCCTACTTCCTGACGGCGGCCGCGGTCGCTGGCCTGGCCTTCCTCCTCAGCAGCCGCGTCAGCAGCGGCGCGGACAGGGGGAGGCCGGCGGAGGGATTCTCGGCTGCCGCCCTGGTGAGCCGCAGCACGCTGCTCCCCGCTTCCTTGTTCCTGACGATAGCGGTCGCCTTCGGCGCGATTCAGGCCTTCCTGCCTCTCATGGCCGAGGATCGAGGGCTGGGCAACCCCGGACTCTTCTTCGTGCTGTACGGCCTGGTGGTCGTGCCTCTCCGGCCTGTGGTGGGGGCCTTGACCGACCGCCACGGCCGGGCGGCGGTGTTTCTTCCGGGCCTGGCCGTGGCGGGCCTGGCCATGTTCCTCCTGGCCGCTGCTTCCATGCAGGGGATGATGCTAGCGGCGGCGGTGCTCTTCGGCCTTGGCTTTGCTGCCGCTCATACCGCCCTTCTGGCCCTGACGGTTGACAGGGCCGACAGCGAGCAGCGAGGGGTGGCCATGTCCACGTTCGGCTTTGCCTGGGACACGGGATCCGGTGTGGGAGCCCTAACCTTTGGCCTGATGGCCGGCTTCGTCAGCTACGGCTTTGTGTTCGCTATGGCCGGCGTCCTTCCCTTGGCGGCCAGTATGCTCCTTGTCGCTGGCAGCCGCCTGCCCAGATCGGCGGCGCCTGATCCGGCTGGCTAGTCGAAGTCGAGCTGGTATTGGCCGCAGCGCTCGCGGTGCTCCTGCCTGAGGCGATGGAAGAGGGCCTGATAGGAAGGCGAGCGGATGGGTTCGGTGGTCATGATCACGGCGTCTTCGTGGTTGTCGGAGTAATAGCGGTGGCGGACGCCAACATTCTTGAAGCCGTACTTCTCATACAGGGCCTGGGCCGCCTGGTTGGAGGCGCGAACCTCGAGGGTGACGACCTCTCGATCGTTGAGGAGGGCCAGCGCAACGGCGGCGATGAGCAGGAGCTCGCCGATGCCGCGGCCGCGGTGGCTCTCGCGCACGGCAATGTTCACGATGTGGGCCTCACCCGGCGCGAGCCAGACGCCCACGAATCCCACGACGGGCTCGCCGCTGGGCTCTGCCTCTTCCTCGCCGCCGAACAGCCGCTTGAACTCGCCCAGCCAGCGCCCCAGGCGCTGCGGCGGCACGGTCGCCGTCCTCGGTTCGTGCTCCGCCAGGGGAGCTGATGGTTCCTCGGCTTCCTCTCGCCGCTCCACCGCCACCAGATAGCGGGCCAGGCGATTGTTCTGGAGCTCGCGCTTGAAGGCCGTCGTCGGCCAGTTGTTGAGGAACGACTCCTGCTCGATCTCCATCACCTGGGAGATGTCGCCGAAGTCCATGGGGCGCACCTGATAGCGAGCGGCTGTTGTCTGCATGCCTGCCCTCCGACGGCTCTCGGCCATTGTAGCACGGGTCGCAAGAGGGCCTCAGGAGGAAAGAAGCGGCCAGGAGGACTACAGCCAGCGAGCGTCCCTTGACGCCAGCGATTATACTGCACGTGTTGGCGTCCGGACAGGTGACCGCAAGCCATGCGCAAGGGAATCGCACGGAGGGCGTCAAGTATGGCACATGCGACAAGACGTAGTCTGGATTCGGAGGGCAATCGAGCGGGGAGGACAAGGGACTGGAACTTCTGGAGAACTGTAACCGACCAGCTTTGGCGGCGTCAATGTAAGGGAGGGGCCGAGCGATGAAGAACTTTTTGCATGGGCCAGTCGGCCAAGCCCCTCGGTCTGCGGTTCGCGGCGAGCCGCCCTGCAGACTCACGCGCCGGGTTCCGGCCAGGGCCTAGGCGAGAAGGCCAGCTGTGCCCGCTGATAGACCACTGACCGGACAGGGCCTGGCGAGGCTGCTTCGCTTTCTCAGGCGCCACTGGCGCCCAACTGCGGCCTTTGCGGCGATAACCTATGGCCCTCTAGTTGCGCTGGTCCTCCTGCTGGTGTTCTGGCCAGCGCCGCCGGTCGCTCAGCCCTTCACCCTCGACGATAGCACCAGGATCTACGACCGCCACGGTCGTCTGCTCTATCAGGTGGTGCTGGCCCGCGAGGGCACCCACACGTACTTACCTCTCGAGCAGATGCCGGAGAGCCTGCGCGAGGCGACCATTGCGGTGGAGGACGCCAGCTTCTACAGCAACCCGGGCTTCGACGTGTTCGCTATGGCCCGCGCCCTCGCCCAGAACCTGCAGGCCGGCGAGATCGTCGCTGGCGGCAGCACCATCACTCAACAGCTCGCCCGCAACCTGTACCTCTCTCCGGAGGAGCGGTCATCGCGCAGCCCCTGGCGGAAGGTGCGGGAGACCATTCTGGCCATTCGTCTCACTCGCCACCTCAGTAAGGACGAGGTACTGGAGCTGTACCTCAACCAGGTCTACTACGGCAACCTGGCCTATGGAGTGGAGGCCGCTGCCGGAACCTACTTCGGCAAGTCGGCCCGCGACCTCGATCTGGCGGAGGCCAGCCTGCTGGCCGGCCTTCCTCAATCGCCGGCCACCTGCGACCCTCTGGCGAGCTTTCCAGCCGCCAAGGAACGCCAGCGCACGGTGCTTTCCCTCATGGAGCAAAGGGGATACATCAGCCAGGCCGAGGCGCAGGCGGCCTTCGAGGAGCCTCTCCACTTCGCCGAGGTGATCTTCCCCATGGAGGCGCCTCACTTTGTGGTCTTCGTGCGGAACCTGCTCGACCGCCAGCTCGGACCTGAGGCCCTGGAACAGGGCGGGCTGCGGGTATACACGTCGCTCGACTTGGACATGCAGCACGCAGCCGAGGATATCGTTCGGCGCCACGTAGCCAGCCTGGCAGACCACGACGTGTCCAATGCTGCCCTCGTAGCTTTGGACCCGACGACAGGTCAGATCCTGGCCATGGTAGGCAGCGCTGACTATTTCGAGGAGGAGATCGACGGGGCGGTCAACATGGCCCTGGCCTCCCGTCAGCCTGGCTCCTCTCTCAAGCCCATTACCTACGCCGCCGCCCTCAGCGGGGAGTACACCGCGGCTACTCCCATCGCCGACGTGAGGACCAGCTTCTTCACCCGCAAGGGCGAGCAGTATGTGCCCAACAACTACGACGCTCAGTTTCATGGGCTCGTCTCCCTGCGCTATGCCCTCGGCTCTTCCCTGAACGTCCCCGCTGTGCGGGTCATGGACGAGATAGGGGTCGATACGGTCCTTCGCCTGGCCCACGACCTGGGGATCACCACCCTGGACGACATCGGCCGCTACGACCTGAGCGTTACCCTGGGTGGTGGGGAGGTGCGCCTCCTTGACCTGACCGGAGCCTACGCCGCATTCGCCGCCGGCGGAGTGCGGCGGGAGCCGGTGGCCATCCTGCGAGTGGAGGACTCCTCGGGGCACGTTCTCTTCGAGTGGGGACAGCCGTCGGAGGAGCGCGTGCTCAGCCCTCAGGTCGCCTACCTTATCACCGACATTCTCTCCGATAACAGCGCGCGCATGCTCACCTTCGGCGAGTACAGCCCGCTCAGGCTCTCTCGGCCGGCCGCCGTAAAGACGGGCACGACCACCGATTTCCGGGACAACTGGACGGTCGGCTACACCCCCGATCTGGTTGCGGGCGTCTGGGTGGGCAATGCCGACAACCAACCCATGCATCAGGTGTCGGGCGCAACCGGCGCGGCGCCTGTCTGGCGCGACTTCATGGAGGAGGTGCTGAAGGACGCTCCTCCTGAGCCGTTCTCTCGACCGGAGGGCCTGGTGGAGACCGAGGTCTGCGAACCGACAGGCCTC
>LJUA01000050.1 GCA_001303545.1 Dehalococcoidia bacterium SM23_28_2
ATCCCCCTCGGGAACTCGGAGGATGGCGTCTCCATCTCGACACAGAACGCCCAGGTCGGCGGAACGGCAGCGGGGGCAGGCAACACCATTGCTTATAACGGTAAGCGGGGGGTGTACGTGATCGGAGAGACGAGCACAGGGAACAGCATACGCGGGAACTCCATTCACTCCAACGCTGGCATGGGGATCGACAATGTGAACGGGGGCAACGCTGAGCTGACGCCGCCGACGATCACCGCCGAGGGCCCGATCTCGGGGACGGCCTGCGCCAACTGCACCGTGGACGTCTACTCCGATGATGAAGACGAGGGCCGGATCTATCACGGCTCCACCGAGGCTGATGATGCCGGCAACTGGAGCCTCTCGGTCAGCGCGGACGGCCCCTATGTCACGGCTACGGCCACCGACGCCAGCGGGAACACCTCGGAGTTCTCCCCGCCGTTCGCTATTTGCGGGGAGAACTGTCCCACACCCACACCCACGCCTACGCCTACACCCACGCCCACACCTACGCCTACACCCACGCCCACACCTACGCCTACACCTACACCCACGCCTACACCTACACCCACGCTGCCCCCTGGCTTTCTGTACCAGTATGCGCTTGACAGCCCCAATCCCCAGGCGAACGCTAAGTTCGGCTACCGGACAGCGATGGGCGACGTAAACGGCGACGGCAAGGCGGACATCGCAGTGGGGGCATACGCTGAGGATGTGGGCGACAACGTTGACCAGGGGAGGGCCTACGTCTTCTCCGGCGCCGATGGCTCCCTGCTTCTCACCCTGGAGTCGCCAAGCCCGCAGGCGAGCGCCTTCTTCAGCATGGCGCTGGCGGTGGGCGACGTGAACGGTGATGGCAAGGGAGACATCGTGGTGGCGGCACAGTACGAGGATGTGGGAGGCTACGTCAACCAGGGGCGGGCCTACGTCTTCTCCGGCGCCGATGGCTCCCTGCTCTTCGTTTTGAGCAGCCCCCACGTTGTGGGGTACACCTTCTTCGGCAGCTCGGCGGCGGTGGGCGATGTGAACAACGACGGCAAGGGAGATGTCGCTGTTGGGGCGTCCAACGACACTACTGCGCAGGGGCGAGCCTACGTCTTCTCTGGAGCTGACGGTTCGCTACTTCTGACCTTCAGTGCCCCCTATCCGATGGCCAACGCCTATTTCGGGAACTCGCTGGCGATGGGGGACGTGAATGGCGACGGCAAGGCGGACATCGCGGTAGGGGCTTACAGAGAGGATGTGGGCGGCAACGCCGCCCAGGGGCGGGCCTACGTCTTCTCGGGGGCCGACGGGTCCCTGCTCTTCACCCTGGATACCCCCAACCCGCAGGCGAGCGCCAACTTCGGCTCGTCGATGGGGGTTGGTGACGTGGACAGCGATGGGAAGGGAGAGATCGCTGTGGGGGCGCCTTGGGAGGATGTGGATGGCGTCGAGAACCTGGGCCGGGCCTACGTCTTCTCGGGGGCTGACGGCTCCCTGCTTTTCACCCTGGATACCCCCGACCCGCAGGATTACGACTTCGGCCTGGCGGTGGCAGTCGGCGACGTGAACGGCGACGAGCGGGCAGACATCGCTGTGGGGCAGTACCGCACGGGCCAGGCCTACATCTACTCCGGGACGGACGGGTCGTTGGTTGCCACCCTGAATGCCCCCAATGCGCAGGGCAAGGCCAGCTTTGGCTGCGCGCTGGCAGTAGGGGAGACGAACGGCGACGGCAGGGTAGACGTAGCCGCAGGGGCGTACTTGGAGGATGTAGGCGGCAATTTCGACCAGGGGCGGGCCTACGTCTTTGTTACGGACCCGGGTGCGCCCATACCAACGCCTACGCCCACGCCCACGCCTACACCCACGCCTACACCCACACCGACGCCTACACCCACACCGACGCCCACACCCACGCCTACGCCTACGCCCACGCCCACACCGACGCCCATTCCGGGTTGCGAGCCCGGCGTCGACACTGACGGCGATGGCTTCGATAACAACGTCGAGTGCTACGTAGGCACCGATCCCCTGGACGCCTGCCCCGACGATGCGAGCGACGACGCCTGGCCGCCCGACATCAACGGTGGGGCGGGCTGCGGTTCCCATGATAGGAACGTCAACATTATGGATGTCCTGTGCTACAACTCGCAGTTCGGGGAGGGTGCGGTCTACGACGCCCGCTTCGACCTGAACGCAGGTGGCGAGGTCGACATCTTGGACGTGCTGCTGTACAAGCCAGTCATCAACACGTCCTGCACGAATCCATAGGGCCTGACCGCTGCTGGCCGACGCCAGCGGCGGCGCCTGGTGGTGGATGAGGGTGGTCTAGAGCCATCTAGGGGCCAGGGGCAGTGGCCTCTTCTGCTGCGACTTCCCAGACGTGTATCAGGGACTTGTCGCCATCGGCCAGGGGTTCGAAGACATAGAGCAGACCTCGCTCGCGGTCAAAACTTGCTGCACCAACGTGATGCCGTTGCTGAGCGGGCTCGATGTGATACAGGTATTCATCAATCTGCAGTGTGGCGTACGGCTGAGGCTCGTAGGGCTCCATTTCACCCCTGGCCACAGCGGCCAGCTCCGCCGGATCATAGAAGACGATCTGCCCTTCAAAGGCGGTACTCCACCATCCTCTCTCATCGTAGGGGGCATCGGGTACCGGAGGATAGGGGGGCTCATCCGGCCACACCACCCCGTTGGCGAACCCGTACCAACAGTCTCCGACACCCTTGGTGCCGACGAAGATCACCGCGGATTTGTCGCCGGCTGTGAGCCAGGCCCCGCTGGACCATTCATCGGAATGGTGGTAGTTATCCATCGTGAAGTCGTCCTCGGCGGTGACGTCGGTATACAAGAGAAGAGGCACGGCCGAGAGCGTGCTGTTTGGCGCTGGCGGATTGCCCTCGTTCCACGGCCCGTAGGCCAAGAGGGAGGGGCCTCGTGCCCCCTGACCGCCATCGCGGAACCGGCCAGTGGCCAGGTACATCCCCGGCGTGTTGGCGTTGGCCCACTGCTGGGGAATGGCAAAGATGTAATCCGTGGTGACGTAGTTCCAGTAATCCCCGATGCGCCACGCCCCCGCAGTCTGAGGATTCGACAGGTCTAGTTCGCACCAGCCGTGGGAGGGGTTGGTCTCCGCCTCGCCCATATGCTGCGCCCAGCAGAAGTAGAGCTTGTCTGTCGTTTGCCCACCCTGTGCCGGCAGGTATTCCAGCCCGGCCCGGGGAATCTCGAATTCACCGAATAGGTCACCCCGGATGTTCTGGAAATCCTGGAGGGTAGTCGCGGTGTTCAGGTCATCTAGGTCCTTATCCGGAGAAATAATGGGCACGGGGATGCTTATCTCCGAGACATGCTGGTTCCAGTCGTGTCCTGTCGCGAAGATCGAGCCGGGGTATCCATCGGCCGGTTCGGTGGGGTCGCCATGAGGGTAGTAGGTCATAGCAGCGCCACTGTATCCCCAGCCGATTCCTTCCGGTCCGTCTGGCAACCTGAATGTGCCCAGATAGGCCAGGTCCGCTGGTTGGATGAGCCGTTCAGAGGTAATCGGAGTGTCAGTAGCTTCTCCCACCGGACTCGCAGTACGCTCTACGGTAGCGGTGCTCCCAACCCCCGTCGGTGCCTTTTCACCTTTTTCTTCCCCGGCGCAGGCAGTCAATAGGATAATGCCGAGCACCAGTGCCACGTTGAACGCAATCGGCCGCCGGTTCATGCTGTCCTCCCGAAGCTGCACCTGGCATGGGATCGAACGGAAAGGCCATGGCCACCCTAGTGCTAGCGACCTGTGATGTCAACGGCTGGCAGGGAAGATGCGCGAGGCTCTCATCCAGCAGGAACGCGATCCAGTGGCAGAGCCCCACCACTGGCGGCGGTTGGAAGGGAGGATCAGGACGACGCCCACATTCAGGAGGCAGAGGCGCTGACCGACATCCACCAGCTATGGCCACAGATGATCATGAATGAACGTCGTGACCTGGTGAGGCTGGTTCTCGCCAAGGTCGAGGTCGACCTGAGGACAGGGGGAGTGGAAGGCTTGACACCGAAAACCCGCCTTCCCTCTTTTGTTCCGGGTCTTAGCAGAAGAGGAAGACGGGCTGATCAGCGTTTGCGCCTGGCGACCCCGAGGGGAGTCGGGGCTGCCATGCACAATGGTCATTCGTTACGCAGGTGGGGAGCTCTGACGAACTACTGTGGGTGGCCACTATGGATAACCCTATCTCGGCTCCGGCTTCATTTTATATGCGAGGTGCTTTCCTTGTCAATGATTTTCGGCTAACCCGGCGTTGGCCTCAGCCTGCACCTGTCGTATAATGCTGCTGGCGGAGGTAGCGAGACTAGTATCAGGAGGGGAAACTTGCCCAAACGACCTCGTCCCAGGAGCGGACGGCCCGGCCCTAGGCAACAGCGCAGGGAGCGCAAGCGCTCGACTGCAGGCCAAACAGACGCCTCGATCGCTGGTACGCCCAGCGAAATCCCTGAAGCCCCTCGCCGGTCTGAGGTCGCTGCAGGTGACTCTTCTGTCGCCGCCACTTCCAGCAAGTCAGCAGCTCGCCATATCGCTAGGGACTACAGCTACGTCTCCGGCGAGGTGATGCGAATCGCTATTATCGTGCTGGTCATCATGGCCGGGCTAGTGGCTGCCGCCGTTGTCTTACGCTAGGTCAGTGGGCCGGGCCGGTTAGCTGAGCTGCCTAGGGGCGCATGCCACGAAGCACGGTGGCCTCCACCACGCGCCGGATGCCGAGGACAATGGCTGCCTCCCGCATCGTCAGCTTCTCTTTCTCGGCCACGTTCGCCACCTGTCCGTACGCTCTGGTCATGATCTGATCTAGGCGGCTGTCGACCTCTTCCTTCTCCCAGTAGACACCGCTCCGATTCTGGGCCCACTCGAAGTAAGAGACGACCACGCCGCCGGCACTGGCCAAGACGTCGGGAATGACGAGAGCCCCTGCGTCATTCAGGATCTGATCGGCCTCGGGGGTTGTGGGGCCGTTGGCTGCCTCGGCGACGATCTTGGCCTTGATATCGGAGGCGTTGGCGGTGGTGATCTGGTTCTCGAAAGCGGCCGGCACCAGGATGTCCACCGGAAGGGTCAGGAGTTCCTCGTTGGTGACGCGGTCGCCGTTCTTGTGGTCAGTGACGCGACCGCTGTCCAGTTTCTGGGCGATGGCCGCTTCGATGTCGAGGCCGTGGCCGTTGTGGATGCCGCCCGATGTGTCGCTGACGGCCACTACCTGGAATCCGAGGCCTTTCAGGAGGCGAGCCGACCACTGGCCGGCATTGCCGAAGCCCTGGATGGCTACCGTTGTCTCACTCGGCGTGAGGCGGTTGCGGCGGGCGGCTTCCTTGACCACGTACATGATGCCGGCGCCAGTTGCCTCTTCTCGGCCTACCGTGCCGCCAACGCTGATGGGCTTGCCGGTGACTGCCTCTGGTGACCAACGTCTCTGCGTGCCGCCGTAGGCATCCATGAACCAGGCCATGGTCTGGGGAGTGGTGCCCACGTCGGGAGCGGGTATGTCCGCGTTGGGGCCGATCACTGGGGTTATGGCAACGGCGTAGCGGCGGGTGAGACTCTCCAACTCGCGCTGTGATAGCTTCTTGTGGTCGACTCTTACGCCACCCTTGGCTCCCCCGAAGGGGATGTTCACAACGGCGCACTTCCAGGTCATCCACATCGCTAGGGCTCGCACCTCGTCCAGGCTAACGGAGGGGTGGTAGCGAATGCCCCCTTTGCTCGGGCCACGCGCCCAGCTGTGCTGGATGCGGCAACCCCAGAATACGCTTATGGAGCCGTCGCTCATACGTACAGGCAAGCGGACTAGCAGCTCTCGCCGGTTGTTGCGCAGGTACTGACGCGTCGACTCGTCCAGGTCGAGGTAGTCAGCGGCTGCATCGAACTGGGCTAGAGCGGTGACATAGGGATCAACTACCTCGCCGGGTGCCAGGAGCTCTCTACTCGGCTCGACCATGGTGCCCCACCTCCTCGAGGATTGCGGTTAGCGGTTGCCGGTTGCCGCTCACCAACCGCCAAGCGATGATGCTCCGATGGTGCACTATTTATGGAAATCTGTCAAGCCCCCCGCTGAAACGCTTTGCATGCAGTATTCCCGTTTTTTACCCTGTTATAACCGTGGGCAGACACGAGCCATACCCTGGGAATGTCGTGTCTCCTGGTAGTAAGGCAGCGGGCGATGCTTCGGGCGGCCTACAGCTCGCGGAAGTTGACCAGGCGCTCGAAGTCGATGGTGCCGCTTTCCGAGAAGTTGTCGGCCTGTATCCCAGCCTCTTCGGCAGCGGCCACAGGGTTCATTCCCCCCAGCAGCACCATTCCCACCTTGTTCAGGCCCACGTGGATCTGGCACACCGGCTGGCTGGCTTCGCCCATGAGCAGTATTCCGTGGATGCCGGCCTGCTTCAGCTCAGCTGCCGTGCTCTCCACCAGCGGTTTTGCCTCGGCCGGTATCTGGCGGAAGTTGGCCAGTATCCTGCCGCTTCCTGTGGTTGCGGCGTCGCGCACTCGCGTCATTCTGGCCCTGATGTAGGCCTCGGAGGGGTCCAGCGAGGAGCCGGCGTAGGTGATTATGGCTAGAAACCGCCTGGGAAGGTAGTTGCGCATCTCCAGCACCCCTCCGAAGCGGGAGTCGGTGGGGACGCCTACTTTCAGCAGAACTCCGTTCACGACGGCGCTGCAAACAGTGGCGAATCCAACCATACCATCGGGGACGACGATGTCGCCCAACTTCTCGCCGGCGGAGGCTACGGCTGCCAGTTCGCTAACACATAGGCCGGCGTCGAAGGCGTCCTTCATCGCCGCCAGGGCCTCCTCGAACCTGTCTTTGGGGAACAGAGACGTATTTACGGGCAACCGGCCGGTGCGTCGGGCTGGGTCAAAGGTCGTCTGGAAGGCCAGCAGCTCGATCCTCTCGATCACGAAACCAACCTGGTCAGGAACGAGGGCGCTTCTCAGCTCGGCCAGGCCCTCCGGCGTGAGCACTCTTCCGTCTCTTCCCCGGGGTTCGGTGAAGCCTCGTTCGTCGGTGATCTTGAGGTGATACCTGACGGTTCTTTCGCTCAGATGGACGCCGTGGGATTCCAGTTGGCGGGCAATGGCGATGGAGCCGAGCGGCTCCGGCGATTCGCTGAGGATTTTTAGAATAGAGATGACCTTTCGCTCGGTGTCACGCTGCTCTTCCCGGATAACCATGGCTATTCACCACCTGCGCGAGAGAGCTAGCTCCGGCGAGTGCCGGAAGGCTGTCTGCCGCTACTGTAGCGTTTTTTCGGGTCCAGCGCTAGTGGGACGCAGGTGCTGGGCATCGCGCTGCGGCGAAAGCGACGGCGGGTCGTACTAGTGCGGCTGGAGCGAGCATGCGGACATAATAGCTGAAGTGGTCTGGCCGTGGTCGGCCACGGGTTGTCGCGGTGGAGAGGAGGGCTGGCGGTCAAGGCGATGCCTGCAGAAGCTGACGCTGGCGGGCCAGGGCAATGAGCTGCTCAACGGGCTCAAAGGGCAGGAGGATGTCGCCCAGGTCTCGCTCGTGCTCGCCACCGATGCCGTGGAAGTCGCTTCCTCCCAGGGGCAACAGATCGTGGCGGTGGGCGACTTCCAGGAGGCGCTCGATGGCCTGTTGGCTGTAGTCCTGATAGTAGACCTCGATGCCGATGAGGCCGGCTTCCTTGAGCTCCACCAAGAGGGGCTCGGGGTTCAGGAGATCGCGGGGGTGGGCCAGAACGGGCAGGCCAGATGCGTCGGTGAGGAGCTGCACCGCCTCGGCGGGGGTTATCTTCTCCCGCTCTACGTAGGCGGGTTTGTTACGGCCGAGGTAGAGATCGAAGGCTTCCTCGAAGGAGGAGATGTGGCCGGCCTCCAGCATGGCTAGGGCGATGTGAGGGCGCCCTACAGCGCCATCGCCGGCGATCTCCTTTATCCGCTGCCAGGAGAGGGCGATCCCCAGGCGCCTGAGCTTGGCCAGCATCTTCTGGCCGCGCTCTATGCGCGACCGGCGCAGGTGATCCAGGCGGTCTTGGAAGGCGGGGTTCCGCCAGTCGAGGAAATAGCCCAGCACGTGCACCTCTTCCTGGGGCATGTCGGTGCTTAGCTCTACGCCGGGGATGAGGAGCAGTTGAGGGTACTTCTGGGCCGCTTCCAGGGCCTCGGCGATACCATCGGTGCAGTCGTGGTCGGTGAGGGCGAGCACCTCCAGGCCTTTGCTGGCCGCTCGCTCGACAAGTTCAGTGGGGGTGAGTAGGCCGTCGGAGTAGGAGCTGTGGGTGTGGAGGTCGGCCTTACTACTGGCCATGTTTGGCGATCTCCCGGTCGATGCGGACGATGCTCTGGGCGCGGCCGCTGGCTTCGTCGATGTCTATGAGGACCGAGTTGAAGATGGCGGGCCCCTTTTCAACCGGCGAGAAGCGAGACGGAAGCTGGGTGAGAAAACGCTCGATGATCGGTTTGATCTCCATGCCGATAATTGAATCACGGGGCCCTACCATGCCCACGTCGGTGACGAAGGCGGTTCCCTTGGGTAGGACACGGGTATCGGCGGTGGCCACGTGGGTATGGGTGCCGATGACTGCGCTCACCCGTCCATCCAGGTACCAGGCCAAGCCCGTCTTCTCGCTGGTGGCCTCGGCATGCATATCGACGATGACCACGGGGGTGTCCTGTAGGCGCTCCAGGGCATCGTCGGCGGCGCGAAAGGGACAGTCTACCTCGATGCTCATGAAGACGCGGCCTTGCAGATTGACGAAGGCTGCTCCATGGGCGGTCAGCAGGCCGCGGCCAGGCACGCCGGGCGGGTAGTTGAGAGGCCGCAGGATGAGCGATTCGCCGTCCAGGAAGGGATAGATCTCGCGCATTTCCCAGACGTGGTTGCCGGAGGTGATAACGTCCACGCCAGCAGCGAAGAGCTCGTCGGCGGTGGCCAGTGTGAGGCCGCGGCCGCCGGCGGCATTCTCGCCGTTGGCGACCACCAGATCGGCCTCGGACTCCCGCCTGAGGGTGGGCAGAACGGTCTGCACCGTCTTGCGACCCAGACGGCCTATCACATCACCAAGGAAGAGGATCTTCACTAGCGCTCCTGAAGGCAGCAAGGAGGGGAACGGCGACTTGGGTCAACTGAATGCCGCTCCCCTTCCTTCGCTATTTGGCGTACTCGACTGCCCGCTTCTCGCGGATCACGGTAACCTTGATCTGCCCCGGGTACTCCAGTGTCTCCTCGATCTTCTTGCTGATGTCTTTGGCTAGACGCATGGCTCCCAGGTCATCGATGTCTTCCGGCTTGACGATGATGCGAATCTCGCGGCCAGCCTGGATAGCATAGCACTTTTCCACTCCATCGAAGCCGTTACCTACCTCCTCCAGGGATCGCAGTCGCTTGATGTACTGCTCCAGAGACTCGCGGCGGGCACCCGGTCGGCTGCCGCTGATAGCGTCGGCGATGATGGTGACCACTGCCTCTACGCTGTTCGGCTCTGTTTCCTCATGATGGGACTCGATGCAGTGGGCCACCGCCTCGCTCACGCCATAGCGGCGGGCCATTTCGGCGCCGATAAGGGAGTGGGTTCCCTCCACTTCATGGTCAATGGCCTTGCCCAGGTCGTGGAGGAGGCCGCCGCGACGAGCGACGTTGGCGTCGGCGCCAAGCTCATCGGCGAGCATGCCGGCAATGCGCGCCGTTTCCACAGCGTGCTTGAGTTGGTTCTGACCGTAGCTGTAGCGATACTTCAGGCGGCCAAGCGCCTTCACGATCTCCGGGTGGAGGCCGGGCACACCCGCCTCGACCACAGCCTGTTCGCCCGCCTCTCTGATCGTGGCATCCACCTCTTTTTGGGCCTTCTCCACCATGTCCTCGATGCGAGCGGGGTGGATTCGGCCGTCGCTGATGAGCTTGGTGAGGGCCACGCGGGCGACCTCCCGGCGTACGGGGTCGAAGGTCGAGAGGGTTACGGCATCGGGGGTGTCGTCGATGATGACGTCCACGCCAGTAAGGTGCTCCAGGGTGCGGATGTTACGACCCTCGCGGCCGATGATCCGACCCTTCATGTCGTCGCTGGGCAAGGGCACCACCGAGACGGTAGCCTCGGAGATGACGTCGGAGGACAGGCGCTGCATGGCCGTGGACAGGATGTCGCGGGCTCGCTGCTCGGCTTCCTCCTTGAGTTCGGCCTCGATCTCCCGCATCCGCCGGTTGGCCTCGTCGCGCACCTCGTGCTCGATCTCAGCCAGTAGGACCTCCCGTGCCTCCTGGGTAGTCAGGCTGGCTAGACGCTCGATCTCCTGGCGACGCTGTTGCTCCAAGTCCGTCAACTTGGACCTGGCATCGTCCAGGTGGCGTTCCTTATTAGTCAAGGAGCGCTCGCGGCGCTCCAGAGACTCCAGCTTTCGGTCGAGGTTTTCCTCTTTGTGGATCAGCCGTCGCTCTAAGCGCTGTACCTCGCTGCGTCGGTCTCTTAGCTCCCCCTCTGCCTGGCTGCGCAGGCGAATCGCTTCCTCTTTGGCTTCCAGAAGTAGCTCTTTTTGCCTTCGTTCGGCCTCACCAAGAATACGGCTGGCCTTCATCTCGGCGCCGGCGGCGCGGCGGTACTCTATCCGCTGTTGTATCCAGGCGCCGCCGACAGCTCCCCCAATTAGAGCAATGAGGCCGATGGGTATAACAAGTATTAGGGCCTCGGGCATCTTCACCTCACTTCCTGTTGACAGTTCGGGGCAGATTTCAAAATTCAGTTAAGGTTACCAATTACATGATACGTCTGGCTCTATTAGGGTGTCAAGGAAATGGCAGGTTAGGTCATATTTGGGGGGATAAGGAAGAGAGGGTTTGATATCCGGAATAGGGAATCTTGAATAAAAGCGCGCTCTCAACTAGGATCGCTGTGGGTCTTGCTGCCCTTCGCGCCAGAGCCTTTCGATGGTGGCCTGGGCGGTGGAGTAGGAGAAGCCACGGCGGCGAAGGAAGTCGCCCAGGCGGCGGCGGAAGACGTGGTAGTCCTGGCCCTGGAGCTGGCGGACCTTCTTCTGGGCGGCGCGCAGGGCGGCGTCTTCCTCCGTCACGCCGTCGACTGCCTGGCGGGCGGTCTCCCGCTCGATACCTTTGGCCGAGAGCTCTCGCCAGAGGAGATGACGGCCGCGAGGGCTGCTCTGGTCGCGCGTCTCCACCCAGAAGCGGGCGAAGGCGGTGTCGTCCAGAAGCCCTTGCTCGCGCAGGCGGGCGATGGTCTCCTGGATGGCGTCCTTTGGCAGGCGTCGGCGGGCCAGCCGCTGGCGTATCTCCGCCTCGCTGCGAGGGCGGTAGGCCAACAGGCGAAGGGCGGCCTCACGGGCCTGGTGCCTGACATCGGCCTGGTGCAGTGAGCGCACCTGTTGGGGGCTTAGAGCGTCGCCTTCGTGAAGCCCTGCTTGGGCTACTACCTCAAGGCTGAGGGAGAAGGCGTAGCGGCCATCGAGGTAGATGTTGGCTCGCCGGCGCCGCTGCTGCTTCTCGATGGCTGTGATCTGCATAGCGATGGCGATCAGCCTCTGGAGCGATGGTTAATGGGTGGGCCAGAGTCCGCTGGCAAGGGGCATCGGCGGGTCTATTCTGGCTCTGGCGCTTTCTGGGCGGCGGAGGCAACGGCGGGGACGGCGGTTTCGGCTTTCCCGCGGATCTTGGTCTCGATCTCTTCGGCCAGCTGGGGGTTGTTGCTCAGGAACTCCTTGGCGTTCTCCCGCCCCTGGCCGAGGCGCTGGCTGCCGTAGTTGAAGAAGGCCCCCTGCTTGCTGATGAGCCCCTTATCCAGGCCGAGGTCGATGATGGCGCCTTCGTGGCTGATGCCCATGGTCTTGCCGGCGAACATCATGTCGAACTCAGCGGTGCGGAAGGGGGGCGCTACCTTGTTCTTCACGATCTTGGCCCGCACGCGGCTGCCTATTATCTGATTGTTCTGCTTAATGCTCTCCACTCGCCGGAGGTCGATGCGCACGGAGCTGTAGAACTTGAGGGCCCGGCCACCGGGCGTTACCTCCGGGTTGCCGAAGAAGACGCCGACCTTCTCCCGAAGCTGGTTGATGAAGATGACGGCGCTGCGGGAGCGGCTGATGGCGGCGGTCAGCTTGCGCAGGGCCTGGGACATGAGGCGGGCCTGGAGGCCGGGAAGGGAGTCGCCCATGTCACCTTCGATCTCTGCCCGTGGCACGAGGGCGGCTACGCTGTCGACGACGATGGCGTCCACGGCATTGCTGCGCACCAGGGCCTCGGTGATCTCCAGGGCCTGCTCGCCGGTGTCCGGCTGGGAGATGAGCAGGTCATCCACCTTCACTCCCAGCTCGGAGGCATAGACAGGGTCGAGGGCATGCTCGACATCGATGTAGGCGGCCAGCCCACCCGTCTTCTGGGCCTCGGCGATGACGTGGAGGGCGAGAGTAGACTTCCCGGTCATCTCCGGGCCAAAGATCTCGGTGACGCGGCCGCGGGGGATGCCACCCACCCCCAGGGCCATGTCCAGGGCCAGGGAGCCGGTGGGCACAACCTCCACTACGAGACGCTGGGAGGCCTGCCCCAGGCGCATGATCGCCCCCTGCCCGAACTGCTTCTCGATCTGGCCTATCGCCAGATCTAAGGCCCGGAGCTTCTCGTCCGTAGTCGTGCTTCCTGCCTCCTTGCCAACGTTTGCCAAGCTGTGATTGGCGAGCGGATCATAGCATGGGGCATAAGGCATTACAAGGGGCAATTGTCACTCAGACCAGGTATTGCTCGGCCGCGCGGGCGATGAACTCCAGGAGGATCATGGCCACAAAGGGGCTGAGGTCGATCATCCCGATGCGGGGCATGATGCTGCGGATGGGCGCCAGGATGGGCTCGGTGATCTCGTACAGGGCGGCCACCAGCGGATTGCGGGGATCGATGGAGAAAGCGAGAGCAGCCCAGGAGAGGATGACCCTCAGGAGGATGGCCCCCATCAGGACGCGCGCCAGGATCTGGACGAAGAGGGAGAGAGTCTCGATCCTTAGCCTCCCAGTTGCTTGGCCCTCTCGTAGGCGGCCATGATCGCTTCGGCGAAGGCGGCGCGGATGCCCGCCTCCTCCAGGGCGAGCAGCCCTTCGGCGGTCGTGCCGCCGGGGGAGGTGACCATGTTCCGCAGGTCAGCCGGATGCTTGCCGCTGGCCTGGGCGTAGCGCGCCGAGCCCAGGATGGTCTGGAGGACGATGGGCGTGGCTATCTCCCGCCGCATGCCGATGTGGACGGCGGCGTCGATCAGGGCCTCCATCACCAGGAAGACGAACGCCGGCCCGCTGCCGCTGACGGCGGTGGCCATATCGATGTACTTCTCGTTCTCGGCGTAGACTTCCTGCCCCAGGGTGCCCAGGACATCCCGCACGGACTGGCGACGCTGGGGGCTCACCGCCTCTGTCGCCGTCCAGACGGTCATGCCTTCTCCGATCTGGGCGGGGGTGTTGGGCATGGCCCGCACGACGGCCAGGTGGCCGAGGCTATCGCTGATGGTGGCGGTGCTGATGCCGGCCATGATCGACAGCACTGTCTGTTCGGGCTTGAGGCGGCCGCTTATCCCCTTGGCTGCCGAGGGAAACTCCTGGGGCTTCACCGCCAGGACGACGATGTCGCTGCCCTCGATGGCCGAGGCGCTGCTGTCCACGGCCTTGACGCCGTGGCTGCGCTGCAGGTGCTGACGGCGGCGGGCGACGATGTCGCAGACGGTGATATCGGCGGGCTGGACGATGCCCTTGTCCAGAAGGGCGCTGATGATCGCCTCGCCCATGACGCCGCCGCCGATGAAGGCCAGCTTCATCTCAGGTGTACCTCTCGCTGAAGATGGCGCGGCCGATGCGCACAATGGTGGCTCCTTCCTCGATGGCTATCTCGAAGTCGTCGGTCATGCCCATGGACAGCTCGGCGAGGCCGAGGGCGTCGCGCATCTGCCGCAGCTCGCGGAAGACGGGCCGCACCTCCTCGGGGTCGCTGACCAGGGGCGCTATGGTCATCAGGCCGGTGACGTTCAGGTGGGGCAGGCGAGCAATGCCTTCGGCGGACTGAAGGGCCTCCTGAGGGGAGAAGCCGAACTTGCTGGCCTCGCCGGCCACGTTCACTTGCAGCAGGACGGGGATAGGCCGCTGGGCGCGGCGGCTGAGCGCTTCGGCCAGATGCAACGAATCCACGCTGTGGATTATATCAAAGAGCTCCAGGGCTGTCTTTGCCTTGTTGGTCTGGAGGTGGCCTACCAGGTGCCAAGTGACCGGCAGGTGGCGCAGGACAGGGATCTTGGCCGCCGCCTCCTGCACGCGGTTCTCGCCGATGTGGGCGAGGCCGGTGGCCGCCGCCTCCTCGATGGCCTGGGCGGGGAAGTTCTTGCTGACGGCGACGATGGTGACCTCGGCGGGCGAGCGGCCGGCGCGCTCCGCCGCTTGCGCGACCCGCTGGC
>LJUA01000051.1 GCA_001303545.1 Dehalococcoidia bacterium SM23_28_2
GAGCTCCCCGACCTGGTGGAGCGCATCCAGGTGGGCCTCCTGAACATCATGGAGGAGCGAGACGTCCAGATCCGCGGCTATCGCATCCGCCTGCCGCTGGACGTCCTGGTGGTGGCCAGCGCCAACCCCGAAGACTACACCAACCGCGGCCGCATCATCACCCCCCTCAAGGACCGCTACGGCGCTCAGATCCGCACCCACTACCCGCGCAACGCCGAGTACGAGATCGCCATCGTGGAGCAGGAGCGCACCCCCTTCGAAGGGGACGACCACCCGCTGAAAGTGCCGCCCTACATGAAGGAGGTAGTGGCCGAGGTCACCCGCCTGGCCCGCCGCAGCCCGGATGTCAACCAGCGCTCCGGCGTGTCCGTGCGGGCCTCCATCGCCGGCTACGAGAGCCTGCTGGCCAACGCCTACCGCCGCGCCATCCGCCTGGGGGAAAAAGAGAGCGTGCCCCGCATCAGCGACCTGCCCTACATCATCCCCTCCATCAGCGGCAAGCTGGAGTTCGAGACGGTAGAGGAGGGACGAGAGGAGCAGATCATCGAGAAGTTCATCCAGGGAGCGGTGGCCGCCGTGTTCAACCGCTATCTCAGCCTCAGCGACCTGGAGCCGGTGGTCGCCAGCTTCAAGGAAGGCTTTGCGCTGGAGGTGGCGGACACCATGCCCTCCGCCGAATATGTGCGCATGGTCAAGCAGGTGGAGAGCCTGCGCGAGGCCGTCGCCATGCTGGAGGCGGGCCGGAACCCGGGCCTGGTGGCGGCGGCGGTGGAGTTCGTGCTGGAGGGCCTGCACCTCAATCGCCGTCTGAACAAGGACAAGATCGCCGGGCGAGCCCGGTACAGAGGCTAGCATGTACGCCTACCGCTACTCTGAGTGGGACGGCAGCCAGGACGTACCGCCCCTGGACGCCGACGACGTCCTGGCCAGCATCACCGACGACCTGCTGAGCTTCGGTGACCTTCAGCACGCCCTGCGCAACCTGCTGCAGCGGGGCATGCCCCATCCCCTCGGCCAGCGCCTCCAGGGCCTGCGCCAGCTCCTCCAGCAGCTTCGCCAGCAGCGCCGCCAGACGCTCGACCACTACAACCTGACATCGGCCTTCGAAGACATCCAAAAGCGCCTGCAAGAGATCGTCCGGCTGGAGAAGGAGACCGTCGAGCGGCGGCTGGACGAGGCCGTCCGTCAGCTTGAGGGCCGAGAGAGCCCCTTCCGGGCCTTTCAGGAGGCGATCAAGGAGACGGACGCCCAACCGGGTCAGTCAGATCGCCAGTTTGCCCAGATGCTCAAGGACATCGCCGAGAAGAGGAGAGAGTTCCTGGAGAATCTGCCTGAGGACGTAGGTGGCCAGGTAAAAGAGCTACAGAACTACGAGTTCATGGACCCCGAGGCCGCCGGCAAGTTCCAGGAGCTCATGGAGATGCTCAAGCAGGCGATGATGGACTCCTTCTTCGATAAGCTATCCAGCCAGATCGCCAGCCTGACTCCCCAGGAGATGCAGCGCCTCAAGGAGATGCTGAGCGATCTGAACCAGATGCTCTCCGAGAAGATGGCCGGCGACCAGCCCGACTTCCAGCAGTTCATGCAGAGATACGGCGATATGTTTGGTCCCAGCGCGCCCGAGAGCCTGGACGAACTGATCGCCCAGATGCAGCACCAGATCTCGGTCACGCAGAGCCTCATGGACAGTCTGCCCGCCGACATGCGCCGCCAGCTTCAGGACCTGCTGATGCAGAAGATCGGCGACCCTGATCTTCAGCACCACCTGCACGAGCTGGCCATCAATCTGGACATCCTCCACCCCATGCGCGACCTGGAAAGCCGCTACCTCTTCCACGGTGACGAGGAGCTGAACCTCGTTGAGGCTCTGCGCCTCATGGACCGCCTCCAGGGACTGGATGAGCTGGAGCAGCAGCTACAGCGCGTCCAGTATGGCGGCAGCCTGGACGACATCGATGAGAACAAGCTACGGGAACTCCTGGGCGAGGAGGCCTACGAGACCCTTCGCCAGATTAAGCAGTTCCTTGAGGTGCTAGAGGAAGCCGGCTACATCCGCCGCAAGGGCGGCATCTGGGAGCTCACCCCCCGCGCCATCCGCAAGATCGGCCAGAAGGCCCTGGGCGAGATCTATACCCAGCTCAAGAAGGGCGCCCAGGGCAAGCATCCCCTGCCTGAGCGTGGCTCGGGCGGCGAGCGCACCGACGAGGTCAAGAGATACGAGTTCGGCGACCGCTTCGACCTCCACCTGGGCCAGACCATCATGAACGCCGTCTCCCGTGAGGGGCCTGGCCTGCCGCTCCACTTGGACAGGGACGACTTCGAGGTCTACCGCTCGGAGCAGCTCACCCAGACGGCCACGGTGATGATGCTCGACCTCTCCTGGTCCATGGCCCTGCGTGGTAGCTTCCAGGCCGCCAAGAAGGTGGCCCTCGCCCTGAACAACCTCATCCGCAGCCAGTTCCCCCGCGATACCCTCTACATCCTGGGCTTCTCCGCCTACGCTCGCGAGCTGACCGCCGAGCAGCTTCCCTACCTCCGCTGGGACGAGTCGGTGCTAGGCACCAACATGCACCACGCCTTCATGCTCGCCCAACGGCTCCTGGCCAGGCACAAGGTAGGCACCCGCCAGGTGATCATGATCTCCGACGGCGAGCCCACCGCCCACCTGGAGAACGGCCGCTCCTACTTCGCCTACCCTCCCAGCCCGATCACCCTCCGCGAGACCCTCAAGGAGGTGCGCCGCACCACTCGCAAGGGGATCGTTATCAACACCTTCATGCTCGACCGTAACTATTACCTCAAGGAGTTCGTCAATCAGATCGCCAGGACAAACAAGGGGCGGGTGTTCTACACAACGCCCGATAGGCTGGGCCAGTACATCCTCGTCGACTACGTGGCCCAGAAGCGCAAGCGGATCAGCGGTGCCTGAGAGAGCCGTCTTCAGCGGCCCGGCGAGGCCTGAACCGCTGCCCAGGACGGAAGGGAGGAGATGAAAAGGCCCGTTCAGCCGATACTACCGCCTATCGCGCCCGAGAAACGCCTGCTGACGGCGGTGTTTCTGCTAGCCGGACTCCTCATCCTGGGCGTTGTGGGCTATATGATCATAGAGGGCTGGTCCCTTCTGGATGCCTTCTACATGACGGTCACCACTGTCACTACCGTGGGCTTCCGAGAAGTGAAACCTCTTACCGACGAGGGACGCATCTTCACCACTTTGCTGATCCTGTTCGGAGTGGGAGTAGCCTTCTACATCTTAACGAACCTGGTAGCCCTGGTGGTGGAAGGAGACCTGGGCATCGCTCTGGGACTGCGCAGAATGAAAGGGAGGATCGAGGCCCTACGCAACCACTACATTCTCTGCGGCTTCGGCCGCGTCGGCGAAGAGATCGCCCGTGAGTTCATCGAGCGGCGCATCCACTTCGTAATCATCGACTCCAACCCGGAGGCCATTGAGCGCGCCCGCAAGCAAGACTACCTGTTGATAGAGGGCGATGCCAGCTCCGACACCACCCTCACCGACGCCGGCATCCAGCGTGCCCGCTGCCTGCTGGCCGCCTCCGACTCCGACTCCGGCAATACCTACGCCATTCTCACTGCCAAGGCCCTCAACCCCCGCATCTTTGTCGTCGGCCGCGTGGGCCAACCGGCCAGCATGACGCGCATGATGCGAGCAGGCGCCGACCGGGTCATCTCCCCCTACAGCATCGGCGGCCGCCGCATGGTCCTCTCCGCCCTCCAGCCTCTGGTACTTGACTTCATCGACACCCTGGCCACAGGCCGCCACGGCGAGCAGATCCTGGCCGAGCTGAAGGTAAGCGAAGAGTCGGGACTGGCCGGCCACACGATCGAGGAGTGCTTCCGCACCTGCAGCAGCGCCACCATTCTTGGCCTTCAGAAGCCCAGCGGCGCTGTCCAGGTTGGCCCCCGCGGAAGCACTACCCTTGAGCTGGGCGACCGCCTGATGGTGCTGGGCAACGAGACCGAGCTGGAGACCATCCGTGGCCCAGGTCTGCCCCCCGAAAAGTCTCTGCAGCCTAGGGGCGGTGCTACTCGGCTGGGTGAGAGAGCTGAGACCGAGAAGATGGAAGGAGGCCGGGGTGTCCTGCGCCAGCCGGAAAGCTGACTCAGTGCACCCTAGCGCACTAGGCGGTCTAGGTGGAGTGCAGGTGCCCAGACGGCCACGCTAGTTGGGAGCCTTGCGGTGAAAAGACTGACACCCTGGCGGAGACTGGCAGTTGGTGGCATGGCCGCCCTCATTATCTGGGCGGTAGGGATTGTCGGCTACATGGCCATCGAGGGCTTCAGTTTCCTCGACGCCGCCTACCAGACGATCACAGCGGTGACGACGGCGGGGTTCGGGGAGATCAACCCACTAGGGGATGCGGGACGCATTTTCACGATCGTCATTATCGTCGTGGGGATCGTGATTATCTTGTACATCCTGACGGCGGTGATGCAGCTAGCCGTGGAAGGCGAGCTGGAGAGTTTATTGGGGGTACGTAGAATGAGAGGGAGGATCGAGGCTCTACGCGACCACTACATCCTCTGCGGCTTCGGCCGCGTCGGCGAAGAGATCGCCCGCGAGTTCATCGAGCGGCGCATCCCCTTCGTCATTGTCGACTCCAACCCGGAGGCCATAGAGCGCGCCCGCAAGCAGAACTACCTCCTGATAGAGGGCGATGCCAGCTCCGACACCGCCCTCATAGAGGCCGGCATCGAGCGTGCCCGCTGCCTGCTGGCCGCCGCCGACTCCGACTCCGGCAATACCTACACTGTTCTCACTGCCAAAGCCCTCAACCCTCACATCTTTGTGGTCGGCCGCGTGGGCCAGCCAGCCAGCATGACGCGCATGATGCGGGCAGGCGCCGACCGGGTCATCTCCCCCTACAGCATCGGCGGCCGCCGCATGGCCCTCTCCGCCCTCCAACCCCTGGTGCTTGACTTCATCGACACCCTGGCCACAGGCCGCCACGGCGAGCAGATCCTGGCCGAGCTGGAGGTAAGCGAAGAGTCAGGTCTCGCCGGCCGCACGATCGAGGACTGCTTCCGCACCTGCCCCGGTGCCACCATCCTTGGCCTTCAGAAGCCCACGGGCGCCATCCACGTGGGCCCGCGGGGAACCACCATCCTGGAGTTGGGCGACCGCCTGATGGTGCTGGGGAACGAGGTTGAACTAGAGGCCCTGAGTCCCACACCCGCTGTCGAGCAACCAGAGGAAGTGACTCCGGAGAGAACCTGAGCTTCCACTACCGTAGACCGCCCTTGCCCCCTCCTGACCGGAGCGCTAGCATGGGGCCTGGAGCGAATCGCCCATGCAGTCAGCCACCGTAATCGTCAACCCCACCTCCCCCAATCTGCCCTGCCGCCGCCGTCTGCGAGAGGCCGCTTCCTGGCTGCGCAGCCAGGGCTGGCAGGCGGACTGGGCCTTCACCCGCTCGCCAGGCGACGCCACTGCCATCGGCGCTCGCGCCGCGGAGAAAGGATGCCCTCTGGTGGTGGTCTGCGGCGGCGACGGCACCGTGAGCGAGGCGGTGAACGGCCTCGCTGGCAGCCAGACGGCCCTGGCGGTCATTCCGGCCGGCACGGCCAACGTCTGGGCCAAGGAGGTGGGCATCCCTCGGCAGCCCATCGCCGCCCTGGAGGTGGCGGTGCACGGTCAGGCGATGCGCATGGACCTCGGCCGGGCCAGCGAGCCATCAGGAAACCGAGAGCGCTACTTCTTCCTCATGGCCGGCCTTGGCCTGGACGGCCAGATTGCCGCCTCTCTGCCCCTGAACGTCAAGCGATATCTGGGAGCCTCCACCTACGCCATCATAGCCGTTGCCCAGTCGCTCCGATATCGGGGCCAGCGGGTCAAACTGGTCATCGACGATGAGCGAATGGAGACCAGCCTTCTGATGATAGTCGTGGGCAATACCCGCAACTACGGCGGCGTTACCCAGGTGACGTCCCGCGCCTACGTCGACGACGGCCTCCTGGACGTCTGCATCTTTCAGGGGCGGCACATCCTGGACATCATCCTCCACACGCTGCGAGTAGCGGCCCAGGCGCACCTGGGGGCAAGCCCTGTGCTCTACCGGCGGGCGCGCCGGCTGGAGGTGCACAGCGAGACGCCCCTGCCGGTACAGTTCGACGGCGATTTCTACCCCGGCTATCCCACTATCTTCGAGGTTGTGCCGTCGGCCCTCAGAGTGATGGTGCCCCAGAAGAGGCCTCGCCTGTTTCGGCAGCGGAAGCCCCGGCCATAGACTCCAGCGATCCTCCAGCCACCTGGAACAGCGCCGCCCCCTTCAGGAAGTCCGCCAGGAAGCGATCAACCTCCGTGGCCGTAAGAAGCACCTGCTCGTAGTCGGCGACGGCAGCCAACACCGCCGCTCGCCGCCGGCCGTCCAGCTCCGAGAGGACATCATCCAGAAGGAGAACCGGCGACTCGCCCCGTCGTTCCAGCAGGTAGCCAGCCTCAGCCAGGCGCAGGGCCAGGGTGACGGTGCGCTGCTGGGCCCGCGAGGCAAAGGCCGCCGCCGAGGCGCCGTCAAGGTGAAACAGCAGATCGTCTCGGTGGGGGCCCAGGAGGGAAGCTCCGGCCCCTATCTCCCGTTCGCTCCAACGACCCATTACCTGAGCGAAGGCATCGGCCAGCTCGCTCTGGCTGAGGGAGGCGGCCTGAACCCCATCGACCGCTCCCCCCAACTGGGGCTGATAGACCAGCGCCAGCTCCTCCCGGCCCTCGGTCAGGTCGGCGTGGGCCGCTGCGGCCAGGGGTTCCAGGCTGGCCACCGTCAGGGCCCGTGCCCGGATGATGTGACTTCCCTCCCGCACCAGCTCCTGGCTCCAGAAGGCCATCTCCTCCTGGCGAGCGCTGCCCTCCTGCACGCGTTTCAGGAGATGGTTGCGCTGGAGGAGCACCTTGGCGTAGCGCTGAAGCGCTCGCAGGTAGTTTCCGTCCGCCTGGGAGATGGTGATATCCAGATAGCGGCGGCGCAGGGACGGTGGGCCGTCGATCAATTCCATGTCGTGGGCAGTGAACAGCACAGCGTTCAGTTGGCCCACAGCATCGGCCAGGCGCTTGGCGACGCCGTTCACTCGCACCACTTTGTTGGCGCGAGGCACGCCAGTGGGGCGGGCAACAAGCGAGCCAATGTCCGCAGCACGGGCAACGACGACCATCTCCAGCCGTAGAGACCCGTTGCGCCCCTCTACTTCGGCCACCAGGCGGGCCAAGGTCGGCCCGTCGGCCGCCTGAGCCGCCTGCCGGCGGATCAGCTCGCCATCGCTATCGGCCCGCGCCGAGCGCATCGTCGATAGGAGATAAACCGCCTCCAGGAGATTGCTCTTCCCCTGAGCGTTGCCCCCCACAATCACCACCGGCCCCCCGGGGAGAGCGAAGTCCAGGTGGGAGAAGTTGCGATAGTCCGATAGCTGGAGGCGGCGAATTCTCATGGCAAGCTCTCAGGCTACTGAAGCCTGTCAAGATGGAAACCCTGCCTGCCGACAGGCAAGCGCCATCATTATAGCCTATAGACTGAAACAAGAACGCGAGGGGAAATCGAGGCGAATGGTCTGGCAGCGGAAGGCCTAGACGGCTCCCGCCTTCACCCGCTCGGCGGCGGGCTCCAGGTAGCGCTGAACGGCAACGAAGAAGGTGCTGCCGCTTTTGCCGCTCTTCACCCAGATGCGCCCGCCGTGCAGCTCGGCCAGAGATTTAGCGATAGCCAGGCCCATGCCCATGCCGCCGGGCACACGCCTGGCGGAGCCCTCCCTGGACCGGTAGAAGGGCTCGAAGATGATCCGCCGTTCGTGGCCGGGGATGCCGGGGCCGGTGTCAGAGACGGCGATGAGCACTTCGTCTCCCTCCTCGCGCACGTCGACGCCGATGCGCCCACCGGCGGGAGTGAAGCGATGGGCATTGGATAGAAGGTTCACCAGTATCTGTTCGAAGCGCCGCTGGTCCACCAGCACCTTTGGCCCTGGGATGTCGAAGTGAACGTCGAGGGTCTGCCTCTTCGTCTGGACAAGCGGCCGAAGGAGATTACAGGCGGCCTTTGCCATCTCGCCCATTCCCACAGGCTCCAGGTTCAGTTGCAGCTGGCTATTGCTCAGGCGGGCCATGCTCACCAGGTCCCCAATAAGAGTGTTGAGGCGATTGACGCCCTGCACAATACTGCGGATGAACTGGCCGCGCGGACTCTCCGGCGGCGAGTCATCCTCCTCCAGGAGCATGTCCGCAGACGTCTTGACCGAAGTGAGAGGCGTCCGCAGTTCGTGGGAGACTGTGAGGAGGAAATCGCTCCGTATTTGGGCCAGCTCTTGCAGCCTCTCAGCTCGCTTCCTCTCCTGATCGTACAAGCGAGCGTTATCCAGCGACAGACCGACAGCGACGCCGATAGCGCTCAGCAGCCGATCGTCCCTGGGCTTGAAGGTAGCGCTATCGCCTGCCAGTCCAAGGACACCGATCACCTTGTCCGAGGAAAGGAGAGGCAGGTAGGTCACGGAATACGTTTGGCCCAGGCCGGAAAACCACGGGTCTGTAGCCGCCGTTCGCTTGCTAACCACCTGGGCCCGTTGCACCGCATCCTGAAGGCCGCTCTCGGCCAATGGCATGTGAGGAGCCACCTTGAGCCACTGCCCGGGAAGGCCCGCGCTGGCCAGCGGCTCCAGCTCTTGCAGATCGCTGTGTATCCAGGCCACTACGGCTGCTTCTGCCCCCAGAAGCTGGGCCACCAGCTCGGCGCTGCGATGGCAGGCCTCCTTGAAGCCTCGCAAGGGGCTCAACTCCACGGCCAACTGGACTGGATAGCCGCTCGCTCTAGCCAGGCGAAGAATATGAGCGAACGCCAGCTCGGCGATCAGGGCGCCAGCAACCGCCATCGTGACGAAGATGAAGAGGCCCCGCTCCCTAGACAGATCGAGAACGAACAGGTAAAGCAGCACCAGGATGAGGACCGTCAGCAACGCACCGACCCTCACCCATCGCTTTAGAACGCGCACCTCTCGTAGGGGGTCGCTGGCGAAGGGATATCGTCTGATACGAAACATCAGCTAAACTCGGCAGACTCCCTAAAAATAGAGACACTACAGGTACGCCCTCGTTACACGTTTTCCGTGGTTGTCAATAAAATTCGTTATGTCGCACTATCGATGAAGAGAAAGGGGACGTTTAGAAGCGAGACCCGAGAAAGGCCAAACTGAGGTGAAAGCCAGCGACGGCCGGGGAGTGTCGGCCTGCCGCGTCAGACGCACACTGCTACGATTGGGAGTTCGTGGAGACCAGCCGGTAGCCGACTCCCCTCTCGCTTTCGATGGAGATTTCGGCGCCCAGCTCCTCGCACAACTTGTTGCGAAGGCGACGGATGTAGACCTTCAGATAGTCCAGCTCGCTGGTGTACTCCCGGCCCCAGACCTTGGCCAGAAGAGTGCGATGGGGCATCACCCGACCAGCGTTGCGGGTCAGGTGATACAGGAGGCCGTACTCAATGGGGGTGAGGCTTACCTGCGTGTCCCCTACCGTCACTCTCCGACTGCCGTAGTCGATCTGGAAGTTGCCTGTCTCAAATGTCTCGCCGGCAGCGGACGGCTGACTCTGATAGCGACGCAGAACCGCCCGCGATCGCGCCAGCAGCTCCAAGTGGCTGAAGGGCTTGGTGATGTAATCGTCGGCCCCCATCTCCAGCCCACGCACCCTCTCCACCTCCGCATCGCGAGCGGTGAGCATGATGATAGGAACGTCGGAGAAGCGTCGCACCTCTTCACAGACCTCGAAGCCGTCCATATCCGGCAGCATGATATCCAGGAGCACGAGATCAGGCGCTTGCGATTCAATAGCGGTCAGCGCCTCCTGGCCGGTGCCAGCGGCGATCACTTCCGCGTCCGGCCAGCGAAGATTGAAACAAAGCCGTACTACATCGACAACCTCGGGTTCATCATCTACCGCTAGTATTCTCATAACCCCCTGCCTGTGATCAGAAGAAGGCAACACATAGCCAACGTACGGGCAGACCATGCCCGTCCCTCTATGAAGAGACTCAGCGCCGCCCGCTATTGTTACACTTCCGCTTGGCGGCAGGAGGAAGATACCCGAGACATTTTCACCACTGAACGAATACGGGCATACACGTTCAGCCAGCCCTCAGCCAGCGAGAGCGAGTCCGCTATGTCGGCCGCTGAAGATATATTTGGAGTGCCTTGCCCTCCTACAGGCCCGGGCAGGATGTCCTTATCACCGGCTTGTACAGCAGCACGTCCAGGATGTTCACTTCGCATCGGAACCACAGGCGCACAGCGACGACAAGCCCATGAAGATCTCCACCTCGTCCGTGAACCCGTCGTTGTCGTCATCCGGATCGTCAGGGTTGGCGATACCGTCGCCGTCCGTATCCATGTCGGGGTCAATGCAGTCGGCAAGCCCATCCTCGTCGGCGTCCGGCCACCCATCGTCCACCAGCGTGTCGCCGTCGTTGTCCAACCCGTCGCATTCCTCGGGCGTGCTGTCGGCGTCCAGCAGGTTGGACCCCCTGT
>LJUA01000052.1 GCA_001303545.1 Dehalococcoidia bacterium SM23_28_2
GGCCTGCGGCGGATGTTCCTTCACACCCTCGACTGGAACGTGCGCGCTCAGCGTTGCTTCCAGAAGGCGGGTTTCGTCCCTCGCGGCCTGGTGCGGCGCGACGGCCGCAACTTCCTGCTGATGGAAACACTGCGGCAGCCGGAGCGGGTGGCAGGTCGGTAGGAAGAACACAGGCGGACAGCGGGACGGGATTATCGTCCGCCTTTGCATTCTCTGTGTGTGCTAACCCTGCTCCTTGGGTTTGACCGGACGGCCGGGAAGGTCCAGATCATCTGGCGGCGCGGCGGGGTTGGCGATGTCGTACACCAACTGCGTTGGTACGACTTGGGCAAGCTCCTCCAGTGTCCACTTACCGTCCTTGATGATGCTGTGGACCGGTGCTGTGGACCGGCGTTTCGGTGGCGGCCAGTGCTATTTTGCCGCCGCTCACGTGGAAGATCTGGCCGTTGATGTTCCAGGCGTGGTCGGTGCACAGATAGACGACCATAGGGGCTATGTGCTCGGGCGCCATCGCCTCCACGACGCCTGCCGATCGAAGGTCGGTTTGAGCGACGCCGCTCTGAGCGCGAACGGCTACCGCTGCATCGGGCACGGTGGCCGTCATGCGAGTGATAGCCGTTGGAGCGATGCAGTTGCAGGTCACACCATAGCGGCCGAGGTCGCGGGCCACCACGCGGGTGAACCCGGCGATGCCTGCTTTGGCTGCGCCATAGTTGGCCTGGCCGGTGTTGCCTCTCAGGCCGGAGATAGAGGAGAAGTTGACAATGCGGCCGTAGCGCTGCTGGCGCATGAGCACCGAGGCCGGCTTGATGGTGCAGTAATGGCCCTTAAGGTGGACAGAGATGACGGCGTCCCACTCCTCCTCGGTCATGTTGAAGACCATGCGATCGCGGAGGATGCCGGCGACGTTGATCAGGCAGTCGAGGCGACCGAAGTTGTCCACACAGGACTTGATCATGTTCTCGCCGCCCTCGACGGTGGCTACCGTGTCATAGTTGGGGATGGCGGTGCCTCCCTGGCTGCAGATAGCCTCTACTACCTCGTCAGCGGGCCCTTTGTCGGAGCCGGTGCCGTCTGTGGCCACTCCGGGGTCGTTGACCACCACCTTGGCGCCTTCAGTCGCCAGGGCAATGGCTATGCTCCGACCGATGCCTCGACCGGCGCCGGTCACCACAGCATTTCTGTTCTTGAGCAAGTCTGCCATGCTAAATCGGCTCTCTTTCCCTAGGAGGCTGGCTGGGCCTCTCCCGCTGGCCGGCCGGGTACCTCAATATCTTCGGGGGGTGGCGCGGGATTGGTGATGCCCTCCATCATCTGGGGCACCATCTCTATCAGCTCGTCCGTGGTCCACATCTCCTGCTTGAAGATGGTCCGCTGTGGTAGGGGATGGGCGAGGATCGCCACTGTGCCCCCGTAGACGAGGAAGATCTGGCCGTTGATGTTCCAGGCTTGGTCAGTGGCCAGATAGCAGGTCATAGGGGCGATGTGGTCGGGCGGCCATGCTTCTATCCCGCGGCCGACAACGCGATCTTGCGAGGGCCCTTTCGGTAGATCGCCTGTCATCCTGGTCAGGGCGCGGGGGGCGATGCAGTTGCAGGTTACGCCATAGCGGCCGAGGTCACGGGCCACCACGCGGGTGAACCCGGCAGTGCCTGACTTGGCGGCGCCGTAGTTGGCCTGGCCGGCGTTGCCCCACAGGCCGGAGATGGAGGAGAAGTTGATAATGCGGCCGTAGCGCTGTTTACGCATAAGGGCGGCTGCCGGCTTGGTGCAGGCGAAGTGGCCCTTGAGATGCACGGCGATGACGGTGTCCCACTCCTCCTCGGTCATGTTGAAGATCATGCGGTCGCGGAGGACGCCGGCGACGTTGATCAGGCAGTCGAGGCGGCCGAAGTTGTCCAGGGCGGTCTGGATGATATTCTCGCCGCCCTGCATGGAGGCCACGCTCTCGTAATTGGCGACGGCAGTGCCGCCGTGGCCTCGGATGGCTTCCACCACCTCGTCGGCGGGGGCCTTATCGCTGCCGCTGCCGTCGACGGCCACGCCAGCGTCGTTCACAACCACCTTGGCCCCTTCCTCCGCCGCTAGCTCGGCCACGCCGCGACCTATGCCGCGACCGGCACCCGTAACGATTATGACTTTTCCCTCTAGCATGCCCATCTGCTATTCTACCTACTGTCCTCGCGAGGGCAGGGATACCACGCCGGTGCCCGGCGTCGTCTTCTGTCCCTTCGGGTCCTCGGTCCAGACCTCCAGTTCAACGATGTTCTCGCCGTCCTGTTGGTACTTCTTGGTGACGCGGCCGTGGCAGGTGACATCCTCATTGACCATATCCATGCCGCGATACTGACAGGCCACCCGCTTGACCCGGCCTTGGTCGCTCACCCACTCGTGGAGCATGCGGCCCAGCAGGGCGTGTTTGAGGGCGCCGTGGACGATGCGGTCGGGCAGCTTATTGCCCTGGGCGAAGTCCTTGTCGTAGTGGATCTGGTAGAAGTCGCCGGATCCTGCTGCCCACATCACCAGGCGCTGGGAATCGCAGTTCTGGCGGAGGGTCGGTATCTCCTGGCCCTCCTGAACGTCTTCGAAGTAGACCTGCTCACTCATGCTCTCTCCTCCTAGTAGTGGATGAGGGTGCCGCGGAACCTGGCGACCACTCGGCCCTCTTGGTTCTTGCAGGTGGTCTCGTTGATGATGAACAGCATGGTACCCATGGCCCCTTTACGCTCTACGATGTCGGCGATCTTGGTGGTGGAAGTGAGAACGTCGCCGGCGCAGATCGGCTCATAGTACTCGATGTCGGTGCCGCCGTTGAGGACGCGCTTGAAAGGGGTTTCGAAGGGCGCCACATAGGTCGGCCGGAAGGACGCATCCGGCCTGAAGATGGGATGACCCAAGAAGCCCATGGGGGCCAGCAGGCTGCGATAGCCTTTGCTCTTGGCGTACTCCTCGTCGTAGTAGATTAGGTCCGTATAGCCCACGGCGCGGGCGAACATGCGAACGGCCGTCTTGTCGACCTCAAGGGTGGCAGGTTTCGATTCCTTGCCTATGGCTGCTCGCATCTCATCGGTTATTACCGAGGCCTCAGCCATCTCTCTACCTCCTCGGGCGGGATTTCAATCTGGTGCCTAGGGGAACATAACTCAGGCAACATTGAGTGTCAACGGACGGAGCGGAGGCCATGGCTACTCTCCACCTTGGCTCTTCGCTCTCAGGTTCAGGGCGTGAAAGCGACCGGCCTTGAGTTCCCGCACCAGGTCTTGCACATCGGCGATGGGACGCTGGAAGCGGGTGGCGCAGGTGCCGATGTCGTTGGCATCGTGGGCATCGCTGCCGGCGACGGCCGGTAGGCCCAGGCGAGCACATAGCTGCCAGGAGAAGAGGTTCTCGTCCTGGGTGGCGCGACCGTTGACGGCTTCCAGAGCGCACACGTACTGGAAGGCTGGGGTGATCGCCGCTCGCTCCAGGGCCATTGTCAAGAAGTCATCGTCCATGTGAAGCAGGGGTGCGAGTCGTCGATAGGGGTGAGGAGCGACCATCACGCCGCCGGCCTTGGCCACGAGCTGGGCCAGTTCTGCCAGCCGCCGCTTGCCGGGCACGTAGCGGTCGAGGCCGAAGACGAGGATGTGCCCGTCCTCGGTGTCCGCCTCGACGCCAGGGATGACCAGGAAGTTGTGCCGCTTGGCCAGCTCTCGGACCTTGGGGGGCTCCCACAAGAGGTCGTGTTCGGTGACGCAGACTCCGTCCAGGCCCACGGCCTTCGCCCTCTCGATGAGCTCATCGGGGGAAAGGAAGCTATCGTTGGAGAGGGGGAAGGTGTGGCAATGGAGATCGATGAGCACTCGCTTTAGCTCCCGAAGCGCTCCTTGACGATTTTGAAGGCGACATCAGTCACCGTCAGGGCTTCGTCGATGTCGGCCTCCGTGTGGGCCGCCGATAGGAACCAGTTGTGGATAGGATGTAGAAACACCCCTCGTCGACAGCACTCGCCGCAGAACAGCCGACTGCGCTCAAAGCTTCCCTGATCGGCATCGAAGGTCATGAAGGGGATCGCTGGCGGCCCTGTCTGGTTGATGGCCAGGCCTAGCGAGCGGGCCTGCTGGTCCAGCCCCTGGCGGAAGCGGGTGCCCATCGCTTCCATCTGCTTGATGCCTCCCTCTTCGCGCAGGGTGTTGATGGTGGCGATGGCGGCGGCCATCGGCACTGTGGCCGTCCAGAAGGTGCCGGTGAAGAAGACGCCCAGGGCTGCTTGGCGCAGTTCTTCGCGGCCGAGGCCTGCTGCCAGGGCGTAGCCGTTAGCGATAGCCTTGCAGTAGCAGATCAAGTCCGGTCGGAGGCCGAGGACCTCGCCCGAGCCACCGAGGTGAAGGCGGAAGCCACCCCGTATGTCGTCGAGGACGAGGACAATGCCCTCTTCGTCACAGATCTTCCGCACGCCCTGGTGGAAACCGGGGGCGGGCATCTCCTCGTCATGAAATGGGTCGTGTCGGAAGGGGCAAAGGATAAGACCAGCGATGTCCCCTTGGTTCTCGGCCACTACCCGCCGCAGATCGTCGAGGTCGTTGTAGCCAAAAGTGAGGACGTTCGCCCGGTCAGCATCGGTGATTCCGGTGGGGATTGGTGAGCACCAGGGGTGGGCGCCGTGGTAGGCGCCAGCGGCCATGATCACCTTGTTGCGACGCGTGTGGGCACGGGCAACGGCAAGCGACCAGCTTGTCACGTCTGAGCCATTCTTGGCGAATACCACCCAGTCGGCGGCAGGCGTGATATCGACGAGCAGCTCGGCCAGCTCTACCCAGACCTCGCCGGGCAGATTGTACGAGTCGCCCCGGCTGCGCTCGGCGGCTGCCGCCTCCTCCACCCGCGGGTGTTTGTGGCCCAGGACAATGGGCCCGTAGGAGCACATGAAGTCGATGTACTGGTTGCCGTCCACATCCCAGATGCGACAGCCCTCGCCGCGGGCCATGAAGCTCGGATAGGCACCGGGAACGAGCAATACTGGGCTCTTGTGGCCATAGATCCCGCCGGGGATCACGTTACGGGCACGAGCCATCAGCGCCTCGCTGCGATCGAACTTGTAGAGATCATCAGAGGGCATCGTCACTACCTCCGTCGAGCCGATAGGCGATATGTCTGCCAGGTAGGGGGCACATGTGTCTTGTCGGTCACCGCAGCCATCGCCGCGTTCGCTTGGCGACCTCCGCTAGGGTGCCCGAAGGAAGGCTCTCAAATAATGGATCACGCTGGGGACTGTGTCAAACCGCCGCCGCTGCTGCCGCAAGGATGGCGGTTGTTGGTACCTATGCCCTATGCTATACTACCGCCAACCTAAGCGAAGAATTTCACAAATAGGGTAGGGGATGCTTTCCGACTACGGACAGGTAGGTGTTCTTCTGGCGGTTGCCATCGCCTTTCCTGTGGCTGCTATCTTGACCTCCTGGTTGTTGGGGCGCCTACGTATCCGCGTCGACAAGCCCAACCCGATCAAGGAAGATACTTACGAGTGCGGCGTTACCACCGAGGGTAGCGCCTGGGTGCAGTTCAACTTCCGCTACTACTTCTTCGCCCTCCTGTTCGTCATCTTCGATGTGGAGGCCGTCTTCCTCTATCCCTGGGCGGTGGCCTTTGACAAGGTGGCCGTTTACGGTTTTGTGGAGGTGGTCACCTTCGTCATCATCTTGACCATTGGCCTGGCCTACGCCTGGCGGAAGAGGGCGCTGGAGTGGCTGTGAGGATGGCAAGCGCTGGCTAGTGAGAGATGTCGCAACTGCTTGACGGCCTGGAGATAGGGGAGAGGATCGGCAAACGCATCCCGGAGGCTGTGGTGGAGGCCACACCCCAGTGGGTGGTGGTGCATCCCCAGAAGCTGGTGGAGGTGGCCACCTACCTCCGTGACGACAGCGAGCTGAACTTCCGGTTCCTCAGCGGTGTGACCGCAGTGGATCACCTGGACCACTTCGAAGTCGTGTATCATCTTCAGTCCTTCTCTCCCAACCACATGCTGACCCTGAAGACGCGGGCCCTTGACCACGATAACCCGGAGGTGCCGTCGCTGGTCTCCGTCTGGCGGGGAGCCGAGCTCCAGGAGCGAGAAGCGTACGACCTGATGGGCGTCCGCTTCGCCGGGCATCCCGATCTGCGGCGTGTCTTCCTGTGGGAGGGTTTCCCCGGGCATCCCCTGCGTAAGGACTGGCTGGAGATGCCCGGCGGCCTCAGCCCGGGGCTGGGGAGATTCCCTCGCGAGGACTAGAGGGCATGAAATGACTATGAAGAGCGAGCCCTTTGTGGTGAATGTGGGGCCGCAGCATCCCAGCACCCACGGCGTCTTTCGCCTCCGCCTCACGATGGACGGAGAGAAGATCGTCGACGCCGAGATGGTGGTGGGCTATCTCCATCGCAGCATGGAGAAGTTGGCCGAGGGACGCACCTACACTCAGAACATCCCCTTCACCGACCGCCTCGACTACCTGTCGGCTATGTCCAACAATCTGGCCTACTGCATGGCGGTGGAGAAGCTGGCTGGCATCGATGTGCCCGAGCGCGGTCAGTTCCTGCGGGTGATCATGGCCGAGTTTCAGCGCATCGCCAATCATGCCATGGCCATCGCCTCCTTTGCCATGGAGTGCGGCGTCTGGTTCACCCCCCTGATGTGGATGTTCCGCGAGAGGGAGAAGATCCTCGACCTGTTTGAGATGACCTGCGGCGCTCGCCTGACGACCAACTATGTGCGTATCGGCGGCGTTTCCTTCGACATCCCGCCGGAGTTCATGCCCGCCGCCAGGGCGTTGCTGAAGGAGATGCCCGAACGTATCGCTGAGTACGAGGCTCTGCTGATGGAGAACGAGATCATCTTGGCCCGCTCTCGGGATGTCGGCGTTCTGCAACCCGACCTGGCGATCGCCTCCTCGGCCAGCGGGCCGGTGCTGCGCGGCAGCGGCGTGATGTGGGATATCCGTAAGGCGGATCCCTACGCGGCCTACGATCGCCTGGAGTTCGACATCCCGGTGGGCACCTGCGGCGACTGCTACGACCGCTTTCTGGTACGCATGGAGGAGCTGCGTCAGAGCGTGCGCATCCTGGAGCAGGCCCTGGACATGCTGCCGGACGGCCCGGCCAGCGTGAACGTTCCGCTGGCCCTGCGACCGCCGGCGGGCGAGGCCTACGCTCGCATCGAGGCGCCCAAGGGCGAACTGGGCTTCTATCTGGTTAGCGATGGCAGCCCTCACCCTCACCGGTTTCATATTCGCTCTCCTTCCTACATCAATCTGACGCCCTTGCGGGATATGGTGGTGGGCCTGACCGTGCCGGACGCAGTCATCACTCTGGGCAGTATCGACATCGTCCTGGGCGAGGTTGACCGCTGATGATCTTCCTGGCCGAGTGGTGGGACCTGCGCGACCTGGGTAACCCTGTTGGGAAGCTCCTGGAGTTGCTCGGCGACCACGGCCCTGACTGGCTGCCCTACGCCGTATCGGCGATAGTCGGCTCCATTACCATCGTCGTATTCCTGCTGGTCAGCTTGCTCGCGTTTGCCTGGGTGGAGCGGCGGCTGCTCGGCCGCATGCAGGCGCGGCTGGGGCCCAACAGGGTCGGGCCGTGGGGGGTGTTCCAGAGCATCGCCGACGCCATCAAGTTCGTTACCAAGGAGGCGATCACCAGCAGAAACGTCGACCGCTGGATGTTCTGGGCAGCGCCGGTACTGGTAGCTGTGCCGGTCCTGGTGGTGTTCGCCGTCCTGCCCTTCGGCGAGGGCATGGTTCTGGCCGACCTGAATGTCGGCGTCCTCTTCGTGATTGCCGTCGGCTCGGTCACGGCCATCCCGATATTCATGGCTGGCTGGTCATCGAACAACAAGTTCTCTCTGCTGGGAGCGATGCGGGAAGTGGCCATGCTCATCAGCTACGAGCTGCCACAGGTGCTGGCCCTGCTGGGGGTGGTGGTGTTCGCCGGCACGATGAGGATGAACGGTATCGTCGGCTGGCAGGACGAACACAACACGTGGCTAATCTTCCTTCAGCCGCTGGCCGTCCTGATCTACCTGATTGCAGGCACTGTTGAGATCAACCGCACGCCCACCGACATCGCCGAGGCGGAGTCGGAGATCGTGGCTGGCTACCACACCGAGTACTCGGGGATAAAGTTCGGCATGTTCTGGCTAACCGAGTACTTCGCCGGCTTCGCCATCGCTGCCATCATCGCCACCGTCTATCTGGGCGGGTGGACTTTGTGGGGTCTGGAAGAGTGGGTGCCCGGCTGGATCATCTTCTTGGCCAAGCTCTACGGACTGTTCTGGCTTTTCATCTGGATGCGAGGTACGCTGCCCCGCCTGCGCATCGATCAGCTCATGGGCTTCGCCTGGAAGTTCCTCCTGCCGCTGGCGCTGATCAACATCTTCGTCGCCGGCCTGGAGGTCCTTATCTGGCGGGAGAACGATCTGGCGGCGGAGGCGGTGCTGCCCGGCTTCGCTATCGCTAACCTGGTGCTGGCCGGGGTTCTGATAGTGGCCTGGGCTCGATTCCTGGGGCGGGCCCGGCCCAGCTGGCGACCGGCGCGCGCCCGGCTGGTGAAGGAGCTGGGTGCTGTCGTCTACGGACAGGAGGGCTGAGGAAAGGCACTAATGGACGACGTTGGTTCCGTTGTAGCCTTCTGGATGCTGTCGGTGATGACGCTGGGGGCGGCCGTGATGGTGGTGGCCGTCCGCAACCTTATCTACGCCGTTCTGTTCCTTATCCTGAGCTTCATCGGTGTGGCCGGCCTGTATCTCACCCTCTCCGCCGACTTTGTGGCCATCGCCCAGGTCCTGATCTACGCTGGCGCTGTCTCCGTGCTCATCCTGTTTGCCGTTCTCCTCACGCCGAGGGCGGCTCGCGACAACGCTGAGACCTTTCTCCAGGTGCCCGGCCTGGTGCTGGCAACGTTGGTCGCTGTCACCATCGGGGCGATCGCCCTGGTCACCGATTGGAATGAGGCCACTCGCGGCGCCTTTCCGGAGACAGCGGGAGCGATCGGCGAGGCCCTCCTTGACAAGTACGTCCTGCCCTTCGAGATCGCCTCCGTGATCCTTCTGGCGGCGATGATAGGGGCCATCGTCCTAGTGCGGGAGGACTAGGCGGTGTCAGTGGAGCTGGGTCACTATCTCATGGTGGGGGCCATTCTCTTCTCCATCGGTCTCTACGTGGCTCTGGCCAAGCGCAACGCCGTGGGCATCCTCATGGGCATCGAGCTCATGTTCAACGCTGTGAACCTGACGCTCATCTCCTTTTCTCGCTTTGTGAGCCCGCCCACGGACGTCAGCGGCCATGTGTTCGTGGTGTTCGTGATCACGGTGGCCGCTGCTGAGGCGGCCCTGGCCCTGGCGCTGGCGGTGGTGGTCTATCGCAACCGGGAGACTATCGACATCGACAGGATCAATCTGATGAGGTGGTAGGACACGATGTGGGTGGAGCTGATGGAGGTGAAGAACGCCTACATAGCCGAGGCCTGGAAGGAGCTGTTCAACGCTGAGGGCCTGGCCGTCCGGGTGGTGCCTCTATCGGAGAAGTGGGCGGAGGCCGGCGAGCTGGAGCCGCGGAAGCTGTACGTGCCTCAGGGCAAGCTGCACGTGGCCAAAGAGATCATGAGGAAGATATAGGCAATGCTGAACACCGTCCCTGAAGGCATCGTCTGGGCCATCTTCCTGCTGCCGCTCTCTTCATTCGTCATCATCAGCCTGGTGGCCCGCCGCTGGCCGGCATGGAGCGGCTACATCACCATCGCCGCCATCGGTCTCTCCTTCCTGTTCTCGTTGTGGGTGCTGGACAGCGTCATCGACAAGGAGGGCGCCAATCTGGGCTTCCCAACCCACGAATGGCTGACCATCGGCTCGCTGACGGTGAACCTGGGGCTGACGGTGGACGGCCTGAGCGCCATCATGCTGATGGTGGTCACCTCCGTCTCCTTCCTGGTGCAGGTCTATTCTCAGGGCTACATGCACGGCGATCGCGGCTACTCTCGCTACTTCGCCTTCATGTCCTTGTTCACTGCCGCCATGCTCGGCCTGGTGCTGGCCGAGAACCTGATCATGCTGTTCGTCTTCTGGGAGATGGTCGGCCTCTGCTCCTACCTGCTCATCGGCTTCTGGTTCGAGCGACCGGCGGCCAGGGCGGCGGCCACCAAGGCCTTCGTGGTCACTCGCCTGGGCGACCTGGGGTTCCTGTCGGCTATCCTCCTCATCTGGACGCAGACGGGGGAGCTGGACATCCCGCGCATCCAAGAGATGGCGATGGCCGGGGCCATCAGCAATGTCATCCTCACCTGGCTGGCCGCCGGCGTCTTCGCCGGGGCGGTGGGCAAATCGGCCCAGTTCCCCCTGCACGTGTGGCTCCCCGATGCCATGGAGGGCCCGACGCCGGTGTCGGCCTTGAT
>LJUA01000053.1 GCA_001303545.1 Dehalococcoidia bacterium SM23_28_2
AGGTCCCTCCTCCTGTTCGACGAGATCGGCCGCGGCACCAGCACCTACGACGGCATGGCCATCGCCCGCGCCGTGGTCGAGTTCATCCACCACCGGCCGGAGGTAGCCGCCAAGACCCTGTTCGCCACCCACTACCACGAGCTGACAGAGCTGGCCGCCATCCTGCCGCGGGTGAAGAACTACAACGTGGCCGTGAGCGAAGAGGAAGGACGGGTGGTCTTCCTCCATCGCATCCTCCCCGGCGGCGCCGACAGGAGCTACGGCGTCCACGTGGCCCAGCTTGCCGGCATGCCTCGGCCGGTCATCCAGCGGGCGCAGGAGGTGCTCAGCGAGCTGGAGGACAAGGACGACCGCCTTCCCCGCCGCCGCCCTCGCCGGGCCGCCGTCCAGCTATCCTTCCTTGGTGCCAGCGACCCCGTCCTGGAGGAGCTGGCCTCCCGCCGTCCAGCTATCCTTCCTTGGTGCCAGCGACCCCGTCCTGGAGGAGCTGGCCTCCCTGGACGTCGACGGCCTTACGCCCTTGCAGGCGATCACCAAGCTCTACGAGCTGCGAGAGCGAGCGCGCGGGAAGCACGAGTAGAACCCGCAAATTGGCGAAGAAGCCCCCATAGGTTGACAAGGCCACCTTAGCCAGGTGTAGAATAATCGTATAAGAACACAGGGTAGAGCACAATGACGAAGCGGGTTGTCCTCGGCATCCTCCTGGCTGTTGTGGCGTCTGCGATTACGGCCAGCACCATAGTCGTGCTGGGGCAGGGCGGAGGCCCGCCAAGGCTCTCAAGCCGAGCGAACTGACCAAGATCCCGCCCGGCACGCCGCAGGCCGATCTAACGTTGCCCGTGGACTACGGTCGGTTCCACATCCGTGCCCCTGGCAGCGGCATAAGTGAATTAGTATATGCTCCCGGGTTATCTCCCCCTCCAGGCGTCGAAGCTGTACGCGGCGATGCAAGAACGTCGGACACACTAGACGACTTCCGCGACCATGACCTGTTCATCGAGCCGCTCTACATCCCCGCCGGCTGGCAGTTGACCTGGGCCCACGCGGGGACGGTGATATGGGACGACGGCTCCCACATCGACTCGGAATTTCGTCTTCGATACGACCGGCCCGACTACTTCTACATTGACATTGCGCGCTTCCTCTTAGCCCCCGATGCCCAGATTGAGCTGCTAGAGCACCAACCCAGCTCGCAGCACGCCTACACGTTGGGCGAGATCCGCGGCGTTCCGGTGGTCTTCCAGCACCAGGCGCCCGGCGAGCGCATCCAGGCTATCCTCCAAGTGCACTTCGTCACCGGTGACGTCGTAACCTTGATAGAGAGCGTGGCCATCGACTTCGACGAACTGATCAAGATCGCCGACGCCCTGATCGCCGAGATCCAGGAGAGCTCCTCGTGAAGCGTGCAGCCAAGGAAGCCGGGGCGGCAGTCGCCTTCATGGCCATCGGCGTCGCCGTCTCCCTGGGGGTTGTTCTCGTCCACCACGCGGAGGCAAGCGACGATGAGCCGCGCATCTCCTGGGTATACCGTGGTATGGCGCCTTTCTCCGGGCAACAGTGCTCGCCTTATGAAGGCGACCCCGACTGGGGAGAGTTTCACATCTCCGGCTGGCATACGTGCTGGCACCTGACCGAGCCAGGTTACCCAGCAATCGATTACACCCGTGTTGGTGGTGGAACCGCCGGCTCCACCGTCTACCTAGACTACGTGGGCGACTTCGAGCTCTTCAAGATGCTGGACTACACCGGCATCTGCAAGGGAGTGCGGGCAGCCATCTACTGGGAGTCCTACGACGGCGGCAACTACAGGGGCGACATACACTACCTGCACATCGACGTCAATGAGTATTACATCGGCAAGGAGCTCCAGTACCAGTTGATTTGGATCGGCGATGTCGCGGAAGACGAGAATCCGGGCTGCAAGCCGACGTATTGGACAGGGCCCCACCTCCACCAGAGCGCTGACTGGTCTCTCGCCAGCCCCTTCTGCAGCAACAAGTACGTTAACCCCTCAGCCAGCGACAACTGGCAGCACAAAGTGCACTGGCTCCCCGACTACGCCAACGACGATGACTGCGACCGCTGGAAAGACAACGAGGAGAACATCATAGGCACAGACCGCCAGGACGACTGCACGGACAAGCCCGGTGATGCCGACGCCTGGCCGCCGGACTTCGACATGAGCACCTGCGTCAACATCCTCGATGTCTTGAAGTTCAAACCGAAGCTCCAGCTCGGCGCGCCGTACGATCCGCGCTTTGACCTCAAGACCGACGGTGCCGTCAACATCCTCGACGTGCTCGTAATGAAGCCGGTCATCAGTATGTGCTGCACGCCGCCGGACTAGCCGCTAGTCCTTCACCACCCCCGGCACGACCGATCGATACACCTGAGTGTTCAGGGCCTCGCCCATGTTCAGGCGGCCCCAGCCGTCCCAGTTGGGCGTAGCGCCGTCGGGCAGGTCATCGCTGGACATGCGCAGAAGGGCGCGGATGTCGTCGTCGCTGCGGGTCGGATCCTGCGACAGGAGCAGGGCCACCAGCCCCGATACGAAGGCGGTAGCGAAGGACGTCCCCTCGCCGATGGCGTAGCCGCCGTCTAGGTGGGTGCTGAACACGTCCACCCCCGGCGCCGCCACGTCCACCTCCGGGCCCCAGTTGCTGAAGGGCGCGCGGCTGTTGGGGTCGGAGTGGTCGAAGGCGGACACGGCGATGACCCCCGGATAGGCCGCTGGATAGCCCACGCCCTCCACGCCCTCGTTCCCTGAGGCCCCTACCATGATGACGCCGAACACGTCGTGGGCCTCCCTCACCGCCTCCTCCAGGGCGCGGCTGGGCGACGGTCGGGCCATGCTCAGGTTGATTATATGAACGCCGTTCTTGGCGGCGTAGACGATGCCCTGGGCCACGTCGGAGGCCGTGCCCGCGCCCGTCGAGTCGAGCACCTTCACCGGCAGTATGGTCGCTCCCCAGGCCGTCCCCACGACCCCCTGGCCGTTGTTGCTCTTCGCCCCCAGGATGCCGGCCACCATCGTGCCGTGGCCGTGGTCATCGCTGGGGTCGCTGGATGGCGGTATCGGCACGAAGTTGCAGCCGCGGAGATCGTCTATGCAGCCGTTCTTGTCATCGTCGATGTCATTGCCCACTATGTCGCGGGCATTGGTCCAGATCTTGGACGCCAGATCGGGGTGCCTCAGGTCCACGCCCGTATCCAGCACTGCCACGATGATCCCCGGCTTCCCCATCTCGACATCCCAACCAGCGGGGGCATTGATGGCGTCGTAGTACCAGGCCTGCCTTGCCTCATAGAAGAGGTCGTCGGGGACTATCGCTGCCCGAACAATGTAGTTGGGCTCCGCATACTCAACCCAGGGCAGTGTGCTATAAAGAGCGGAGGCTTGCTCTACGCCGAGCTCTTCCGGTAGGCGAAGGCGATACAGGTCGAGGGTTGGATCGTGCTCTATCACCGCTCCGCCTGCCAGCCCCAGGACAGCGGCCACAGCGGCGGGCGGCAGGGGCAGGCTGGCCTTCACCAGCAGCTCGCCGGGGACAAACTCCCCGCCGGCAGCGGAGTGGGCCGACACAGGACCAACGTGAGGCACGAGCACCTGCGAGGAGACCGAAGGGTAGGGAACGTTGTTGGCCAACAGGAAGGCAGCCGCCAATAGCGGTAACGACCACAGCCAGCGAACAGACCTCATGCTGATACTCTCTGCCCATCCCCCGATTCAATGGCGCTAGTATAGCAATGGACAACGGAGGGAGCAATCACGGCTTCGGTGAGGACAGGTATAACCTATTTCCGATAGGGCTCGTCGGATGCTAAGATTCACAGAGGGGGTGACCTTCTAGAGTTGACGATTCGCATTCTTCCGCCCGAAGTGTCCGTCCTTATCGCCGCCGGCGAGGTGGTCGAGCGCCCGGCTTCGGTGGTGAAGGAGCTGATAGAGAACAGCCTCGATGGCGGCGCCAGTCAGGTGTCCATCGAGACAAGGCAGGGCGGACTTACCGCCATTCGGGTAAGCGACAACGGCAAGGGCATCGCTTCCAGCGACCTGGCACTGGCCTTCCATCGCTACGCCACCAGCAAGGTAGCCTTGGCCCATGACCTGGACCGTATCACCACCCTCGGCTTCAGAGGAGAAGCCCTGCCCAGCATAGCCGCTGTGGCCGACGTGGAGGTGCTCTCCCGTCCCCTCGATGCGGTTGCCGCAAGCTACCTCCGTCTTGTAGACGGAAAGCCGGTGGAGCAAGGCACGCGGGGCGCGCCTGTAGGCACCACGGTTACCGTTCTCCACCTCTTCGCCAAGCAACCCGCCCGTCGCAAGTTCATGCGCTCGCCCGCCGCCGAAAACCAGCAGATCGCCAGCCTGATCAGCCAATATGCCCTGGCTTACCCCGAAGTGCGCTTCTCCCTGCGTATAGACGGTCGCCAAGCTCTCCTTACCGGCGGCAGTGGCCAACTCGCCGACGCGGTGGCCAGTGTCTACGGCGCGGAGGTGGCAGCGGCCATGCTCCCCATGCGCTGGCCCGTAAACGGCAATGGAACGACGATCAAAATAGGCGGCCTGACCGGCCCGCCCCACATCTCGCGAGCCAGCCGAGGCTACGTCAGCCTATTTGTGAACCGCCGCTGGGTGCAGAACAGACGGCTGACCTTCGCCGTAGAGGAGGCCTATTCCGGCATGCTGCCAGTGGGCCGCCATCCTATCGCTGTAGTCGACCTCCGGCTCCCTTACGAGGAGGTGGATGTGAACGTGCACCCCACCAAGGCTGAGGTGCGCTTTCGCCAGGAGAGCGAGGCGTTTACTGCTGTACAGCGAGCGGTGCGACAGGCCCTCCTAGAGCAAGCGCCCGTGCCCTCCGCAGGCGTCGCCGGGGCCGAGCCGGCTGCCCGCGAGGAGACGAGCCCGCCACCACTGTGGCAGCGGGCCTTCGAAGGGGAAGGCGAGCCGAGAACGGCGGCAGGCATAGCAGCGCCGCCGCCCAGGGTTACCCTGCCCATGCTGCGGGTGGTGGGGCAGATCGGCAATACGTACATCGTGGCCGAGGGGCCCCAGGGGATGTACCTCATCGACCAGCACGCTGCCCACGAGCGCATCCTGTTCGAAGAGATCAGCGCCGCTCGTCAGAGGCAAGCCCTTGATGCGCAAGGCCTGCTAGAGCCGATTACGGTGGAACTATCGCCCCGCCAGCAGGAGATCGCCCTCGCCCACGACCAGGTGCTTTCGGAGCACGGCTTCCAACTGGAGGCCTTCGGCGAGCGCACCTACCTGGTGAGAGCCGTGCCGGCCGTACTGACGGGGAGAGACATATCGCATGCCTTCGCCGAGTTCCTGGACACCCTGGGCGAAGAGGCCGCACCCGACGAGCAGGACCGGGTAGCCATGACCCTCGCCTGCCACGGCGCGGTAAAGGCGGGCCAATCGATGGCGCCGGAGGAGATGCGCGAGCTGGTGCGCCGGCTTGAGCAGTCCGAAGTGCCCCACACCTGTCCCCACGGCCGCCCCACGATGATCCACATGAGCACCGACCTGCTGGAGAAGGAGTTCCGTCGCCGCTAGCCTCGCCCGAGGGCGATCTGCGATCGCTTAACGACCCAGGTCCTCCCGCATCTCCTGCCAGGTGACCATCTTGGCGATAGCCTTGGCCGCCCGCGAGAGGTTGGGGAAAAGAGGAAAGCGCTGTCGCGCACAGTGCTCCTGAACGCTTAGCGAGTATTCCATGGCCTCCCGCAGAGGCGGCGCGTGCATCACCACAGCGATGGGCTTCTTCGCTGCCTCCCGCACTCGCACCAGGGCATCGATCACCGCCGCTATCAACTTGTCCACATCAAGGCCCATGGCCGAGGCCACCCGCCCCGGGCCCCAACCGAAGCCGGCGTGGGCCAGCAGCACGTCCACCGCCTCGTCCGAGGCCACAATGCGCAGGGTATCGGCTAGCTTGGCCGGCTCCAGAATGGCCATGGTGTCCACAGGATTGCGCACGCTGGTGCCGGCCACAGGGGTGAAACGACGCAGCTCATCCTGGACGCGGCGGGAGAGAGCGGGTGCTTTCAGCCCTGCTTCATCCACCTGGTCGGCGGCATAGACGCTGAAGCCGCCGCCGCCACCCACAACGCCCACCCGCCGGCCCGCCGGCGGCCGCTCAAAGAAGCAGAAGACGGACAGCATGTCCACCAGCTCGTCTAGGTTGTTCACCTCCACGGCGCCCACCTGTCGCACGAGCGCCCTGAATACCGCTAACGAGCCCGCCAGACTAGCGGTATGAGAGAGGACAGCGCGGTTTCCGGACTCCGTGCGGCCACCCTTGAGCACGATGACCGGCTTGCGGGCCGATGCCCTACGTATGGCCCGAAAGAAGCGACGGCCGTCTCTCACCCCCTCGATGTAGGTGCTGATAATCTTCGTCTCGGGGTCCTCGGCCAGATACTCCAGGAATTCGCTCTCGTTCAGGTCGGCGGCGTTGCCGTAGCTGACCATCTTGCTGAAGCGAATGCCCCGCGGCGACGCCGTTGTCAGCAGGTCAGCGGCATTGCCGCCGCTCTGCGACAGGAAGGCCACCGGCCCCGGTCTTCTCGGCGAGCCAGGCCCGAAGGAGATCTTGCCCGACGGGCAGTATATCCCTATGCAGTTGGGCCCGATGACGCGGATGCCCGCCTGGCGAGCCCGCTGCACCACCTGCCGCTCCAGCTCCACCCCTTCCTCCTCGCCCGTCTCGCTGAAGCCAGCGGTGAAGAACTGCATGCTCCTGACCTTCTTGGCCACGCAGTCCTCAACGACATCGAGAACCGCCTTGACGGGGACACTGAAGATGACATGATCTACGGGGCCAGGGATATCCACAAGGCTGGCATAGCACTTGAGCCCCAGGATCTGCTGATGCTTGGGGTTAACCGGATAGAGGCCGCCCTCGAAGCCCATGCTCTGGATAGCGAATAAGAAGCTGGTGCCCACGCCGGCAAACCCAAGCTGCGGCGAGGCCCCAACCACCGCTACCGAGCGGGGGTGAAAGATGTAGTCGAGAGCTAGGGGGTCATCCTCGCTATCTGTGAACCGCTTATCGCCCTCTTTCCTCATGTCCTTGCCCTTCGCCATCCCTCCACCCTAGCCTAGCTCTCAAGCCCCAGCTCGCCCTTAACCTCACGCACCGCCTGCACCATCACCCGCAGCTTGGCCGCCGCCTCCTCCCAGGTGCGCGTCTTGAGCCCGCAGTCGGGATCGATATACAGCCGTTCGAGCGGCAGCACCTCCAGGCCCCTGCGGATGCCTTCTTTGACCTCCTCCACCGTCTCCAATCTGTGGTCGTGCACATCCACAACACCCAGAGCCACCTCCTTGTCGAAGGGATGACGACGAAACAGCTCCAGCAGATCGTAGTCGCTGTTGGCCGCCTCGATGTCGAGCTGGTCTACGGGCAGATCGACGATCTGGTCGAAGACCTTGGCGAAGTCGCCGTAGCACACGTGGCTGATGGTCTTCGCCTTGAGCCCCTCGGTAACCACCGCCAGGCCCTGCGAGACAAGCGCCATCTCCTCCGGCCGAGTGGAGGCCGCCGGCTCGTCCACCTGGATGTAGCGGGCGCCGGCCTTCTCCAGCTCCATCGCCTCCTGGTGGATGACGCCCGCCATGTCCAGCACAGCCTCTCGCCGCGAGTCATAGTACTCATCAAACGACCAGTCGACCATGGTGTAGGGGCCGGTGAGCATCCCCTTGACCGGCTTGTCGGTCAAGCCCTGGGCGTAGCGCCACATCTCAACCGTCATCGGGCCCTGCCAGCGGAGTTTGCCGATAATGATAGGCTTCCGGTAATAGCGATTGCCATAGGAGCGCACCAGTCCGCTGATGGCCATGCTCTCGGTGAGCAGCTCAGCGAAGTAGGCAACCATGTCGCCCCGCTCCATCTCACCGTGCACCAGGATGTCCAGGCCTATCTCCTCCTGGAGCCGAATCACCTCTGCCGTTGCCTGACGCTCCAAAGCGGCCAGCTCCTCTCGGCCGATCTTGCCCAGGGAGAACTGGTTACGGGCTCGCGTCAGATAGTCTGGCTTGGGGAAGCTACCAACAGTGGTGGTAAGTAGACCCTTGGTCACCTCAGCACCTCCTGCGCTCGCCGAACACCCTCCGCCATGCGAGCCAGCTTCGCCTGTGCTACCTCCCGCGGGAGGTACTCCAGGCCACAGCTCGGATTGACATAAAGGCTCTCCGGCGCCACAGCATCGCTCACCCGCTGGATGCGATCCACGATCTGCTCGACCGTCTCCAGCTTCGTATTGCGAGCATCGATGATACCGAGGCCCAGCTTCTTGGTAAAGCGGCCCCTCCTCAGGACCTCGTAGTTGGCCGGCCCCATCACGAAGTCCAGACCGATAGCGGAAAAGGGGAGCTCCAGGACTTGAGGGAAGAGGCCTTCGATATCGCCGAACCAGGTATAGAGATGGGCCTCAGCCGTCACCCCCTCCATCATCTCTCCGAGAGCCTGATGAAGGAGCGGGAAGTCCTCCTTCCGCTTGAGTATGGCCGGCTCGTTGACCTGGATAATGGGCGCCCCCGCTCGCTCAAGGGCCAGCACCTCCTGCCGCAGCTCCCGAGCGAGAGCCAGCACCAGCTCGCCGAAGCTGCTGTAGTGCTCGCTGGTCGAGAGCGCGGCCAGCGTGTAGGGGCCGGTGACCGGGGCCTTCACCGGCTGTGAGCTGTGGGCAGCAGCGAAGCGATAGTCCTCGACCGTGACCGGCTCACGCCACTGGACAGCGCCGGTGACTGCCGGCTGCCGATAGTAGGTGTTGGTATCGAAGTAGCGAATGAGGCCGTCGATGGTGAAACCATCCATCCGGCGGGCAAAGTAGGTCTGGTCGTCCTCCCAACGGATCTGACCGTCGGTGACGATGTCGATGCCGGCCTCCACCTGCTCCTCGATCACCTCGATGGTCACCTCATCCTCCACCCCCCGCAGCTCATCCTCGCCTATCTCCCCCCGCTCGAAGCGAGCGATGGCAGCCCGCAGCCTGGCCGGCCGTGGTCTATTGGGTATCTTAGGGTAGTTGCCAACGACGGTGGTGAGCATGGGCTACTCCTTCTCCTCCCCGGGCCAAGGCTCGCCCCTCTTCAGCCAGCGTAAGCCCCAATGCCGGTGCATCACCAACTACCTGAACGTACAACGAGGGCCGAAGAATACGGCCCTCGGCGAGCCACCCCCAGGAACGAGCCTGCTTCAGCATAGCATTCTAGCACTCGCTAAGCAGCGCGGCAACGCCGCTTCTTGCGCCAACCTTCTCGCCGTCGAGCCAGCAGGGTTGTTAACATAATCGCGCCGATTCGCGTCTATTTAATGGTAAGCTTGTGATTGCTGCCGCCGTTTCGGTGGGGGTGAGCGAGGTGGATCTGCTGAGGAACCATAGCTCGGAGCCTGTCAAAGAGAAGGAAGACCTGACGGCGCAGGTGCTGGATTGGGCTCGCGACAGAGCGGAGGCCCTTGAGGGAAACGGAGCGACAAGCGAGGCGAAACCCGTCCAAGAAGTGGAAAGGGAGACGCCAACGCCACCAAGGGCAACCGAGGAAGCCAAGTTCGAGCCGTCGTCAAGGATAATCGTTGTTGCCCACGAAGAAGGCACGAATGAGGCTGGCGAGGCCCACCTGTTCGAGGACTTCCAGGCCGCCGGGCAGTTTGTCGAGACCCTCGTGGAAGATGGCCTCGATCCCCAGCGGCTCACCGTCTTCAACTGCACCCAGCTAAACGTTCACCTAAGCTACCGTGCGGTAGTCCGCTTGAAGACCAGCGAAGAGCCGGCGGACTAATAAACAGCGCTCAAGTACCAAGGGAAGGGACCACACGTCACTGACGGCCGGACAGTGAGCGGGGATAGATGTGCGCGCAAACGACAGCTCTGAGGATGCCCAAGAGGGCCAGAACCTTATGCCACAGCTGCCGGAGTGGGCCCGCGAGCGTGCAGATGGCCAATGGTACACGGCATCAGCCGCAGAGCAGCCGCCCCAGCAAGCGAACGGCAGGGCGTCGGCCATCCTGATCGTCGTTTCCGACCAGAGCAAAGATGACTGGTCCAAGGCACGCGCCTTCGACGACCCAGGGGAAGCGGCGGCCCTCATCGAGACGCTGGTGAACAAAGGCCTATCCCCTGAACTGGTGACCGTCTTCAGCGGCGCCCAGATGGACGTAGACGTCGCCTACCGACCCGTGGTCGAGTTCAAGGAACTCAAGGAACGGCGAAGGAAGAAGAAGTCGCGAACATAGGCAAGACCCCCTCCGAGGCCACGCTCACCGTCAACCGGCGAGGGGCCCCGGAGGGGGTCTCGCTAACTAAGCCTATTCCGTACGCACTGCCTGATGGCTCAGCCTACGGATTAGGACTACTCTACCGGTAAATCGGCTCACATACCGAGTAGTTGACCGCCGGGTTGCAGGCCTGCCCCATGATGGCGTTGGAGAACATCAGGACGTCCAGGATGTTGATCACGCCAGCGGAGGCGGCCGTGGTGTTCAGGTCGAAGTTGGCCGGGTCGCAGACGTTCTTTCGTCGATGTCGCAGGCGTCGCCCTGGGTGTCGGCGTCGGTGTCCAACTGCGTCGGGTTGTAGTCGTTGTCGCAGTTGTCGGGGCCGTCGAGTACGCCGTCGCAGTCGGCGTCGCCGCCCGGGCAGATGCAGCCGGGGTCGAGGTCCTCGCCGCTGGCGAGCACCACTGGGCAGCCGTCGTTGACCTCGCCATCAGCATCGAGGAGGTCGTCGTCGACGACGTCGTTGCAGTGGTCGGCTGCTTCGGAGATGCCGTTCACCGGCGGCCCGCCCGGGCAGCCATCGTCGGCCGTGGTGTCGCCGTCCTGATCGACGGCGTCGCCGGCTCCCCCACCGCACCAGTCGGTGCCCTCGCTTGTTGCGCCGCTCACCGGGCAGCCGTCGTTGACGGTGCCGTCGGCGTCTTCGTCGGCGTTGTTGCCGCCGCTGCACCTGTCAGCGTTGTTGACCATGGTGTCGCCGTCGTCATCCACCCCGGGACCAGGATACGGCGCACCGTTCTGGTGAGGATCGGCAGGGTGGGCCTGGGTGACGTCGTAGTAGGTGTAGTTGGTGCAGGTCTGGGGCCCTGCTCCCGGCGGGTTCTCGGCCGCATTGACCGTCATGTCCACCACGTAGGACTCCGGCGTCTCGTGCGGCGGGCCGCCATCGTTTTCGTCGGACCCCAGGGCGATCTC
>LJUA01000054.1 GCA_001303545.1 Dehalococcoidia bacterium SM23_28_2
CGGGCCCGCCTCCGCCGCCTCGTCCTCTTCAGGGCAGGCGGTAGTAAGGCAGGCCTCCGCCCTGCCATCAGGAGGTATTCCAGGTGGCTATCAGGGTACTGATCAGCGGCACCGGCAACATGGGCCGGGAGGTTCTCCTGGCCGTCTGTCGAGACCCCGACCTGGAGCCGGTGGGCGTGGTGGAGAAGTTTTCCTCAGAGGAGTTCCTTTCCCTTCCCGACAGCTCCGGTTTGGTGCCTTTGAGTGCAGATGCGACTGCGCTGCTGGCTCGGACGCGCCCGGAGGTGGTTGTCGACTTCACCAACGCTGAGTGGACGCCGATAGCAGCGCGCGCTGCTCTGGACGCAGGTGCGCGGTTTGTCAGCGGCACCACCGGCCTCTCCGATGAGTTCATGGCGGAGCTGGAGCGAGAGTGCCGCCAAAGGCAACTGGGGGCGGTGTTGGCCGCCAATTTTGCCATCGGCGCTGTGCTCATGATCCACCTGGCCAAGCTGGCCGGTCGCCATTTCGACTACGCGGAGATCATCGAGCTCCATCATGAGAAGAAGGCCGATGCCCCTTCCGGCACAGCTCTGGCTACGGCGCGGGCGATGCTCTCCGTGCGCGGGCGTTCCTTCGAGCATCTTTCCACGGCGAAGAAGACGCTGGAGGGCACGCGCGGCGGTCTTCTTGACGGCATCACCATCCACAGTGTGCGGCTGCCGGGGCTGGTCGCCCATCAAGAGGTGATCCTGGGAACCCTGGGGCAGACCCTCACCATTCGCCACGATACCACCAGCCGCGAGTCCTTCATGCCCGGCGTGCTCCTGGCGATCAAAGAGGTGATGAAGCGCCAGGAGCTGATAGTGGGCCTGGACAAGCTCATCGGCCTGGATTGACGGGCTGGTGGATGAGTGCAGGCACTTGCGTTGCGGTCGGACTTGCAGTACACTGAAAGTGCCTCTTTTGCTACAGAATGACATTTCCCCATTGTGCGAGCGACATTCGCGAGCCTAGGCTGCACAGGAGATCACCATGAACCTAGCCGAACTGGAGGCTAAGACCCGCGAAGAGCTGATGGAGGTGGCCAAGGATCTGGGCGTCACCGGCCACACCTCGCTCAGGAAGCAGGACCTCATCTTCCGCATCCTTCAGGCCCGTGCCGAGCAGCAAGGCAATCTGCTGGCGGGAGGCGTCCTGGAGATCGTGGATGAGGGCTACGGCTTTCTGCGGGGCGACGGCCTCCGCCCGGGCGCTGGCGATGTCTACGTCTCGCAGTCGCAGATCCGCCGCTTTGGCCTGAGGACCGGCGACTACGTCACAGGGCAGGTGCGGCCGCCCAAGGACAGCGAGAAGTACTACGGCCTGCTGCGGGTAGAGGCGATCAATAGCATCGATCCGGAGATTGCCAGGAATCGGCCCCACTTCGGGGCGCTCACGCCTGTCTTCCCCGACAAGCTGATCAATCTGGAGACGAATCCGAAGGCGCTGTCGGCTCGCCTGGTGAACCTGGTGGCTCCCATCGGTCACGGCCAGCGGGGGATGATCGTCTCGCCGCCGAAGGCGGGCAAGACGATGCTCCTCAAGAGCATCGCCAGGGCGACCATCACCAACTATGAGGATATCCATGTGATGGTCCTTCTCATCGGCGAGCGGCCGGAGGAGGTGACCGACTGGCGGCGCACAGTGGAGGAGGCGGAGGTGGTGGCGGCCACCTTCGATGATGCCGTGGAGGATCAGACGCGGGTCGCGGAGATGGGCCTGGAGCGGGCCAAGCGGCTGGTGGAGTGCGGCAAGGACGTGGTCGTTCTGCTGGACGGCATCACTCGCCTCACCCGCGCCTACAACCTGGCTGTACCTCCCAGCGGTCGCACTCTGTCGGGGGGTATCGATCCGGCGTCGCTTCATCCCTCCAAGCGCTTCTTTGGCACCGCCCGCAACACCGAGGAGGGCGGCAGCCTGACGATCGTTGCCACCTGCCTGATCGACACCGGTAGCCGCATGGACGAGGTGATCTACGAGGAGTTCAAGGGCACCGGCAACATGGAGATACACCTCGACCGGCGCCTCTCCGAGAAGCACATCTTTCCGGCCATCGATGTCACACGTAGCAGCACTCGCCGCGATGACCTCCTGTTTGATGAGGACACCTACAGGCAGGTGATGCTCCTGCGGCGGATGCTCGCCCTGGTGAACGCCGATGGCGGCAGCGGCAAAGACGCCACTCAACTGATCCTCGAGCGGCTGAACAAGACTCAGAACAACGCCGAGTTCCTGGCCACCCTCAAGGACGCAATGTAGAAGCGGGTCGGGAAGGTGCGGCGGCTCCTCTCGCGGGGACTAGAGCGGTAGAAGCTGTCATGGAGTCGGGTATCGACGCTGGTCCCCACTGCAACGTATGCGGGTCCGGGAAGGGCTTTGCGCATTCAACTGCTTACCATCCGCGGGAGAGCTACGTATGCGCGTCGTGTGGGTCCATTAGCCGCGATCGCATGCTGGTATTCGCGCTGGGACTGTGCCTGGGGTTCTCGGTTCCCCTGGCGGCATGGAAGCCTAGCCCTGCGATGACCCTGCTCGAGACATCCGGGTATCGAGGTCACCCGAGGTTCCTGCGGACTGCCTTCCGTTATCTCAATCTGATCTACGAAGGGGTGGCGGAGGAAGGCCTGCTCGCCGACGTGGCGAGCCTTCCCCTGCGGGACGAGAGCATCGATATCGTCCTTTCCTCGGACGTCTTTGAACACGTTCGAGACGACGTATCCGGGTTCTCCGAGATCGCACGGGCCCTCAGGCCGGGAGGATACTTCATCCTTCAGGTACCGGCGATTGGTGAACTGGAGAAAACGCGCGTCCTTGTCGAGGCGCGCGGCGATGAAGACGTCTTTCTGGCACCGCCCGAGTACCACGCTGAGCACACGCTGGTCTACCGCTACTACGGCAACGACATTGTGGACCGGCTCCGTGCGCTTGGACTGAGTGTCCTCCTATTTCGTGGACGTGTTCCCGCAAGCTGCATAACAGAACAAAGTGTGCTCGTCGGTCAGAAGGCGTCTTGTCTCTCCCTTGGGCCCAGGGAGCCGGGCGATCGCGCCTGGAGCTGATCATCTGTGACAACTGCCCCCGTACGCTGAACCCCGACCAAACCAACACAGACGAATCGATCTGCCCGCCGGGCGGTGGGGGCGAACTGGGGGATGTCTGGCGGAAAGCCGCGCCTCTTTGCAGCAGGTTTCCTTTCTTGCTATACTCGCCGCGGGTAAGAAACAAAACGAAAGGAGAGGAGCCGCCAGGGGCCCTTAGGCCGAGAGCTCATTGGTCTCTGGCGGAAAGTTATGCCAGTAGTCATTATCATTGGCGGTCAATGGGGAGACGAAGGCAAGGGCCGGGTTGTGGACCTCGTCGCGCGCAAGGCGGACATCGTGGCCCGCTACTCGGGAGGCAACAACGCCGGCCATACCGTAGTCAACGAATTCGGCGAGAGCCGGCTTCATCTAGTGCCGGCGGGCATCTTCTATCCGGACAAGGTTTGTGTCATCGGCAACGGCGTGATCATCGACCCCAAGGTGCTCCTGGAGGAGATCGACGACCTGCAGTCGCGGGGGGTGACCTTCGACAACTTGCGCATCAGTGGGCGCTGCCAGATCATTATGCCCTGGCACCTGATGATCGACCGCCTGGACGAGGAGCTGCGAGGCAAGGGGGCGATCGGCACGACCGCCCGAGGCGTGGGGCCCTGCTTTTCCGACAAGGTGGCGCGCGCAGGCATCCGCATGGCCGATCTAATCGACCCCGAGGGCTTTCGCGAGCGCCTGTCCTTCGCCCTGCCCTACAAGAACGCCTTCCTGGAGAAGGTCTACGGAGCGGAGCCCCTGTCGTTCGACGAGGTATATTCCACCTACTCGGAGTACGCCGCCAGGATCGCGCCCTTCGTCACCGAGACTGCGGAGCTGGTGCAGGACGCACTGGAGCGGGGCGAGACCATTCTTATGGAGGGGGCGCAGGGCACGCTTCTTGACCTCGATGCTGGGACCTACGAGTTCGTGACCTCCGCGACGCCCTCCTCCATGGCCGCGGGCGCTGGCGTTGGGCTCGGCATCGGCCCCACCCAGATATCGAAGGTGCTGGCGGTCTACAAGGCCTATCAGACGCGGGTGGGCAACGGGCCTATGCCCACTGAGCTCATGGGCGAGGAGGGCGACACCCTGCGCGAGCGGGGACATGAGTATGGGGCCACCACTGGCCGGCCTCGCCGTTGTGGCTGGTTCGATGCGGTGGCCAGCCGGTATACTCGGCGCCTCAATAATCTGACCGGGATGGTCATGACTCGCCTGGACGTGCTCGATGACTATCCCACCATCAAGGTGTGCACAGCCTATCGTCTGGACGGCAAGGTCACCAAGATCTTCCCCAGCAGCACGAGGGCGCTCATGCGGGTGGAGCCCATCTACGAGGAGCTACCCGGCTGGCAAAAGGACACCAAGGAGTGCCGGGCCTTCAAAGACCTGCCGCCGCAGGCCCGATCCTACATCAAGCGCATCGAGGAGCTTGTGGGCTGCCCGATAGACATGGTGTCCGTGGGCCCCCAGCGCGAGCAGGCGGTCATCATCAACCCCATCATCTGAGGCGCTGTCCGCCTTCGTCTCTACCGCCCGTTCAGGGTCAGCGGATCTAGTGCGCCCTAGACCGGCAGGTCGATGTGGTGGCGGCGCACCTCGGCCATGATCTTCTCGCCCGTGGCCTCATCCGGCTCCACCAGCGGCAGGCGAGGCGGCCCCACTCGGAAGCCAACCTGGTTCAGGGCGTACTTTATGGGAATGGGGTTGGTGGACAGGGTCATCAGGGCGTTGTTGAGGGGCAACAGCCTGCGATGGATGCTCGACGCCTCATCCGTTCGTCCCGCCAGGAAGCTCTCGATGAGCTGCTTCATCTGGAGGCCGGCCAGGTGGGAGATGACGCAGATCACCCCGTAGCCGCCGAGGGTAAGGATGAGCAGCGTGTCGCCGTCGTTGCCGCTCCAGACGCGGAAGCCCTTCTCGGCGTCCTGGATGATGGCGGCGATCTGGCCGAAGTTGCTGCTGGCCTCCTTCACCCCCACGATGTTCGGGATGCGCGACAGGCGTATGGTCGTCTCCGCCGTCATGTTGGTGCCGGTGCGCCCGGGGATGTTGTAGAGGATGCAGGGAAGGCTGGCGCTCTTGGCGATCGCCTCGAAGTGGCGGAAGAGGCCTTCCTGGGTCGGCCGGTTGTAGTAGGGCACCGTCAGGAGGAGGCCGTCCACGCCCACCTTTTCCGCCTCGCGGGAGAGCTCGATGCTCTCGGCGGTGTTGTAGTTGCCGGTGCCGGCGACCACCACGCCGCGGTTGCCTATCGCTTCCTTTACCTCGGCGAACAGCCGCAGCTTCTCCTCGTGGGAGAGCGTGGGCGTCTCGCCGGTGGTGCCGCCGATCACCAGGCCTTCGCTGCCTGAGTCAAGAAGGGCACTGGCAAGACGCTTAGCCTGCGCGTAGTCGACTTCTCCCTTCTCACTGAAGGGGGTGACCATAGCTGTCAGCAGTCGTCCCAGCTCCGCCATCGTAAACCTCCCCTATATCAGATTGCGGGCAATCAGGTCTTCGCCGATCTGGATGGAGTTGAGAGCCGCCCCCTTGCGCAGGTTGTCGGACACCACCCACATGGCGAAGCCATTGGGATGGGAGACATCCTGGCGGATGCGGCCCACGAAGGTGCTATCGCGGGCAGCGGCCGTCCAGGGCTGAGGGTAGAGGCTGATGCTGGGCTCGTCCTGAACGGTGATACCTGGCGCCTCCCGGAGGAGGTTCCGTATCTCGTCCGCGGACATGGAGTGGCTCAGCTCCACGTGTACCGCCGCACTATTAGCGACAAATACTGGCACTCGTACGCAGGTGGCCGAGATCGCAAGTTCGGGTTCGTGCATGATCTTGCGCGTCTCTTGAACCATCTTCCACTCTTCCTTGGTGTAGCCGTTGTCCAGGAACACATCGATCTCCGGCAGAAGGTTGAAGGCGATCTGGTGGGGATAGACGTGAGGCATGACGTTCTTGCCGTCGAGCACCGCCCGCGCCTGCTCCGTCAGCTCAGCGACGGCGCGAGCGCCGGTAGCGGAGACCGCCTGGTAGGTGTCGACGATGACGCGCTTGATGGGGTTGACCTGATGGATTGGCCAGAGGGCCAGCACTACGGGGGTGGTGGAGGAGTTGGGGATGGCGACAACGCCTCGATGTTGCTCAAGGTCGTCGCCGTTGACCTCCGGCACCACCAGCGGCACATCTGGCTCCATCCGCCAGACGGGGCTATCGTCGATCACTACCGCCCCTGCCTTGACGGCCGCCGGCACCAGGTTCCGTGATATCTCCGGCGTGGCCCCGAAGAAAGCGATATCCGCGCCGGCAAAGGAGTTGTTGCTGGTTTCTTGGACCTCTATCTCTTGTTCGCCCACCAGCAATTTCTTTCCCTGGGAGCGGGAGGAGGCCAGCAGGCGCAGAGCCTTGATGGGAAAGTGGCGCTGGAAGAGCAATCTGACCAGCTCCCGACCCACTAGCCCGGTGGCCCCCACGATCGCTACGCTTAATTCCCTGGACATTGGACTCCCGCTGGCAACACTTAAAAAGATGGCCGCTCCCCTGCGGCGCGAACATCTTAGACCATTGCGCTCCTGGCCGCAAGCCCCGCGACGGCGGCTGTCGGATGAGGGATATCAGGACGCTTGGCCAGGCCGATGGAAAGTCGGTTACGCCCTGGCCTTAACCGCTCGCCAGGGGCGTCGCAGGCGGAGGCGCGCGAGACCGCGGATGTCCTCCCAGACAGTCTTGCGGATGTTCACCCGCGTATCGGGGTCCTCCAGCCAGCGCACGGGGATCTCCTTCACCGGATAGCCGGACTTCTCGGCCAGGATCAGGAGCTCCGTATCGAAGAACCACTCGTTGTTCTCTATCAGGGGCACCAGCTCCTGAACCGCTCGCCGGCTGACGGCCTTGAAGCCGCACTGGGCATCCGAGAAGCGGGTGAAGAACAGGGCTTTGATCATCAGGTTGTAGCCGCGGGAGATGAACTGGCGCTTCAGGGAGCGGTGGGTATCGGAGGCCGGCGACAGGCGGCTGCCGAAGGAGACCTCGTAGCCCTCGCTGGCGATGGCCTCGATGAGGGGCGGGAAGGCCTCCAGCTCGGTGGAGAGGTCTACGTCCATGTAGCTGACGACATCGGCTGCGCTGCCCAGCCAGGACGCTTTCAGCGCCCGACCCCGGCCCTTCTGGGGGATATGGAGGGAGGCCACGTCCGCGTGCTTCTCCGCCAGCCCTTGGGCTACCGCCAGGGTGTTGTCGGTGGAGGCGTTGTCGGCGATGAGGATGCGCCACTGATGGGCGAAGCCCTCGCTCAGAAAGCGGCGCAGGGTATCCACGCTCTGGGCGAGGACGTGCTCCTCGTTGTAGACAGGGATGACGACGTCGACGTTAGCCATGGCTCAATGCCTGAAGTGACGAATGCCGGTAAAGACCATCGCCATGCCCCGGGCATCCGCCGCCTCGATGACCTCCTGGTCGCGGATGGAGCCGCCGGGCTGGATGACGGCAGTGACGCCGCCGTCGGAGGCCAGCTCGACGCCGTCGGGGAAGGGGAAAAAGGCATCGGAGGCCAGGACGGCACCGCTGGCTCGTTCTTCGGCCCGCCGCAGGGCCAGATGTACGCTGGTCACCCTGTTGGGCTGGCCGGCGCCCATGCCCAACAGCGTGCGGTCTTTGACCACGACGATGGCGTTGGACTTGACGTGCTTGACTATCTTCCAGGCGAAGCGCAGGTCGGCCAGTTCGTCCTCAGTGGGAGCGCGCTTGGTCACCACCTTCAGCTCGATGGCGTCGTCCAGGTAGGCGTCGGGCTCCTGGGCGAGGAAGCCGCCGGAGACCCGCCGGTACTCCAGGGCGGTAGCGCAGCCGACGGCCGCCCTCTCGTCTAGCTGGAGGAGGCGCAGGTTCTTCTTCTTCTGGAGGGTGGTCAAGGCTTCCTCTGAGAAGGCAGGGGCGATGACGATCTCGTAGAACGTCTTGCCGATCTCTTCCGCCGCCTCGCCGGTGAGTTCTCGGTTGACGGCGACGATCCCTCCGTAGGCGGAGACGGGGTCGCCGGAGAGGGCGCGGCGGTAGGCCTCGGCCAGGTCCGAGTGACAGGCCAGGCCGCAGGGGTTGGTGTGCTTGACGACCACCGCCGTGGGCTCGGGGAAATCCAAGGAGGCCCGCCAGGCGGCGTCGGCGTCCAGGAAGTTGTTGTAGGAAAGCTGTTTGCCGTGGAGCTGTTCGGCGGACGCGATACCCCACGTCCGTCCTCCCCAGCGGACGCTCTCCTCGCGATAGACGGCCGCCCGCTGGTGGGGGTTCTCACCGTAGCGGACGTCGAACAGCTTGCGCAGGGGGATGGTGAGCTGCTGGGGGAAGGTTTCCTCCTCCGCTCGCAGGTACTGGGCGATGGCTGTGTCGTAGGAGGCGACGTGCTGGAAGGCCTTGAGAGCCAGCCGCTGGCGCTCCTCCAGGGGCACGTCTCCGGCTCGCAGGAGGTCGAGCAGCGAGCCGTAGTCGGCGGGGTCGACGATCACCAGCACGTGGGGGAAGTTCTTGGCGGCGGCGCGGATCATGGTCGGGCCGCCGATGTCGATGTTCTCCAGGGCATCTTCGAGGGTCACGCCGGGCTTGGTCACCGTCTGCACGAAGGGGTAGAGGTTGACGGCCACCAGGTCGATGGCGCCGATGCCGCTCTTGGCCAACTCCTCCAGGTGCGAGGGCCGGTCGCGGCGGGCGAGGATGCCTCCGTGCACCGCCGGGTGGAGCGTCTTCACCCTCCCGTCCAGGATCTCGGGAAAGCCGGTGAGCTTGGACACGCTGGCGACGGCGACTCCCGCCTCGGCTATGGCCTTGTGGGTGCCGCCGGTGCTGTGCAATTCGAAGCCCAGCTCGGCCAGCCCGCGGGCGAAGTCGACAACGCCTGTCTTATCGGAAACGCTGATGATCGCTCTCACCGATAGTACTCCTCGCCTTCCTCTTCGATCTCCTCGAACTCTTTGGCTACCTCGGGGGTCACCTCGCCGCTGCCGCCGCAAAGGGGGCAGGGCACGAGGCCGCCCTCCAGGTTCTCGATGCCCTGGAACTCCATGAGCCTGTCGTCCTCCGTCCACACGTAGGTGCGGTCGGGGTCGAAGTCGTCGAAGCGATGGGGGCGCTGCGTGCGGCCCTCCTCATCAATATACGCCAGGTCCGATTGACGCTCCAGGTGCTCCTCGAAGAATATGCGCAGGGCCTCCCGCGGGTTCCTGGCCTCGATGTCCTCCTCCCAGTTCATCTCGCCGTGCCGGAGGAGGCCGCGGGGCTCCTCCATCGAGCGGGTGTACTCGGAATCGAGCTGGATACCGTGCGGCCTACGGGCAACGTAGTAGATGCGGAAGTTGGGCATATGCCAGCGCTCCTAGGCGATTACCGCCCGCGGTTCACCTTTCTGGGCGATGACCTCTCCCACCGCCAGCGCCTCGGGCAGTTGGGCGCGCACGGCCTCCGCGTCCTCGGGGGCGCAGGCCACTATCAGCCCCAGGCCCATGTTGAACGTGCGGTACATCTCCTCTTCGGCCACCTTGCCCCGCTCCTGGATCAGGCGGAAGATGGGCGGCACCGGCCAGCTTCCCCGCCGCAGGCGGGCGGCTAGGCCCTCACGTAGGATGCGGGGGAGGTTGCCCGGTATGCCCCCGCCGGTGATGTGGGCGATGCCCTTCAGCCTGCCCAAGACCGGCTTGAGTTCATTGTAGTAGCAGCGGTGGGGTGCCAGCAACGCCTCCCCCAGCGTGCCTTCCAGGCCGGGGTAGCTGCGGAGGCCCACGCCGAACACCTTGCGGGCGAGCGAATAGCCGTTGGTGTGCAGGCCGCTGGAGGGCAGGCCGAGGAGCACATCGCCCGCGCGGATGGTGCTGCCGTCGATGATCTGGCCCCGCTCGACCACGCCCACGATGAACCCCACCAGGTCGAAGTCGCCCTGGCCGTAGACGTCGGGCATG
>LJUA01000055.1 GCA_001303545.1 Dehalococcoidia bacterium SM23_28_2
CCTGCGCTGGTGAACGAGCCGTTGCCAGATCAGGCGGCGGCAAAACGAAGCTATGAGCGTTCTGACACCACCGGAATGCCTGGAGGGCATGCTGGACGTTCTAGACGTCGCGGTTGTCGCCTTGGACCTCGATGGCCGCGTTCAGTTCTGGAACCGGGCCTCCGAGCAACTGAGCGGATGGAGCAGACAGGAAATGATAGGCGGCACCGTGGACCGAGTGGTTCCTGAAGCTGGGCGAGAAGAGAGAAGGAAAGTAGTTGCTCGCACCCTGGCTGAGGGCCAAGCCACAGGAGTGTACAGCCGCCTCCACAGGGACGGCACGATCTTTCACATCGAGATGCGCATGCACCTGATCCGCGAAAGGCAGGGAAAACCACACTGCATCATCGCCTTGGTCAAGCCGCTCCCGGGACACGGAGTTCTGCTGACGTCCAGGCAAAGGGAGGTCCTAAGACACATTGCCTCCGGCCGAACAAACGAGGACATCGCCAGAACACTTGTCATAAGTCGCCGCACCGTCGAGAGGCATGTAGCGCAGATCCTCGACAAGTTGGGCGTGGACAATAGAGCGGGTGCGGCCGCCGTGGGGGTGGCGGCCGCACTTGTAGAACCGGAGGCTACGCGAATCTAGGATCGCCAGGCTGGCATGTTAGAAGGCCGGCCGGCCAAGGGCTTCGGCAAGCCTATCCATCGCTACAGCCCGCAGCTTGTCTGTTGTGGTCTCCAACTCCCGGAGTTCCTTATCTGTCAGGGCAGAGAAGAGCTCCTCGACCAGACGATCAGCTGCTGGCGCCGCCTCCTGGAGCTTGCGCTCGCCCTTCACAGTCATGCGGACCCAGGTCTTGCGGCGATCGCTCCGGTCAAAGACACGTTCCACCAAGCCGGGCTCTTCCAGCCTGTCCACGAGCCCGGTGATGGTCTGGCTGGCCTTGACCATTGCCCGACCGATCTCGCCGGTGGTCAGCATGTCCCCGTCTTCCTTCAGAACCCGCAACAGGTGTAGCTGAGGAAGCGACAGATTGTGAGGCAATAGGGCCAGCTCGGCCGCCTTGAAGATGGCGTTGTACGTCTGATAGAGCGTAACCCACTCGGCCATGCCCCTCGACTGCTGCTCAACCGGCGACTGCTTCTCAGCCTTACTTGTCATTTCCCTCTCCTTCTCCACACCATCACTGATGCGATTCTTGTCCTTCCATCCCCCATTCTCAGCCGGTACGGAACATACCGTCTACGTCGGAAAGTACCCATCTTTCGCCCAAGTTTGGAACGGGTGCGATTCCGGAAGCCTCGAAGCGGATTTGAACGAACAAAGCTCCCTGGCCAACGTGTACACCCCTGTGCCTGACGCCCGAGGCAGTGGCGGCATCAGCCGGGCAAAGAACCAACTCCTCCTCTTGCTAGCATCCGCCTTCAGTAGTAGCATGTGGCTACCTTCATCCTCCCTTACGTGGGAGGACAGCGAACTGCCGAAAGGAGGCCAAAGCAACCGTGCACAACCTACGCAAAGTCTGGTTGGTATTCCTCGTCCTTGCAACGCTATCGCTCCTACTGCTGGTGGCCTGCGAGGAAGAAGAGGAGGCGACCCCCACTCCTGAGGGCACGCCCACGGCCACAGCGGACGAGACGCCCACGCCGACGGGGGCAGTGGGGCCCGGCATCAGCGATACGGAGATACTCCTGGGAGCCGATGTGCCCCTTGCTGGCGCGTTCGGGGCGGTTTACGCCACGATCCCCCAGGCCACAGAAGCCTACTTCAAGTACATCAACGACACCGAAGGAGGTGTCTGCGGCCGCAAGATCGTCTACAAGGTAGAGGACAACCAGGACGACCCGGCCAGAGCCATCGAAGTGGTGCGGAAGCTTGTGGAGCAGGATGAGGTGTTCGCCATGGTCGGTTCCCTGGGCGATTCTCCCCATCCCGGCACCTGGGAGTACCTGAACGAGAAGGGTGTGCCCGACATCCTGATCTCCGCCGGCTCTCACATGTTCGGCTCCGACCCCGAGGGGCACCCCTGGACCGTCCAGATGATCCCCAGCTACAGGACCGAAGGATTCTTCATGGGCCAGTACATCTCCGAAAACCTACCCGGCGCGAAGGTGGCCATCCTCCGCCCGAACCTCATCATGGGCACTGACCAACTGGAAGGACTCAAGGAAGGCCTGGACCCCGACAAGAACGAGATCGTCTCCGACCAGATCTACGAGATCACGGCGGTCTCCATCGCCTCTCAGGTGTCCAACATGAAGAACGACGGCGCTGAGGTAGTCGTCACCCTTGCCACCCCCGGCTTCACCGCTCAGGGCATTAATAACGCCAACCGCCTCGACTGGCACCCCCAATGGATGTTGGGCTACAACAACTCCGACGACATGATGTTCCAGTTCGTCACGCCCGACCTTATGGAAGGAGCGATTACCTCCCAATCCATGAGGCTGGCGAGCTGGACCGATGACCCAGCGGTGGCCGAGCACTACCGGATCATGGAGGAGTACGGCGGACCCGAGCCCACCAACTTCACCGTCTATGCCCACACGCTGGGAGAAGTGGCGGTGGAGGCGCTCAAGGGGGCCTGTGACAACCTCACCCGCGAAGGCCTAATGGATTCACTGGAGTCCATCCAGGGCTTCAAGAGCGACCTGTTCATCGAGGGAGTGGACATCTCCTTCTCCGATACCGACCACACAGGCTTGCAGGGGGGCAGGTTTCTGCGGGCTGTGGTGGAGGATGGCAAGGGCAAGTGGGAGTACTTCGGACCGCTGAACGTGTACTCACAGGAACAGATCCTAGAAGACTAGCGCGGCCAGCCGACTCTATCGCCTGGTCTTAGGTCGTGACGACCGGCCGCTAGCTCCTTCCCTTGCCAGCCCTCCTGCCTGCGGCCAGCATGAGCGGGCGATGCGGGTCTCGTATGGCCAACCGGAAACAAGGCGGCCTAAGGAGAATAAACGATGAAGCGGCTGGGCATTCTTATGCTGACGCTGATCGGCCTGACCTCTCTGCTCAGCGGCTGCGGCGGCGACGGGGAGGAGGAGGCTGCCGCTCTGGCCGTCGCCTTCCGCCTGGACGAGGGCTCCCCTGCGATGAGCGCCTACATCGGCGACCCCAGCCGGGATCCGTTCGAGCTACCAGCCGGGCTCTACTACATCGAGGCGTTAGACCAAGATGATGTGGTCATCTCCCTGGGGTCGGTGAACATCGAGGATGACGACGTTGTGGACTTCCCTGCAGACTTTGAGGCGGCCAGTGGCGTAGCGAATGGGGAGCGGGCCGAGCCGCTGATCACGCTCACCAGCTTTCTGATCGACGTGGAACTGGCTGAGTACACGTTCCTGGAAATCGTCACCGGCGGGTTCAGCGAGTCCCCCTTCGATCCTGCCCTCGAGCTTCAGACGGCCGACTTCGACGGCCTACTGGAGATGTACGACGAGATTGCGGCGCAAGAGGACGCCGTCATGGCCGCCCTTTCGGAGGTGGAGGGCCGGGCGGAGGTCTCGTTGGGCATCCTGTACGTGCGCTCTCCGTGGGCGCCCGCGCCCCAGCTTTTTGGCGGCTGCTATGAGGCAGTTGAATCGTACTACGACTCCCTCCACGGATGCGAAGCGTTCGGGGATCGCGTTGGCTTCGATGCGGTACATCTCGAGGCCTGTGAGCCTTTGCGCTGGATGACCACTCAGGAAATCGAGTTGAGGGCGCAGGTGTACGAAAGGGAGCACCAGAAGTGGAAACGAGCGGAGGACGCCGGCCGACGACTGCAGGACCTGCAGGGCGAATGGAGAGAATACGCCTCGGGCCTCGCTGGCCCCGGAGGCCGCGCCGCGCTCGAAGAGAGGATCAGGCGCGACCTGGGAGCTCTGCTTGGCGCCGCGGACGATCCTGCCAGGGCTCGTGTGAGGGATCGCCTGACAGAGTCGTTCGTTAACAGAGTGGCCCTGGAGAACCCTCAACTGCGTCGTACAGCGACGCCAGTCGCGACGCCCACGCCTACCCCTATCCCTATCCCTGAAGAGACCTCAACGCCGGAGGAGACGCCCGTCATGACCCCAGAGCCGGCAGAGACGCCCACGCCTACGCTCACACCGGAACCAACGGAGACGGCCACGCCCGAGCCGACTTCAACCCCCACGCCCACGCCGGAGCCAACGCCAACGGAGACGCCCGAGCCGACTCCGGCGGCGGGAGAGGTCACGGCGGTGGGAGCATTCGTTACCGGTGTCGGCGACATGGATGAGGAGTGCACGCTGGAGCAGAACAGCGTAACGCTCAGATTCAATGCTGAGGGCGGGGAGATCACCAGTGGCGAAGGGGACGCGCTGCGATCGTGTATGTCCTTCCCAGAGTGCGGACCTTCGACTTGGACCTTTCATTTCGCCTTCCAGGGCACATACTCGCCCGACTTGCAGGCACTGGAACAGGGAGTCGTGGAAGGCTCGTTCAGTGGCCCCTTCACGCTGGACATGCAGTTCCACGGACCGATCAACCCGAAGGAGGGCGATTGTGACATCCAGACGTTTCCCCTTCCCGATGATGGCACCTGGCAAGCGACGTTGAAAGAGGGACGTGTGACAGGTTCCTTCGTGCTGTGGGAGGGCGAGGAATGGGCGATGCCTGCCGAGTTCGAGCTGACGGTGCAGGGCTAGGGAGGGAGTTCCCCCACGGATCGCCGGCTCCTGCTGGCCCACGCCATCTCCTGGCTTCACAGCGACGCTGGCGCGGGGTAGTCGACCTTGCTATCCTTCGCGCTCGTGGGTAAGATAGGAGCGCTGCGGCGGCGGTCGTACCGCCGCACACCGAGGGGGAAGTGTCGGAATTGGTAGACGAGCATGATTTAGGATCATGTGCCGCGAGGCGTGGGGGTTCGAGTCCCCCCTTCCCCACGGATCCTGAATTCGCGAAGCACTGACGGAGAATACATGCCTCCTCTACTTCAGGTCAAAGACCTTAAGACCTACTTCTTCACCGATGACGGTGTGGTCAAGGCGGTCGACGGCATCAACTACGATGTACAGCCGGGGGAGATCGTCGGTCTGGTGGGAGAGAGCGGCTGCGGCAAGACGGTAAGCGCCCTGTGCATCCTCAGGCTCATCCCCGATCCGCCGGGCAAGATCGTCGGCGGCGAGATCATCTTCGAAGGCGCTGACCTGCTGAAGGCCGATGAGAAGGAGATCCGCCACATCCGCGGCAACCGCATCGCCATGATCTTTCAGGAGCCCATGACCTCCCTCAACCCTGTCCTCACCATCGGCCGCCAGATCACCGAGAGCCTGGAGCTGCACCTGGGGATGGATCATCGCAGCGCCACCAAGAGGGCCATCGAACTCATGGAGATGGTGGGCATCCCCGAAGCCGAGGCCCGCATCTCCGACTACCCCCATCAGTTCTCCGGCGGCATGCGACAGCGAGCGATGATCGCCATGGCCCTCTCCTGCAACCCGAAGCTCCTCCTGGCCGACGAGCCCACCACCGCCCTCGACGTGACCATTCAGGCCCAGATCCTGGAACTGCTGACCCGTCTGACCCGCGAACTGGGCACGGCGGTTGTCATCATCACCCACAACCTGGGTGTGGTAGCCCGCTACGCCGACCGGGTTAACGTAATGTACGCCGGCAAAATCGTGGAGGCGGCAGTGGCCCGCGAACTCTACGGCAATCCCCACCACCCCTACACCCTCGGCCTGCTGAAATCGGTGCCCCGTCTGGACCAGGCGCGCAAGGAGAAACTGGAGCCCATCGAGGGCTCCCCACCCGACCTAATCCACATGCCCCAGGGCTGCGCCTTTCAGCCGCGATGCAGGTTCGCCGTGCAGAAATGCCAGCAGGAAGCGCCTCCCCTTCTGCAAGTAGCCAGCGACCACTATTCCGCCTGCTGGGAGTGGCCCAGGGTAGGCCAGGCCGCAAGGTCGGCCGCTCCTGCTTGAGGAACCAGCCGATGACCAGCGAGGACATCGCCACCAGAAGCGTCGGGAGCCTGGACAACGTCCTGCTCGACGTCCGCGACCTGAAGATGCACTTTCCCATCACCAGCGGCATCCTGTTCCAGCGCAAGATAGCCGACGTGAAGGCCGTGGACGGCATCTCCTTCGCCATCAGGCAGGGGGAGACCCTCGGGCTGGTGGGGGAGAGCGGCTGCGGCAAGACGACGGTGGGTCGCTGCATCCTCATGCTCCACCAGCCTACGGACGGCGAGATCATCTTCGAGGGGCGCGATCTCACCCGGATGAAGGGCGGGGAGATGCGACGCATGCGTCGCCGCATGCAGATGATCTTTCAGGACCCTTACGCCTCTCTCAACCCGCGGATGACCGTGGGCAGCATCATCGGCGAGCCGCTGGTCGTCCACCGCCTGGGCGGCGGGCGCAGGGGGCGGCGGGAGACGGTGCAGGAGCTGATGAGCGTCGTAGGGCTCAACCCCTACTACACCAACCGCTACCCTCACGAGTTCAGCGGCGGCCAGCGCCAGCGCATTGGTATCGCCCGCGCGCTGGCCGTGCAGCCGAGATTCATCGTCTGCGACGAGCCGATCTCCGCCCTGGACGTGTCCATCCAGGCCCAGATCATCAATTTGCTGGAGGAGCTTCAGGCCGAGTTCAACCTGACATATCTGTTCATCGCCCACGACCTGTCGGTGGTGCGCCACATCAGCGACAGGGTGGCGGTGATGTACCTGGGCAAGCTGATGGAGCTGGCCGACCGACTGGAGCTATACGAGAACGCCCTCCACCCCTACACCAAGGCCCTGCTCTCGGCCATCCCTATCCCCGATCCGATACTGGAGGCCGAGCGAGAGCGCATCATCCTGACCGGCGACGTGCCCAGCCCGATGCGGCCGCCGCCGGGCTGCGTGTTCCACACCCGCTGCCCCATCGCCAGCGACGCCCACGGCTGTCGCACCGTCGTCCCCGAGTGGCGCAACGTGGGCAGCGGCGCCAAAGAGCACTGGGTGGCCTGCCACAGGGTGTAGGTAGCGAGCAGCGCACCCCCTACCCGAGCCAGCGCCTCCTGGCGTACCACCCGCCTGCCGTAGCAGCGACTACTCCTGCGGCGATGGCCCCGGCCAACGCGATGTAGTAGGGAAGCGCCGAACTGTCTGACGAACCGGCGGCCGAATCAACCGCCGGAGCGGACCCATCGACTTGCATTTCCACCATGCCGCCGACAACGGGAGTACTAGGGGGTGTGGGCGTAGGCGTAGGCAGCGAAAAAACGTAGGCCAGTCCCTGAGGCCACATGGGTTCGCGCTCCCAACCGAGCGCGCTCGCCGTGAGATCTCCTCTGCCATCGCCATCGACATCGCCCACCGCCACATCCACGCCGAAGTAGAGGTCGGGCTGCGGGTCAGGGCCGTCTAAGACAAGAAGCAGCGAGCCGTCAGCACCAGAAAAGACATAAACCCGGCCCTGGTCAGTGTTGTCGCCCACATCCTCAAGGGGCGCCCCCACGACGATGTCTGCCCTCGCGTCACCGCTCACCTCTCCCACCGCGAGACAATGGCCGAACAGAGCGACTAGCTGCGGGTTGGGGTTGTCCAAGCTGAAGAGCAACGAACCGTCGGCCCCGGAGAAAACGTAGACCGCGCCCACGCCGAGGTCGCCACCGACAATCTCGTAGTCCGCTCCCACAACGATGTCTGCCTTGCCGTCGCCGTTCACGTCCGCCACCGCCAGCGAGTTGCCGAAGCCGCCCATCCGCTCCGGCTCGGGTTTGTCTAAGGTGAAGAGCAGCGAGCCGTCGGCGCCCGAGAAAAGGTGCACTTGGTGCTCGTTGGCGCCCACGTCCTCGCTCGATGCCACGACGATGTCTCCCCTTCCATCGCCATCTACGTCGCCCACCGCCACTTCCGTGCCGAAGTTAGCGTATGGCTGCGGGTTGGGCGAATCGAATGTAAAGAGGAGCGAGCCGTCAGCACCGGAAAAGACATAGACCCGGCCCTGGTGCTCGTTGGCGCCCACGTCCTCGCTCGATGCCACGGCGATGTCCCCTCTTCCGTCGCTATCTACGTCGCCCACCGCCACTTCATGACCGAATTCGGCCCCTACCTGCGGGTTGGGGCTGTCCAGGGCGAAGAGGGGCGTTCCGTAGGGCCCGGCAAAGACATAGACCCGCCCCTGGTCGGCGTTGCCGTCCACATCCTCAAAGCGCGCCCCCACAACGATGTCTGCCTTGCCATCGCCGTTGACATCGCCCACGGCCAAATCCGCGCGGAGCCAAGCGTATGGCTGCGGGTTAGGCGTGCTGCGCAAGAAAAGGAGAGAGCCGTCGGCCCCGGAAAAGACGTAAGCCTGCCCCTGGCTTTCATTGCCGCCCACATGATCGCCGGGCGCCGCCACGGCGATATCTCCCTTGCCGTCGCCGTTGACATCGCCCACGGCCACACTGAACCCAAAGTCGGAATGAGGCTGCGGGCTGGGTCTGTCCAGGGTAAGCAGGACAGTTTGCGCGTTAGCGGAGGCCAGGACGCCAATCGCCAGGGCCGCTATTGTCACAACAATTACGCGCAACGTCTTCATATCGGCGGCCCTCCGTTCATCACAGGTATCGACATAATCGCAAACACTGTAGCCGTAAGCTCCCACCATGTCAACACCTGCGGCGGTTCATCTGGCCGCGTCGTATCGCCCCCTTCGTTGCCGCGCCCGCAGCCGCCGTGCTACCATCAATGCGAGATGGACCAGTCCCGCATCCGCAACTTCTGCATCATCGCCCACATCGACCACGGCAAGTCCACCCTGGCCGACCGCATGCTGGAGCTCACGGATACCATCCCCCTGCGCCAGATGGCCGAGCAGGTGCTCGACCAGATGGACCTAGAGCGCGAGCGGGGCATCACCATCAAGGCCACCGCCGTCCGCATGCGCTATCGCGCCCAGGACGGACAGGAGTACGAGCTCAACCTCATCGACACCCCCGGCCATGTCGACTTCACCTACGAGGTCTCCCGCGCCCTGGCCGCCGCCGAGGGCGCCGTCCTGGTGGTCGACGCCACCCAGGGCATCCAGGCCCAGACGCTGGCCAACATCTACATGGCCATGGAGCACAACCTGACCATCATCCCCGTGATCAACAAGATCGACCTGCCCAACGCCGAGCCCCAGCGAGTGGCCCAGGAGGTGGAGACCGTCATGGGCTACAGCCAGGAGGAGATGATCCTGGCCTCCGCCAAGGAGGGCATCGGCACGCAGGAGGTGCTGGAGGCGGTGGTCCAGCGCATCCCGCCCCCCAGCGGGCGAGTGCAGGCCCGCCTGCGGGCCCTCATCTTCGACTCCAAGTACGACTCCTACAAGGGGGTCATCGCCTACCTGCGGGTCGTGGACGGAGCGCTCTCGCCCCGCCGCCCCCTGCGCCTGATGTCCAACCAGCGCGAGCTCGACCCGCTGGAGGTGGGCGTCTTTCGGCCCGCCTTCTCCCCGACGCCGCAGCTCACCACCGGCGAGGTGGGCTACGTGGCCAGCGGCCTGAAGACGGTGCGCGACTGTCGGGTGGGCGATACGATCACCTACGACGACACGCCCGCCTCCGAGCCCCTGCCCGGCTATCGCCCGGCCAAGCCGATGGTCTTCGCCGGCCTCTATCCCGCCAACGCCGACGAGTTCCCCCTCCTGCGCGACGCCATCGACAAGCTGCACCTCAACGACGCCGCCCTCAGCTACGAGCCGGAGTCCAGCATCGCCCTCGGCCCCGGCTTTCGCTGCGGCTTCCTCGGGCTCCTGCACATGGACATCGTCCAGGAGCGCCTGGAGCGCGAGTACGACCTGGATATCCTGGTGACCGCCCCCAGCGTGGAGTATCAGGTG
>LJUA01000056.1 GCA_001303545.1 Dehalococcoidia bacterium SM23_28_2
AGCGCAGAAGGCAGCTCGAGGTCGGCCTGTGGCTGCCCATCGCCCTCCAGGGACATGAGGGACCCCAGCACCTGGCTCAGGTCCTTGCCCTCCAGGCTCCGACGGTGAGCGATGAGCCAGGGTGAACCCACCAGCAGACGATGCAGAGGCCTCAGCCCCTGCTCCTGCACGTCCTCCTCGCTGCTGGCAGCGACCACCGCCAGGTCAGCATCCTCGGGAGGATAGGCCTCCACCGCCCCCGCCAATGAGAAGACGCGATAGGCGGGCAGGCGGGCGCTGAGGGCGAACGCCTCGGCCGGGGTCGGATACTCGCTGACCAGGCGCAGGCCGGGCACCCCGGCCAGGCTCTCCAGGCTAACCAGGCTGCTGTCGGACGCCGCCGCCACGTACAAGCCCGATGGGTCGAGAGGAAGGGCCCTGAGCTGCACCACCGCCTCGCTGGGAAAGCGGATGAGCAACTCCTTCAGCCAGGCCACGCTACAGATGCCCAGGTCGTAGTTGCCCAAGGCGATCTGGATGGGGATGTCCTTCTCGCGGAAGACCCGCAGGGCCACATCCCGGCGGCCTTCCAGGCCCGGCCGATAGGAGCGAGAGCCATCCGTGTAGCCGCGGACGATCAGGCCAGCCTGCCTCAGGAGCTCATCGGTGGGCTGAGCGAGCTGGCCAGCAGGAAGGGCCAGCTTAATGGACACCGACCACCGCCTCCAGGACGGTCAACAGATCGTCCAGCTTGGCGAACGCCCGCCGCCGCTTCCTGCTCCGATCGTAAAGGGAGTAGCCGAAACCACCAGCGGAGGGCCTCACCATCACCTCCCAGCGACAGCCAGTGGGCGCATCGCGAACCAGGGCCACCTCCGTCCGCAGGCCGAGCTCCTGAAGCGGGCGAATGGCGGCGAAGGCCGCTGCCACAACATCTGCCCGGTCGGAGGCAGACCTCACACAGACAGCCTCCTGTCCGGCTATGGCCTCCCCCACCGAAGGCAGCAGCGCGGCCAGCCTGGTCGCATCCAGGGCAAAACCAGAGGCCGCCACATCGGGGCCACCCACCAGAGCGATCAGCCCGTCGTAGCGGCCGCCACCACCCACCCTCTCACCGTTGGCCATGAACTGAAAGACGGGCCCCGTATAGTATTCGAAATTGCCTACCAGCGTCGTCGCCACCTGATAGCGGCAGTCCAGAGCCGACAGCGTATCGGCCAGGGTGACCAGTTCCTTCAGAGGCCGGGCCATCTTGGGCACCGCCTTCCGGAAGGTATTGCCAAGATTGGCCAGATAGGCGCTACCAGCCCCCTCGCCCTCGAACAGCAACCGCAGAGGCGCTCTCAGGGACGGCAGCCGCTCCTCGACCTCGGCCAGCGCCGTCAGATCGCCCTCCAGGATGCGATCGTAGATGCGCACCTGGTCGGCCAGCTTCAGGCCGGCCTGGGCGAGGACAGCCCGCACGATGCCGGGATGGTAGAGGCGCACCTCAACCGGCCCGAGGCCCAGCCGCTCCAGCGTCTGACAGCCCAGAAGGATAAGCTCTACCTCGCCTCGCGGTTGAGTATCGCCGATAAGCTCCACGCCGCACTGCCAGCCCTCCCGCGGCTCGTCCCCCTCAGCGAAGCGGAACACGTTCTGGATGTAGAAGAGCTTGACCAGCTTCTCCTGCTGCAAGTTTTCCACGAACAGACGAGCAGTGGGTATGGTGGCATCGGGGCGCAGCACCACCCGCTCGCCGCTCCAGCCATCCCAGTCCAGGAACGAGTAGACGCGCCCCAGCATCTGAGGGGAGAGGGTGCCGGCAGCGGTGAACAAGTGGAGGTGCTCGATAGTGGGAGTGCGCACCTCCTGATAGCCCCAGGCCAGGCAGGCGGTACGGAAGGTCTCTTCCACCCCCCGAAAGCGCGCCATATCAGGGGGCAACAGATCCCGCATCCCGCGGCAACGTGGCGACTCTTCGACCATAGACGAACCTTCTCTACCCAGATTTGGCCCCATTCTACCGCAGGCGGCAGGAGCCGTTCAACGGAGAACAGTGCTCCCAGATGACTAGAAAGGGTATAATTGAACGAGCAAGACGATGATCAAGTCACTTGGGAGATGGCGCTTCAAGCCAAGGCTGCCCTTAGGGGTCAGCCTGTTCGTCCTCCTCACCACTCTGGTGGCGGTGGCCGCCGCCTGCGGCGGCCCCGGCGGGCCGAAAGGAGCCGTCCACGTCCTGAAGGCCGATAGCGACGTAAACCCCGTCATGGCCCGCTACATCGACCGAGGGATCGACCAGGCGGAGGACGCCGAGGCGGTGGCGGTGGTCATCGAGCTGGATACCCCCGGCGGCCTTATCGACTCCATGGAGGACATCGTCAAGCGTCTTGAAGAGGACCGCATACCGGTTATCGTCTACGTATCGCCCAAGGGGGCAAAGGCTGCCTCGGCGGGGACCTTCATCACCATGGCCGCCAACGTCGCCGCCATGGCCCCCAGCACCCGCATCGGCGCCGCCAGCCCGGTGGGCGCCGGCGGCGAGGATATCGAGGGCACCCTGGGCAAGAAGGTGACCGAGGACACCGTAGCCTTCGCCAAGAGCATCGCCAACTATCGTGGCCGCAACGCCGAATGGGCAGAGCAGGCCGTGCGCGAGGCTGTCTCAGCCACGGAGACGGAGGCGGTCGAGCTGAATGTGGTGGACCTGGTGGCCGATGACCTCAACTCCCTCTTGGAGGCGGTGGACGCACGGGAGGTACAACTGGTCGACGGCAGCGTCACCCTCGCCACCAAAGACGCCGAGATCGTCCACAACGACATGAACTTCGCCGAGCGCTTCCTGGACCTGATCAGCGACCCCAACATCACCTTCCTCCTCCTCAGCCTGGGTTCGATAGCCCTCTTCTTCGAGATCGTCCACCCTGGCCAGATCTTCCCCGGCGTCTTTGGGGCCATCGCCCTCATCATGGCCTTCTTCTCACTCAGCGTACTTCCCTTCAACTGGGCGGGGCTCATCCTCATCTTCCTGGCCTTCGGCCTGTTTGTGGCCGAGATATTCGTGACCAGCGGCGGCATACTAGGCATCGGGGGAGTGGTGTCCCTCATTCTGGGGGGCCTGTTACTGACCTGGGGCAACCCGCCCGACTTCCAGGTGAACAGATGGCTGATCTATGGCATGGCGGCGGGGGCAGGCGCCTTCTTCCTGTTTGTGGTAACATCGATACTCCGCATCCGCCGGCAGCCGGCGGTGACCGGCGTCAATACACTCATCGGCCGCCGCGCGGTAGCCCGATCGCCCCTGAACCCGAGCGGCATGGTGTTCGTGGACGGCGAATATTGGTCGGCTACTATAGAAGACGGCAGCGTTGACGAAGGCGAAGAGGTTGTGGTTACAGCAATCGAAGGCCTCAAGCTGATGGTGAAGAAGCACGAAAGGAGCTAGAGCATGACTAGTCAACCGTCGAGCAACAACTGGGTAGCCAGACTCCTCACCGGTCTTGGCTACGTCCTGCTCATCCCTCTGTTCCCCCTGGCTGTGAAGATCGTCCAGGAGTACGAGCGAGGGGTCATTTTCCGCTTGGGCCGCCTAGTAGGGGCCAAAGGGCCGGGGCTGTTCATCATCCTACCCATCGTGGACAGGATGGTGAAGATGGATCTGCGTGTCTTCACCGTGGACGTGCCCAGCCAGGAGATGATCACCACCGACAACGTAACGGTTAAGGTCGATGCGGTGATGTACTTCCGGGTGGTCGATCCTGAGGATGCCGTGGTCAAGGTGGAGAACTACTTCCGGGCCACGGCCCTTATCGCCCAGACCACCCTCCGCAGTACGATCGGCCAGTCGGATCTGGATGCGCTTCTGGCCAAACGCGAGGAGATCAACCAGCGCCTCCAGGTCGCCGTCGATGAAGCCACCGAGCCCTGGGGGGTGAAGGTGACCGCAGTGGAGGTGAGAGACGTGCTCCTGGCGCCGGAGATGGTGCGCAGCATCGCCCGCCAGGCGGAGGCCGAGCGCGAGCGACGGGCCAAGGTCATTCACGCCGAGGGCGAATTCCAGGCCGCGGAGAAGTTGTCCGAGGCGGGCCGCATCATTGCTGCCTCACCTGGCACCCTGCAGCTCCGCTACCTGCAGACCCTGACGGAGATCGCCACCGAACGCAACAGCACGGTCATCTTCCCTGTCCCCATCGACATCCTTCAGGCGCTGACAAAGGCTCTCGCCGCCTCCCAACCCACCAACCCCAGTCCCCAGGTGGAAAGCGCCTAGGGAAGACAAACGGCAGGGCAGATCCCCGCCTATCTCTGAAAGGTCACGTCGCCGGCGGCGATGGTCAGGCGAGTCCCGTCGGGCCGGCGGAGGATAAGGCTGCCATCGCTATCCACATCCTCGGCTAGCCCCTCTTCCACCTGCTGTCCGAAGCTCACCCGCACCTCTTTGCCCAGCGTACCGAGGCGGGCGCGCCACTCCTGATGGATCGGCTTACCCTCCTCAACGGCCAGATAGAGGGGCTCGAACTCATTGAGGATCGCCGCTGCCAGGGTCTCTCGCGATACCTCCCGCCCCAGCTCGGTCATGATACTGGTGGCCAAGGGAGCAGTCACGGGATAGGCAGCCATGTCGACGTTGACGTTCACGCCGATGCCCACCAGGGCATAGCCCACCTCCTCGCCCACCAGCTCCGACTCGCTGAGGATGCCGGCGACCTTACGTCCGGCCACCAGCACATCGTTGGGCCACTTCAGGCTGGTCTGCAGCCCTGCGACCCCCTCGATGGCGCGGGCCACCGCCAGGGCAGCGATGATCACCAGCGCGTTCAGATGCTCCGCCGCCGGGCGGAGGAGAATGGTCAGGTATAGGCCACCCCTCGGCGAGATCCAGGAGCGGTCCAGACGGCCCCGACCGGCTGTCTGAGAACCCGCCACCACCACTGTTCCCTCATCTGCCCCCTCATTAGCCAGCTCACGCGCCATGTCCTGAGTGGAACCGACTGCCGCCCGATATTCCAGATCGCGCCCGACGAAGTCGGTCGTGAGGCCTTCTCTCACAGCATCGGTGGAAAATCTAACAGCCATAACAGGAGAAGCATATACCGTCTTCAAAGAAAAAGCCAGCCCGCCGCAGCGGGCTGGCTTTCGCGCTAGGCCCCAAGGCCTAGCCCGCCATCACCTCCAAGGAATGGCGGTGCGGGTGGACAGGCCAGAGGCCCCTGCTACTATTATCGTCCATCCACATCACCTCCTTTCCTAAAATCAATACTAACAGCTTTCCTAGGAAGCGGTCAATCAGTCGCTGTCGTCTATCGAAGTCGGCAGGCTAGGAGAACATGTCCCGCAGGAGCTCCCGCGCCACGCGACGGTCGTCCCAGGGGATAACTGCGTCGCCTATGATGATCGACTGCTCGTGCCCTTTACCAGCCAGCAGCACGATGTCCCCCTCGACGGCCATGGCTAAGGCGTGCGCGATGGCCTCCCGTCGGTCGGGGATACGGACGAAGTGGTGCCCCTCGTGTCGGCCGGCCTTCTCCAAGCCCTGGGCGATCTCTGCCAGGATGGCCTCAGGGTCCTCTCGGAAGGGGTTATCGTTGGTGAGGACGGCGAAGTCGGCCAGTTCAGCGGCTGCCAGCCCCATTCCCGCACGGCGCGGCTTCTCCCTCTCGCCGATGCAGCCGAAGACGACGATAAGCCGGCCCCTGCAGTGCTCGCGCAGGAACGCCAGAGCGCGCCGCAGGGCCTCGGGCGCATGAGCGAAGTCCACCACCACCGTGAAGGGCTGCCCCCCATCGATGCGCTCCAGCCGGCCGGGAAGGCCAGGGAAAGACGCCAGCGCATCCCTGACGGCAGCCAGCGACATGCCCTGAGAGAGCGCTACCGCCGCCGCCGCCAGGCCGTTGTAGACGTTGAACAGACCGGGAAGACCAAGGGCTACCTCCACCTCGTTCCCCTCCGCCCGCAGACGAAAGCGAGAGCCCCACTCGATGGGAGAGACATCGATAGCCTGGATGTCGGCCGCCTCCTGCACGGCGTAGGTCACGACTCGCGCTTGCGTGAGACCGCGGAAGTAGGCGGCGGCCGGCTCGTCGGCGTTGAGCACGGCCACCTTCTCTACGCCTTTGTCAGCCGATCGGTCGAGCATGGCGAACAGGCGCCCTTTGGCCGCCAGGTACTCCTCCCGCGAGCGATGAAAGTCCAGGTGGTCGGCCGTGACGTTGGTCACCACCGCCACATCGTACTCGCAGCCGTCCAGGCGGTGCAGGGCCAGGCCGTGAGAGGTCGATTCCAGGATGGCGTAGTCGACGCCGGCGGTCACCATCTCCGCCAACAGAGCCTGCACCTGAGGCGCCTCGGGCGTGGTGAAGCGATACTCGTTGGCAGACAGGCGATCGCCCACCTTGCTATGAACGGTACTCAACAGGCCGGTGCGATAGCCGGCCGCCTCCAGCAGAGTGCTGATGAGATGAATGGTGGTGGTCTTGCCGTCGGTGCCCGTGACACCGACGACCCGCAGCCGCCTTCCTGGATGGCCGTGGAAAGCGGCCGCCAGGGCAGCCAGAGCGCGGCGGCTGTCGGGCACGACGATGGCAGGCAAGCGACCTCCGTCAACAACGGCCTGCCACTTCATCCGCCGGTCGGCCTGGACCACCACCGCCGCGGCGCCGCCAGCTACCGCCTCCCCAATGTAGTCATGCCCATCGACCCGAAAGCCAGCCACGGCCACAAACAGGGCCCCCGGCGCGACCCGACGAGAATCATGGCAGACCGCCGATATGGAGACATCGGCGCCGAGGACTTCCTTCTCGTCGAGTTCTTCGGCTAGTTGGTGCAGATCCATGAAAAAGAAAGGACAAGAGATCGCTCCGCCCTTCTAGCGGAGCATTAGCCAGTACCTAACGCCATCCACTTCCTCGAACCCCAACCGCTCGTACAGACGGCGGGCACGGGTGTTGTCCCGTCGCGTGCCAAGCTCCACCCGAACGCAGCCGCTCCTGCGGGCGTAGTCCACGGCCTCTCGCATCAACTTGGCCCCTATGCCCTGGCGGCGGTGCTGCTCCAGGACGAAGACGTCATCGAGATAGCCGAAGCACCCTGCCTCCTGGGTGGTGAGCACAACAGCGAGCGATAGCATGCCGCACAGCTCGTCCTCAACCGCGGCGACGAACAGCCTGAAGGGCGAGGCGGGCATCAGGGAGTCGTCGAACAGCTTCGCCAGCCGGGCGGCGGGCGGCCTCTCCTCACCCAGCTCCCGATACAGGGCCTCGGTCAGAAAGAAGAAGGCCTCCCTGTCCCCGGCAACCGCCGGTCGAACCTTAACCTGCGGCTCCGCCCGCTTGGCCAACCTTCTGCCAAACATATGGCTCGCTCGCAATCTAGCGCCGACGCAGACCACAGCTCGCCGCTGCGGCCTGCAGCGACGCGATCCTAGGTGGCCGTCGACAGCATAGCGCTGGTCATCGCCGCCCCGCCGATGGTGGCCGGCGAGACGACATCGGGGTCGATAAGCACGTTCAGACAGGTCGGCTTCCCGCTGCGGAAGGCCCGCTCCAGGGCCGGCACGATATCGGCGGGCTTCTCCACCAGCTCGCCGCAGGCCCCCAAGCCCTCAGCCGCCTTCTCGTAGTGCACCAGGCCCAGCTCAGTGGCCACCGTCTTTCCCTTGCCGAGGGCCATCTCCTGGCCGTGCTTGCACATGCCCCAGGCCTTGTCGTTGAACACCACCACCACGATCGGCAGGTTGTGCTTGGCGGCGGTATGGAACTCCGCCAGGTTGAGCCCCAGCGACCCGTCGCCGGTGGACACCAGCACCCTCTTCTCGGGGAAGGCCAGCTTGGCCGCCATGCCGAAGCTGAGCCCGACCCCCAGGCAGCCCAGGTAGCCATGCGATAGCCAGTGCCCCGGCCTCTTCACTACAGCGGCGCTGTTCATCCAGTCCCAGGCCTCGCCGCCGTCGGCGACGATGATCGCATCGTCGTCCAGGAAGCCGGCGACATCGCTGGCCAGCCGGAAGGGATGGATCGGCGGCTCGTCGGACGCCATGGCCTGGGCGAATGCCTCCCGGCGAGCGCGGCGAGAGCCGTCCAGTACCTGCAGCCAGGCGTCTCGCTGTGGCCAGCGGCGCCGACGCGCTTCGTTCAGCAGCTGGCGAAGCACCTGGCGACAGTCGCCCACGATGCCCAGTTGCACATCGCGGTTGCGGCCGATCTCCTCGCCCTCGATGTCCACCTGGATCACCTGGGCATCGGCCGGAATGAGAGAGAAGTAGCGGCCGCCGCTGAACAGCCCAAGGCGAGTGCCTAAGACCAGCACCACGTCCGGTCGGGCGGCCGACAAGGTCACGAAGTCCCCGAACCCCAGGGGCGTGTCCTCCGGTACACAACCCCTGGACTTGTTGTTGGTGAGCACCGGAATCTGGGCCAGCTCGGCGAGTTCCCGCAGCTCGTCCGCCGCCTGAGCGAACCAGACGCCTCCTCCGGCCATGATCACCGGCCGCTCGGCGCCTGCCAGCAGGTCGACCGCCCTGGCGATGGCCTCGGGCTGAGCGGCCGGCGGCACCTTCGGTCGGTACTCCCGGGGGAAGAGCACCTTCTGCTCCTCCACGCGGGCAGCGATCACGTCCAGGGGGATGTCCAGATAGACGGGGCCCGGCCGGCCGGTCGTGGCCTGGCGCAGAGCCATGGCGGTGAACTCGGCGATGCGCTGGGGGCGGGTGATGGTGTAGGCCCACTTGGTGATCGGCCTCATGATCTCCACCTGAGGAAGCGACTGCTGAGTCATGGTCTCGTCCTCGGCGAAAGCGCTGCGCCCACCGATGACCAGCATGGGGATGGCATCCACATAGGCGTTGGCCACAGCGGTGACCACGTCGGTGACGCCGGGCCCGGCGGTGACCGCTGCCACCCCAGGGCGCCCGGTCACCCGCGCCCAGCCGTCGGCCATGTGCCCCGCCGCCTGCTCGTGACGGGTGTCGATGATGCGAAAACCGTGTTCGTCGGCGGCGGTCAGTATCGGGTCGACGTGCTCGCCGGGGAGGGTGAACATCTCGCGGATGCCCTCCTGCTCGAGGATGCGGATCACCATCTCGCCGCCGTGAATCGTCGCCATATCTCTCCTCCCCTGGAGACCCTCTCTGCCCATCGCTGGCTTGTTCAGGATGCGGCAGGCATTATACACTGACTACCAATCGGAGGGCGAGTTCAAGGGAGAGACAGATCGTTGAAGGCGCTGGTGTACCGCGGCCAACAGGGGCTGGTGGTGGAGGAGGTGGCCGACCCTGAGCCTGCCGCGGAAGAGGTCCTGGTGAAGGTCCGCTACTGCGGCATCTGCGGCAGCGACGTCAGTCTCTTCGCCAAGGGGGTCTTCTTCCTGGGCACTACCCCCGGCCATGAGGTGTCAGGCGAGGTGGTCAGCCTCGGCTCCGACGTCAGCGGCTGGCAGCCCGGCGACCGGGTGGTGGTCGAGCCCAGCAAGACCTGCGGCCAGTGCGAGTACTGCCTCGCCGGCCGGCCTGAGCTCTGCCTCCAGCCCGAGGGGTTTGGCATGGGCATCCGCCGGGGGGCGTTCGCCCAGTTCCTCACCTGCCACCACAGCACCCTCCTGCGTGTGCCACCGGGCCTCGACCTGGCCCACGCCGCCCTCGCCGAGCCGCTGTCTGTGGCCGTGCACGCCGTGGACGTATCGGGGATCGAGGCCGGTCAGGCGGCCGTGGTCACCGGAGCGGGGCCCATCGGCCTTATGATGGCCGACGTGCTCGCCGGGGAGGGTGAACATCTCGCGGATGCCCTCCTGCTCGAGGATGCGGATCACCATCTCGCCGCCGTGAATCGCGACCCCAGCGCCGCCAGCCTGGCCGACCTGGTGCGGTCGGAGGCCGGCCTGGGCGTGCACGCTGTGTTCGAGTGCACGGGGGTGCCGGAGGCCGCCAACCCTGCCCTGGGGCTCCTGCGACCCGGCGGCATCATGCTGGTGGTGGGCCATAGCGAGAAGCCATACACCATGTCCAGCCTGATGGTGATGGCCCGTGAGCTACGCATCGAGGGTGTGTTTGGCGGCGGCGGTCGCTTCCCCGCCGCCCTCGACCTGCTGGCCGCCGGCAAGGTGCGCTCCCAGGAGATCATCACCCGCATCGCCCCCCTGGCAGAGACGGAGGCCTGCCTGCGCGAGCTAAACGACGCCCGCAACCACGGCAAGGTGCTCATCGACCCCTGGGCGACCTAGCGGGGGTAGAGCGACGGCAGCCAGCTTTGGGATGCAGGTCGGTTAGTCTACCTTGTCTCCGAGCAGACGCACTGGAGAGGTTGAGCATCCCGCCACGCCATCAACTCGTCAACGCTCTCTTGGGGCTGCCCTGCTGACTCAAGGTCTATCGTCGCCTGGATAGTGCCGGCGATCGTGAAGTTGCCACCGTCGTCGAGGGGGAAGTTGCTGACCTCCGTTCGGATCGGGTAGGCAAAGGCCAAGAGCGAGACGCCGGCGGCTACGACGGCTCCGACGAGAGCACCAAGGAGTGCAGCGAGGGCAAGTCTCATCATCATCATAGGGCCACCTCCAGCTGGATTCACGGAGATTCTACCAGGGCACGCTGGCGGCGCAACATGGCCCCAGGGAGCAGCGGCGGGGCCGCCGTCTCCCAGTGCTACCTGGCGTCGGCT
>LJUA01000057.1 GCA_001303545.1 Dehalococcoidia bacterium SM23_28_2
AAGATGAGCGCCTCCAGGTCCGCGTCACGGACAGGAGGCTCAGGTTCATACGCAAGAGGCGAAGGGCTGGGAGTCGGTACTACGGGTGACCGCTGCTGCGCCTTCTCCGTCACGTGCGGAGTAGGCGCAGCAGTTGGCGTAGCGGTGGCAGACGGGCTCTCGGTGACCTCTGTCGGCGGGGTGGTCATCGAGAGATCGGACACGGTGTCGTCCGCAGCCCCGTTGCAGGCCGCTACAAGAATGACAACCAGCAGGACCAGCAAGGCCCACAGGGCCGGGGTGTGTTCCCTCACAGTCGGCTGCCGATAGAGACTTCTCACCGTGTTCTGTCCCCAAGGAAGGCCATCCCGACGGCAGCCGTTCGGGTGGCCTTCGAATCCGAATCGGGTGGCCTTCGAATCCGAACGGTACCTCTAGTCAGGCCACTCCGCCAGGGTGACCTCCAGCGATAGCTCCTGCCCGCTGCGGAGGACCTGCAGCGCCACCGTGTCCCCCGGTCTCTTCTGTGTATCCAGATAGCCAGCCAGCTCCTCGACGCTAGCCACCGTCTGATCGTCAGCCGCAACGATGATATCGCCGCCGCTGGCCAGAGAAGAGCTGCGGTTTGCCTCGGCCTCCGAGGCGAACGCCCCCTGAAGGCCAGCCCGCTCGGCGGGGCTGTCCGCCGCTACGAGGGTCACATATACCCCAGCATCCACCGGTAGGTCAAGGTCCTCGGCCAGCGCCGGCGTGACCTCCTGTCCCGCGATACCCAGCCAGGGATGGCTCACCGTCTCCCCGGCGAGCATGTCTGGCAGGAACCGTTTGGCCGTATTGATAGGCACGGCAAAGGCGACACCCACATTAACCCTGTCTCCCGTAGGATTCTCCAAGAGGGTGTTGATGCCGATGACTTCTCCCTGACAGTCGAGCAGGGGCCCACCGGAGTTGCCGGGGTTCACCGCCGCATCGGTCTGGATCATGTTGCGAATGGGCCGAGTGCCATCCTCTTGCGCATACGTGCGGCCCAGAGCGCTGACGATCCCCTGGGTGAGCGTTCCCTCTAGATTGAAGGGGCTGCCGATGGCCAGGACAGGATCGCCAACCTGAACCGCGTCCGAATCGCCGAGGGGTGCGACGGTGAGCTCCTGATCGGACACATTGGCCTGGATGACCGCGAGCTCGCTGCCGGGATCGCGGCCCACCACCTGGGCCGAGACCGTGGTTCCATCCGCGAACTTAACCTCCAGATTGTCGGCGTCGGCGATGACGTGGTAATTGGTGAGAATAAGGCCCTGCTCGTCGATGATGATGCCGCTGCCCGACCCTTCCGCCGATGGCTCGAAGGGGCTTCGGGCGCTCACCGTGCTCGTGATCTCGACCACCGCCGGCCGGAGCTGCTCATAGACCTCCGACGCGGGAAGACAACTGGAACTGAGAGACACTTGCTCCGAGGAGTCACTGTCGGAAGAAGGAGCGGACACAGAGTTGGCAGCCACCGGCTGCGGCTCCCCACCATCATCCGACCAGAGCTGAATGACCGCGATAGCGGCTCCGGCGCCAAGCAGGGCACTGATCACTGCCGCCGCAAGTATGCTTCGTAAGTGCATTGTTACCTCCATCATCCGCCACCACTGTTGGAGGGAGCCTGCTCTCCGGGGCAGGCTCCCTCCAACTTCAAGGAGGGCTTCCTCATCTTGCAGCGCTACGTCTAGCTTGACCTCAGTCCCGGTTCAGCTACAGCCCTGTACCAGAGGCTGCGTTGGGAGCGGCGTCCGGCGGAGAGAACTCGCCGAACCCGCCATTGCCGAAGCCCCTGCTGTCGAATCGGCCGGGACCGAAGCCCTCATCGCCGAACCCGCCGTGCCTTCCACCACCACCAACGCCGGGAAGCAAGCCCAGCCCGCTACCCGGGATGACGGCGCGCACATCATCATTCACGGTCATGACCGTGACGTTGTCGCCTTCCTCCAAGTCGGAGAGGTCACCGCCCCGACAGATGAGGTCGTCGTCCTCCACCGTGTAGGTCTTGGTTCCTCCCGCGTTCAGGTCCACCGTCAGCGTGCCAGCATCGGCGTCAACGCTGGCGACGGTCCCTGCCTCCAGGACGACTGTTACGGGGTTACCGTCCTCGTCTGTCAGATCGAACTGGCCACCAAGGATGTGGCCGAACATCTCGTCCGACGGTATGCCTTCCAGCTCCGGCAGTAGGGGAATCGCCCGTGGAAGGGGCTCCGGCCGCGCCTCCAGGGTGACGGCAGCATCCTGAGCCTGGCCGTCGCGAGATATGGTCAGGGTCACAGTGTCGCCGACGCTCTTGTCGCCGAGCTGGTCGAGGAATTCGCTCACGTTGTCGACCTCGGTACCATCGACGGCTTCGACGACGTCGCCCCGCTGCAGACCTGCCGCGTCGGCGGGGCTATCGGCGATAACCTGAGCGATGGTGGCGCCGTCGGGCGTCTGAGTTAACGTAACTCCCAACCAGGGACTCTCCTCCTGCCCCTCCTCATCCTCCTCCTGAGCGGCGCCGGTCGACAAGAGAGATCCTGACTGGCTCTCACTTGCGGGCGCTATCGCAGAGACCGTCGTCGAGCCTGAGCCATCAGCGGCGGCGATGAGGAAGCCAACACCTCCCACAACTGCGAGCAGGGCTACCACTGCCAGCCCCGCCCGCACTAGTCGATTCTCGGCCATCACTTACCTCCTTTCTGGTCACGTTCGACCGAGACTATTCCTTATGGTGGCGAGATTAACGGACCGTGTTGGGCGTACATCCAGCTATCCCTGTCAATCCTTCAACCGTTTCTTCGGGGGCCAAGCAGGCAGCGGATGAAACCCGCGTTTGTGCGCAAGTCCGTCTTCATATCGCCTCAAGACTAAGGTTACGGGCAGCACAGGGAGGAAGTCGTTTCGAAAGTGTGACAGCGGAGAAGTTCTCGACTCGCTTGCCGTGGGGTATCATAGAAGTATCAGCGGGGGAGACACTGTCAGGCTGTCGGGGGGGAGCGGCGATGCCACAGCTGAAGTTTGATACGCGTCTGAGGGTTCACGGGCTCAAGAACATCCTCGTTACCTACTGGAACCTGCCCGCGGCCGCCGTCTATGAGCAGGCGGTGCGCAAAGGGGAAGGCGCTATCGCCGATGTGGGCCCGCTGGTGGTGCGCACGGGGCATTATACCGGCCGATCGCCCAATGATAGGTTCATTGTCCGCGAGCCGTCTAGCGCCAGCCGTGTCTGGTGGGGCAAAGTCAACCAGCCTATGGATGCCGAGCGCTTCGAGGTGCTTCGAGAGCGCTTTCTGGCCCACCTGCAGGGAAGGGAGCTCTTCGTCCAGGACTGCTTTGTCGGTGCTGACCCCAAGTATCGGTTTCCCCTGCGAGTGGTCACAGACTATGCCTGGCACAGCCTCTTCGCGCGCAATATGTTTCTGGAGGCGACGCCGGCCGGGCCTCGGTGGCATGGGCCACGGATTGTGGTAGTGTGTTCGCCGCGTTTTCACGCGAACCCAAGCCTGGATGGAACGAACTCGGAAGCCTTTGTCGTCCTTGACTTCGCTGGAGGCTACGTGTTCATCGGCGGTACCAGCTACGCGGGCGAGATCAAGAAGGCGGTCTTCAGCGTCCTGAACTACGATTTGCCGGCCAGAGGTGTGCTGCCCATGCACTGCTCGGCGAACCAGGGGCCGCAGGGCGACGTGGCGATTTTCTTCGGCCTATCTGGTACCGGCAAGACAACCCTCTCGTCCACTTCTGACCGTGCCCTGATCGGCGACGATGAGCACGGCTGGAGCGACGAGGGCGTGTTCAACTTCGAAGGCGGCTGCTACGCAAAGGTAATCCGTCTGAGCGCGGAGGCGGAACCGGAGATCTATCAGGCCTCTCGTCGGTTCGGGACCATCCTGGAGAACGTCGTTTTCGATATCGAAACACGGCGCCTCGACCTGGACGACGACTCGCTGACCGAGAACACGCGCTCCTCCTATCCGATCTCCTACCTCCCCAACGTTGTCCCCTCGGGTGTGGGCGGCCATCCTCGGAACGTCATCATGCTTACTGCCGATGCCTTTGGCGTGATGCCTCCCATCGCCAAGCTGAGCCTAGCGCAGGCCATGTACTACTTCCTGTCGGGCTATACGGCCAAGCTGGCGGGCACAGAGCGGGAGGTCATCGAACCGGAGGCCACGTTCAGCGCCTGCTTTGGGGCGCCGTTCATGGCCTTGAACCCCGTCGTCTATGCGCACATGCTGGGTCAGAGGATTGAGGAACACGGTGCCCAGGTATGGCTGGTGAACACCGGCTGGAGCGGCGGTCCTTACGGCGTCGGCCGGCGCATTGACATCCGCCACACGCGGGCCATGATTCGGGCGGCTCTGACGGGGGCCCTCGACGGCGTACCGTTTGAGCGGGAGCCCGTCTTCGGCCTCCTCATCCCGACCAAGTGCCCTGATGTGCCAGCGAAGATTCTCAACCCACGCAGCACCTGGAAGGATCGGCGGGCTTACAGCGTCCAGGCGAGGAAGCTGGCGAGGGCATTTGGGAAGAACTTCCGGCAGTACGTCGGCAGCGTGCCCAAGGAGACAGAGGAAGCAGGACCCAGCGCTTGACTCTGTGTGTGGGATTTCCGCCCCTGGGTATGCCGACGAGAGCCCGCTGGGTTTTGCCTCACAGCGCCGCAGAAGCCCTACTCGTGGGAGGCTAGCGACTTTCGCAATCTGCGCAGACAGTCCCTGATAAGCACCAGGGGGCTTGTTCGCCCTTCCCTGAAGAAGGGGGGGAAGCACCAGCGGGTGGGAAGGTGGAGGACATGCCCCTGTTACCGCCTTCCTGGCGTGCTATGCGCTTACGGCGACGCCATCCCTAATGGCCGCCGATCGTGAAGCCGGGAACATTCTTGCGCGCGCTGCCGTCCTAAGAATAGCGGCATGAAAGCGCTCAACAACTTGGGAAGGAGGGTTCCATGTGTGCGCTTCGTAATGCTATGGTGAAGGCTTGGATGGCCTTCCTTTTCACCGCTGTTCTGGCGGTCGCGGGATCTCCTGTCTTCGTTGGGGTGACCCCAGCGGCGGCGCAAGACGACGAGACGGCGACGCCGATTCCACAGTCCGAGGATAGGGAGGGGCAGGAAGTCACGCCCGAGCCGGATGTCATCGTGCCTGAGCCTGCGGATGTTCCTGAGGAAGAGGGCATCGCGCCTGCGCCGACTTCAGAGGCGGCTGACGACGAGACGGTGACGCCGGATGCTGGCTCCGAGGGTTCAGAGAGCTGGGAGGATGCGCCCGAGCCGGATGTCGTGATCGCTCCAGCGCCCGACGGCGGTGAGGAGCCGAGTCTCATCGAGCCTGCGCCTGCTGGTGAGACTGAGGAAGAACTCATCGGGCCAGCGCCCGACCGCGGCGAGGAGCCGAGTCTCATCGCGCCTGCGCCTGCGGGTGCGGCTGAGGAAAAACTGATCGCGCCTCCGGCCGCCGGCATGGGCCAGAGCAGGGACGGTGACGGCTCAGTCGCAGCCTATGGGCTGCTGGCGCTGGGGGGTCTCGCGGGTCTAGCGGGTGTTGCGGTTCTGACCTGGCGCTTTCGGGTGCGCAGGGCTTAGAGTTGCCGACGGTTCTTGCCTGCGGAGCATTATAGGTCGTGGATCGGGGTTCAAATTCCCGCTGAGTCACCGACGACGCGATCTGCTCGGCGACAGAAGGCCGCTCGAAAGCGGTCTTCTGGCTTCTTCTGGGCGTCAGGATCGGAGCGTTGCCTTCAAGTCAAGACCAGCAGGGACGGGCGTAAAGGCCATTCCGTGCCATCCGCGTTTGGCTGTTCGGCGGCCGTAGCGCGGGCCAAGGGATACGAGCCATAGAGTAGCGCTGGCCGTCCAGCCTCCGACGGTAGCTGGACGCCGAGGCACCGCCCACTCACGTCATCGCCCGCAGGATCTGGATCCGCTCCTCGATAGGTGGATGCGTGGAGAACAGATTGTTCAGGAAGCTCCTGTGCTCGCGGAGGGGGTTGTTGATATACAGGTGGGCGGTCGCCTTGTTAGCTACCTCCAGCGGGTCCGGGTCGGCAGATATCTTCTCCAAGGCGCGCGCCAGGCCCTCCGGATAGCGAGTGAGCAGCGCCGCGGAGGAGTCGGCCAGGAACTCGCGCTGGCGGGAGATGGCGAAGCGAATGAGCTGGGCGACGATAGGGGTGACGATGATGGCCAGCAGGGCGACGGCGTAGATGATGGCAACGCCGGCGCCGCCACCGCGCCCCCGATTGCTGGACCGGCGGCCGGCACCGAACAGGGTGAGCCGCAGGGCAAAGTCGGCCATCAGCGCCGCCAGGCCCACCAGGACCACAACGATGGTCATCATCCGGATATCGTAGTTGCCGATGTGGGAGAGCTCATGGGCAATGACCCCCTCCAGTTCCAGTTTGTCAAGCTTCTGGAGGAGCCCGCGGGTGACGGCGATGGCCGCATGGTCGGGGTCACGGCCGGTGGCGAAGGCGTTCGGGGAGCCGTCCTCGATGACGTAGACCTTGGGCATCGGCAGGCCAGCGCCGATGCACAGGTTCTCCACCGTGCGGTACAGCTCCGGCTCCTTGTCCTTGGTCACCTGGCGTGCCTGAGAGATGGCCAGCGCCACCCGCGACGAGCTGTAGTACATCATCGCGGCGATGATCAGGAAGGGGATGATGAGCAAAGGCGCGAGGGGGTACGGCAGCCCTAAGACGATGCCTATGGCGATCGATGCGCCAGCCAGCAGCGCTACGAAGACTAACAGCAGCAGGAATGTGCTCCTGCGGTTGCTGTCGATGCGGTCGTAGATGAGGGTGGGCTGTGTGGTCTCAGCCAACGTAGCAGCTCTCTACGGCTCAGGCGGCGAGTCGGGAGGCTCGGGTGGCGTGGCGGGGCTGGCCGGCGGCGGTGCGGCGGGTGCCGGCGGCGGTGCGAAGCTGACCTCCGGAACCTCTCGTCCTTCCTCCGGCGCCTCGAAGAACTCGAACCGCTTGAATCCGAACATGTTGGCCACCATCACGCTGGGAAACGTCTGGATGCGGGTGTTGAAGTCCGTGACGTTCCGGTTGTAGAACTGGCGGGCGTAGGCGATCTTCTCCTCGATGTCCGAGAGCTCGTTCTGGAGGTCCAGGAAGTTCTGGTTCGCCTTGAGCTCTGGGTAATTCTCCGCCACGGCGAACAGAGAACGCAGCGTCTGGGTAAGGAAGTTGTTGGCCTGCGCCGCCTCCGCTGCCGTTCCCGCCTGCTGTAGCATCGCCCGGGCGCGGGTCACGTTTTCGAAGGTCTGGCGCTCGTGGGCCGCGTAGCCTTTGACCGTCTCGACCAGGTTGGGGATCAGGTCGGCGCGTCGCTTCAACTGCACGTCGATGCCCGACCAGGCCTCGCGTGTCCGAACTCGCGAACGTATGAGGCCGTTGTAGATGCCCACCAGCACGAGCGCGATGAGCACAATGATGGCAACGATGACTACGATAGCGATTACCGCTGTCATATGGTCCTCCCTCGATCGCCTGCCCACAATCGGGCGGTTCCGGGCCCTGTCAGCGCCTCAATTTTAGCACGCGCCACCTCTGGCTGTCTTATCAGCCAGCGGTGTAGGTCTTGATCGCTTGGTCGATGAAATCCGCGAAAGGGGGGCCGATGGTCCGGTTGGCCAGTTCGTTGGGGTGGGCATCGTACTCATCGGTTTGGTAGTCGGTCCGGAGCGTGTTGGTGGATGGGTCCGCCAGCAGATCGAAGAAGTCGAAGGTGAACACGTTCGGGTGGCCGTTCAGGTATTCATCCGAGGTTAGCCAGTTGGCGAAGGCGCGTGCCCTTGCCGCGGCCTCAGGGTCGGTATATGCGGCTACCTGCGGCGGTGGGGTGACGACAATGAAGATCTTGTTGGGATACTGGTCTATCCGGTCGCGGATGGACAGGTAGTAGGACTTGTACTCGGCCAACTGGTCGTCGCTCTGGATATCGCTGACCGGAAAGCAGGACTTGAATGCGATGACGTCGTACTGCATCAGGTGGCTGAAGGTGTTGTCCGGCGGGTCTTGAAGCGGTTGGGCGAAGATATCGGCGAACCCGTCAGGGTCGGTGTTGTCATCGGGGACATCGAAGTTGCGACCGGTCCAGGTGCCGTCGGCCAGAACCAGCCCATCGTCATTGTAGCCGTGATCGTAGAACTCGTAGCCCAGACCGGTGAGGCGCTGGCGTACGTCTCCCTGCTCGATGAGGCTGGCGCCGGTGGAGTGGTGCAGGAAGATGACGCGGCGGAAGTCGGCTCCAGACGTGACCGTCGCCGTGGTCAAAAGCCTCGCTTGAGGGGAGCGTGTCGCTTCCGGCGTGGCTGCGGCGGCAGTTGTTGGTGTCGCGGTGGCTGTCGCTTCCGGCGTGGCTACGGCGGTTGTTGGGGTCGCGGCAGCCGTTGCTCCAGGCATGGCTGCGGTGGTAGCTGTTGGGGTCGCGGCGGCCGTCGCTTCCGGCGTGGCCGCGGTGGTAGCTGTTGGGGTCGCGGTGGCCGTCGCTTCCGGCTCCTGGTCCTCCGAGCATCCCGTGAGCAAGGCCAAGGCCAGCAAGACAACGGCAACGATGCTTATCGCTTTCATCTCACCTACTGCCAGCATCGAATGGTAGAACCGAAGGCGGACGTCTGTGCAGATGTCCAACCGTCATCATCCTAGTCGCAGGCGCAGGGGGTTGGCAAGGAAGGAAGCTGCGCCCAAGCCACCGCCGCCGCGAATCCACGAGATGGCGTGGGCCGGCAGCAGGGCATCGGTCTCGCTCTGCACGTAGCCCTCGATCCAGCTCGTGTCGGCGGCAGGCGTTTCCGTGGCCTGCGGGCTGGGGGTTGGCTCCGGGCTGAGAGCGTGATCCCCGGTGTGGCTTTGGGCGTGGGTGATGGCGTGGCCGCCGCCACCGGCGTCTTCAGGCTGCTCAGCTCAGGTACTGCGTCGGCTGCCTTGTCCATGAAGTACTGTACGAGGTCATCGATGGCCTTGTCGGAGAAGTCGGGGTACTGCTCCTTGAGGTAGCTCTTGATCTGGTCCGCGAGCTGCGTTCGGGCGGGAGCTATGCCCGACCCATCGCCACTACCAGCCACACGATGGAGCTGGTCAGCGGCAGCCAGAAGAGAGAGCGAGCCTAAGGGATGACATTGACCGTCAGCGAGGAGTAAGCCGTGTTGTTAGTGGGGTTGGGGTCAGAGAGGTAGGATGTAGAGATCGTGATGGAGTTGTTGAAGCCGAACTGACTAGCGCTCGGATTGGAGCAGCGGATGGTCCAGACTTCGTCGATGATCACGTCGGTGCTGACGGGGAGGTTGGCGGAGGTGGGGTTGGCCGGGCTGGCAGTGGCTGTGCAGCTGGCCGGAGTGGATGCAGCGGTAGAGATGTCGACGTCCACGGGGCCGGAGGGGCCATTGTTGTGGAGGGTCTTGCGAAGAGTGATGTTGGCATCCTGGGAGACAGGGATCTCGGTGGGTGGGCTGACGAACTGCTGACCGCTGATCTCCACGTCGGCTTCGCCGGGCGTAGGTGTAGGCGTCGGCGTCGGTGTGGGCGTTGGCGTCGGTGTAGGCGTAGGAGTGGGTGTAGGTGTCGGCGTTGGCGTTGGCGTCGGCGTTGGTGTGGGTATCAGCGTGGGTGTCGGTGGAGGCGTAGGCGCGGGCAGAGATGTAGGGCTTGGTGAAGGTGAAGGCCAGAGCGTGGGCGACGGCGCTGGAGGCGGCGTGGGTGTCTGCGGTGTATGACCGGAAGGCGGGATGGGCGTTGGGGTCGGCGTTGG
>LJUA01000058.1 GCA_001303545.1 Dehalococcoidia bacterium SM23_28_2
CATTCTGCTGGTGCGAGAGGCCGGCGGGGCGATCACTGACCGCGACGGCGGCCCGATGAGCATCCGCAGCGAGGGGACGGTCGCCGGGGCGCCCGGCGCCCACGCTGACTTCCTGCGCCTGGCGGCGGGCAGGGCGTGGCGCTAGGGGTGGTCAGTGTCGCCCTACTCCCCGCCCACCTCCACGGCGGTCCAGCGGTCGGGGCGCTCGTAGTAGTAGAGCTGGAGGAAGCGCTCGCCCTTCAGGCGCACCAGGAAGCAGCGGCGGCGCGGCTCCTGCCACTCGCTCTCCACCGACTCCACCTCGTGCTCTTCGCCGCGCCAGGTCACCCGCTGCGGTCGCTCGGGGTAGCGGCCGCCGGCGTAGCAGGCAACCTCCACCATCTCCTCAATCATCGGCTGGCGGGTCGGGCCTCCGGAGGAGTTCCATCACCAGGCGAAAGGCGACGCCCGCCGCCGGCAGGCAGACGCGGATGGGCACGTCCGAGCTGTAGAACGCCTTCCGGCCCTCTTCCGTGCTCAGGTCCATCTCCGTTAGCTCCCGACAGTAGAGGCTGCCCGTCTCCTGCTCGAAGCGGCGGCAGAACTCCTGGGCGAGGGCATAGCCCTTATCGCGCGGCTGCCAGGCTTCCTCTCGTCCGTGCTTGAGGCCGATGGCCATCACCGAGCCGACCACCGCTCCGCAGACGGCGCCTCGGCCGCCGATGCCGCCGCCGAAGGCGGTGGCGATCCTGGGGATGACCTCGCTCTCGATTCCCAGCTCCTGGCTCACGGCCAGCAACAGGGACTCCGCTCAGTCGTATCCCTGGGCAAGAAGCAGTTGGGCCTCGTTTGGCTGCATCGTCATCGTCATCACCTCACAGCTTGGGCCTGGCCTTGTGCCACTCGGTGGCCTGCTCGTAGGCGTAGGCCACACGCAGGATGGTCGGCTCGTCGAAGGGCTTGGCCATGATGTGCACGCCCACCGGCAAACCGTCCGCAAGGCCGCAGGGGACGGAGATGGCGGGCAGGCCGGCGATGTTCACCGGTATGGTGCAGACGTCGCTGAGGTACATCTGGAGGGGGTCGTCCGTCTTCTCTCCGATCTTGAAGGCGGGCGTAGGGGCGACGGCGGTCACCAGCGCGTCGCACTTCTCGAAGGCGGCGTCGAACTCGCGGCGGATAAGGGTGCGCGCCTTGAGCGCCTTCAGGTAGTAGGCGTCGTAGTAGCCGGCGGAGAGGGCATAGGTGCCGAGCATGATCCGCCGCTTCACCTCGTCGCCGAAGCCGTGCTGGCGGGTCAGCTCCATGTTCCGCCACATTGTGTCGCCGCGCGTGTTCGAGTAGCCGTACTTGACGCCGTCGTAGCGGGCCAGGTTGGCCATGGCCTCGCTGGGGGCGATGATGTAGTAGCAGGCGAGCGCGTAGCCGGTGGACGGCAGGGAGACCTGCCAGTCGACTTCCGCGCCCAACTCCTCCATCTTCTTCACCGCCGCCTCGATGGAGGCGCGCACCTGGTCATCCATGCCCTCGACGAAGTACTCCTGCGGCACGCCGATGCGGATGCCCTTGAGGTCGGGGATGAGCGACTGCGTGTAGTCGGGCACGTCCAGGGGGGCGGAGGTGGAGTCGCGCCTGTCGTGGCCGGCGACGACGTTCATCACCAGGGCGCAGTCGGTGACGTCCTTGGTGAGGGGGCCGATCTGGTCAAGGCTGCTGGCGAAGGCCACCAGCCCGAAGCGGCTGATGCGACCGTAGGTGGGCTTGAAACCGACGACGCCGCAGAGGGAGGCGGGCTGGCGGATGCTGCCGCCGGTGTCCGAGCCGAGGGCGTAGATGCACTCGTCGGCGGCGACGGCGGCCGCCGAGCCTCCGGAGGAGCCGCCGGGCACGCGCTCCAGGTCCCAGGGGTTGCGGGTGGGGTAGAAGGCGGAGTTCTCGGTGGAGGAGCCCATGGCGAACTCGTCCATGTTGACCTTGCCCACCATCACCAGGCCGGCGTCGAGCAGGCGCTCGGTCACGTGGGCGTGGTAGGGCGGCAGGAAGTTCTCCAGCATGCGGGAGCCGCAGGTGGTGGGGACACCCTTGGTGCAGATGACGTCCTTGATGGCGGCCGGAACGCCGGTGAGAGGGGCGGCGTCGCCGGCGGCGATGCGCTTGTCGGCCTCATCCGCCTGCTTCAGGGCCAGCTCTTCGGTGATGGTGACGTAGGCCTTGACCCGATCCTCCACCTGACGGATGCGGTCGAGGACGGCCTGAGTGAGGTCGCGGGAGGAGACCTCGCGGCGGGCGAGGAGGTCGGCGGCTTCGTGGATGGTGAGGTTGTAGTGCTCCACTGCTGGCCTCTCGATCGCCTACTCCAGGACCGCCCGCACGCGGAAGAAGTCGCGCTCGGAACGAGGGGCGTTGGCCAGGATGTCCTCAGTGGGGAAAGACGGCCGCGGTTCGTCGTCGCGCATCACGTTCTCCAGGGCGAGGGGGTTGGAGGTGGGAGGGACGCCCTCGGTGTCTAGCTCCTGGAGGATCTGGAAGTAGTCGATGATCTGGGAGAGCTGCTGCTGGAATTTGGCGATCTCCTCCTCGCTGAGGCTCATACGGAAGAGCATAGCGACGTGCTGGACTTCCTCGCGGGTGATGGCCATCGGCGGCTCCTTCCTTAGAGTGAGTGGCCCCATTATAGCAAGGCGGTCGGCCGATGCGAAAGGCGGGCCCGGCCGGCGCCGGCGTGTCCATCCAGCGGCATGTTAGAAGGGGGAGGGCATTTGCCCTCCCCCTTTGCGTTTTGGCCAGCACTAAGGCATGGGCCTCACACCGAGGCGTACCACTCGGCGATGGCGCGGCCGATCTCCCTCGGCGAGTCTTCCTGAACGAAGTGACTCCCCTTGACTGTGACCTCCCGCTGGTTCGGCCAGGTGCGGCAGAATTCCCGCTGCCTGCCGATCAGGATGGCACCCGGGTCGGCGTTGATGAACAGCTTCGGCAAGTCGCTGGTGCCTAGCCATTCCGCATAGCTTCTCACGATCTCGACCACGTCGGCCGGCTCTCCCTCCACAGGAATCTCTCGTGGCCACGTCAGGGTTGGTCGGCGGGACTCGCCGGGCTCCAGGTACGGCCGCCGATACACCGCCATCTCCTCATCGCTGAGAGCCCGCAACACACTGCCTGGGAGGATCCGTTCCACGAAAACGTTCTTATCCAGAATCATCTCCTGACCAGCCGGCGACCGCAGGGCCTGGAAGATCGCCCGCGCGGCCTCGGGCCATTCCCCCCAGGTCACCGGTTGGACCACCGCCTCCATGTAGGCGATGCCCTTGACCCGGTCAGGGTGGCGATGTGCCCAGTGGAACGCAAGGGCGGAGCCCCAGTCGTGGCCCACCAGGGTAACGTTCGCTGTGAGGCCGAGCGCCTCGAACCAGGCGTCCAGATAGCGAGCATGGTCGACGAAACGGTACGAACCGCTCGGCGACTTGCCCGACTTTCCCATCCCAACCAGATCGGGCGCCAGGCAGCGCGCCAGGCCCTCTACCTGGGGGATCACGTTGCGCCAGAGATACGACGACGTCGGGTTCCCGTGTAGAAACACCATCGGGTCGCCCGCACCGGTATCGATATACGCCATCTCGCTGTCGATCACGGCGACCCGGCGTCGTTCGTAGGGGTCGGTGGCGGGAATGGGCTCGTCCTTCACCTCTCAACCTCCTTGTTCAACCCAGGAGCGGCTCTCCGTCCTGCGCGGCCAGCGCGATGTTGTCGCCTACCCCCGAATGGGTCGACACTCAATGACGGCGGAAACCCCTGTGGGCTTCGCGACGCGCCGGCGGTGCCTAATCCTCCTCGATGGTGATGGTGATTATCGTGTCGCCTGGGGTGGTGGCGGTGGTCGGCTCTCGAGGTGTCAGCGATTCGGCCACGTCCATTCCGGACACCACCTCTCCAAAGAGGGTGAAGCTCCCCGTCAGTCCGGAGCAGTCCATGGTGCCCTCTTGCGGCTTGAGGCAGATGAAGAACTGGCTGCCTGCGCTGTGAGGCTGTGTCCTCTTGGCCATGCCTACAGAGCCCTCCTTGAAGGGGCGGTCGCTGAACTCATCGGGGAGGGTGTAGCCAGGGCCGCCGGTACCGGTGCCGGTGGGGTCGCCTCCCTGGGCCACGAAGCCCGGGATGACCCGATGGAAAGTGACCCCGTCGTAGAAGCCCTCGCGGGCCAAGAAGACGAAGCTGTTCACCGTCTCTGGGGCTATATCTGGGAAGAGCTGAATGCGGATGTCACCCTTCTCCGTCTCGATGGTGGCGAAGTAGGTCTTTTCCACATCTATGGTCATCGGCGGCGCCGTAACCTGGGTCGCGACAGGGGTCTGGGGTGCCACCTGGGTGGGAGTGGGCGTGGAGTCCCCCACCGGTTCCCCTTCTTCCTCGTCGCCGCACGCTGCCAGCAACAAGGAAGCTGTCATGAGGGCGCAGAAGACCAACGCGCATGGCCAGAGAGACTTCACGGCTCACCTCCGATGAACTGGATAGCCTGGTATCGCCATCCTACTCGCAGCCGCGGCGGTTGGCAAGGAGGCGCATAGCCTGAGCGGAGGTCACCCAGGCCGCGCTGCAAGCGACGGGCAGTGCGAGGAGTGTCTAGCTAAGCCGTCGTCCCTTGGACCGCTCCAAGAGGGGGATCCGCTAGGCAGGTGGGACCTGCGACGTGCAGAACGAGCAGCGGCGGGCTTCGACCGGGATCTCGCTTAGGCACTCCGGGCACTTGCGGGTCGTCGGGTCCGCCGGCGGCTCCGTACGGGACCGCGCGATCAGAGCGTTCGTCGGGACAACAATGAAGAAGAAGACGGCCGCGGCTGTGAAGATGAACGTGATCAGCGCGTTGATGAAGTCGCCATACCTAAACGTGCTTTTGTTGATTTCGAATGTGAGCGCAGAGAAATCCGGCTCGCCAGCGATGGCTGCAATAATCGGCGTTATGAGGTCCTCAATCAAGGCTGTGACCACAGCGAACACCGCGAGGGCCATCACCAACGCAACCGCCATGTCAATGAAGTTGCCCCTGAGCAGGAACTGCTTGAAGTCGCTAGCCAGCTTCATCTTGCCCTCCTCATCGTTACTGCAGGTTCCAATGCCGAATCGCGGCTTGGAACTGGACGCCTCAGGTCGGCCCGCACATGATGGCAGAGCGACTCGGAGGCGTCAAGGACGCTACGGCTGCTCCATCGCCACCACTAGACACACGATGGCGTCGGCCAGCGGGCGGTTTGCCTGCGGCCGCCCATCCTGATACCATACGTTAGGTTGTGGTTGAGGATGTGAAGACAGCACCCGCCTCGGAGGCGGTTGGCCTGGGACAGCCCAGCTACGTCTGGCGCTTCGGCCTGGAGCGCCGCCTCGATCTGATCCGCCGCCACGTTCCCCTGGAAGGTCGCCGCATCCTGGACATCGGTTGCGGCATAGGAACGTTCGTCCAGCGTCTGCGGCAGTTCTCGGCCCACGTCTATGGAGTGGACGTCGACCAGGAGCGGGTCCGCCGGGGGGCGACATCCCTTCCCTACCTGGCGGTGGCGGTGAGCGAGCATTTGCCCTTCGCCGATGCTACCTTCGATGTTGTCCTTCTGCACGAGGTCCTCGAGCACGTCGGCGACGATCGCCTGACCCTGGGGGAGGCCTGCCGAGTGACCAGGCCGGGGGGAAGGATCGTTATCTACTGCCCCAATCGCCTGTACCCGTTCGAGACCCACGGCATCTTCCTGGGCAAGCGCTATCTCTCCGGCAACATCCCCTTGGTCAACTACCTGCCGGATGGGCTACGCAGACGGCTGGTGCCTCACGTGCGGGCCTATACTAGGCGAAGGCTCAGGCGGTTGTTCGCCGGGCTGGCGGCGAAGCCGATCGTGTATGCCTGCGTCTTTCCAGGATTCGATAACCTGGCCGCTCGAAGTGCGCTGGCCTCTTCCATCTTGCGGCGCGTACTCTACCCGCTGGAGAATACGCCTTTGGGGAACCTTGGCCTATCACATTTCGTTGTACTAGAGAAGAGGGCATAGGGAGGCGATGGCCAGAGGGTTTGCGTCTCGGCGGCGAAGGATACGGCGGCTGAACGGCGGCCGTCAGCGGACAGGCGCTCGCTGGCTCTGGCTGGTCGGTGCCGCGGCGCTGCTGCTGCTGGCGGTCCTGGCCATCGGCGGCGGCATTTCCTTCGCCGTCTATTACCACTACGCGTCTGATCTGGAGCGGCCGGAGGTCGCCCTGGCTCGCAGCGGCTCGGCTGGCACCCGCATCTTCGACCGCAACGGCCACCTTCTGTACGAGTTCGTGGATCCTCTGTCCGGCCTGAGCAACCCCGTCCCCCTGTCGGAGATCTCTCCCTGGCTCATCTACGCCACCATCTCCACCGAGGACGCTAGCTTCTACGACAATCCAGGAGTGAACATCAAGGGATTGCTGCGGGCTGCCCTGGAGAACCTGACGCCCTTCGGGCCGGGCTTCCTGGAGGGCAGCGGCGGCAGCTCCATCACTCAGCAGTTGGTGAAGAATGTCTACATCCCGCCGGAGGAGCGGACTGAACGGTCGCTGGGCCGGAAGATCAAGGAGGTGATCCTGGCCCTCGAGCTGAAGCGCCGCTACAGTGATGATCAGATCTTGGAGTGGTACCTGAACCAGGTCTACTACGGCAACTTCGCCTCCGGCGCAGAGGCCGCCGCCTGGCGATACTTCGGCAAGCCGGCCAGGGATCTCAACCTGGCGGAAGCGGCGATGCTGGCCGGGATCCCTCAAGCCCCCGGCGATTACTCCCCTGCCATCCCCGAGAACCGACCGCAGGCCACTGTCCGTCAGCATTATGTGCTGGACCTGATGGTGAAGCACGGCTATATCACCCAGAGGCAGGCGGAGGAGGCCAAGCAGGAGGAGTTGTCTTTCGAGGAGGGAACATTCCCCATCCACGCGCCCCACTTCGTGTTCTATGTGAAGGACTTGATCACCAAGATGTGCGAGAAGGGGATGCTGGATCTGCCGGAGGACACCGATTGCTCTCAACTGGTGTACCGCGCCGGCCTGCGGGTCACGACCAGCCTCGACCTGCCGTTGCAGCAGAAAGCAGAGGCGATCATCGAGGAGAACATCAGCGCCGTCGAGGCCCGCTACGGCGGTCACAACGGCGCGGCGGTGGTCATCGAGCCGGCGACTGGAGAGATCCTGGCGATGGTGGGCAGTCGCAACTACTTCCGAGAGGACATCGAAGGCCAGGTGAACATCACCACCTCCGAACGCTCGCCAGGCTCCTCCGTCAAGGTTTATACCTATCTGACCGCCTTCCTCCAAGGCTGGACGGCAGCAACGGTAGTCAGGGATGAGCCCATCGACATCAAGTCGGAAAGTGGTCAGCCCATCCAGAACTGGAACTTCAAGTTCAAGGGGCCGGTCACCATACGCACAGCCCTGGCCGAGTCGATCAACATCGCGGCCATAAGGACGATCCTGGCGGTAGGCGTTGAACGGGTCGTCGATACCGCTCACAAGATGGGCATCACCTCCCTCAGCGATCCCAGCCAATACGGTCCTGCCCTTACCCTTGGCGGCGGCGAGGTCAAGCTCCTCGACCACGCCTATGCGTACAGTGTCTTCGCCAACAACGGGCTGATGGTAGGGATGCCCACGGTGGAGGATCTGCCCTCGGGCTACCGGCAACTCGATCCGGTGGCCATCCTGAGGGTGGAGAACGCTCTGGGAACAGTGTTGTACCAGTATACGGGAGCCGATTCGCTGCAGGTGGTGCCGGCGCCCTACGCCTACGTGATCACCGATATCCTCTCCAAGAGCGCCATCCACTGGAGCGGCCTCACCATTTCCCGCCCGGCGGCCGCCAAGACAGGCACCAGCGAGAGATTCCGCGATGCTGTGGTGATGGGCTACACGTCCGATCGGGCGGTGGGCGTATGGATGGGCAACGCCGATGGCACCTACATGGCTGAGGGCACATTCAGCTTTGCCGGCTCCGGCCCCATATGGAAAGCGATAATGGAGGCCGCTCACGAAGGCATCGAGCCCCACGACTTCCCAGTGCCTGAAGGTGTGTATTTTGCCCCTTGCGCCGGCAGAACGGAGGTCTTTGTGGACGGGACCAGGTGCGACTATGTGGCACCCAAGCCCAGCCCCACTCCAGCGCCCACCGGCACTCCCGGCGCGCGTCCCACTGGTACTCCGATTGTGCCATGGCCCGGCTTCACACCTACCCCCGTGGCTACTCCTGTAGCTACCCCTGTAGCTACCCCTGTGGCTACTCCTGCAGCCACGCCTGTCGGCACGCCCCTAGCCGGGCCGCCCTAATCCCCTTCTAGGCCGGTTCCGCGTGGCGAGGCTGCCGTCGCTCAGTAGTCGGTCGTTGACATTCCACCAGGACTTGCGCTATGGCTGACAGGCTATAGTATTTAGGATCGGCTTGCGATGAGTGATTCCTCCGGAGAGGGGATTGCAGGAAGATAACGCTCAGCCAGGGGTTCACCGCGGTCGGCTTCCCGGCGACGTTTTCATCCGGCGGCCGCGAGTGCCCCGCCGCGGCTTGCACCGAGTGCTGGGCGTGCCGGGCCTGTTCAGCGCCGCCTACGGCAACGTCGGCTCCTCCATTTACTACGCCCTCGGTGTGGCCGCTCTCTTCGCCCTGGGCCTGACGCCTCTAGCCTTCGTCATCGCTGGCCTCATCTTCGGCTGTACCGCCCTGACCTACGCCGAGGGAACCACGGCCATGCCGGAGGCCGGCGGCTCGGCGGTGTTCGCCCGCCGCGGCTTCAACGAGCTGTTCAGCTTCGTCGCCGGTTGGGCGCAGGTGCTCAACTTTGTGGTGACCATCGCCATATCTGCGTTCGCTGTGCCCAACTATCTGGCCGTTTTTGCCCCCATTCTGAAGACCTACCCTGCTAACGCCATCTGTGGTATCGGCGTGGTGGGCTTTCTAGCGGCCATCAATGTCATCGGGGTGAAGGAATCCTCCGGTGTCAACATTGGCCTGGCGGTGCTGGACTTGCTTACCCAGGCGTTCCTGGTGATTCTTGGGCTGTTCCTCCTGCTTAACATCGGTACCCTCATCGATAACGTGCACTGGGGCGTAGCTCCCACCTGGAACAAGCTGATAGTGGGCATCGCCATCTCCATGATCGCCTACACCGGCATCGAGACGGTGTCTAACCTGGCGGAGGAGACGCGCAATCCAGCCAAGAATGTCCCCCGTTCCATGTTCGGCGTGTTCGGCGTGGTGCTCCTCATGTATAGCCTGCTTCCCCTTATCGCCCTCAGCGCCATGCCGGTGGAGGAAGTGGC
>LJUA01000003.1 GCA_001303545.1 Dehalococcoidia bacterium SM23_28_2
GCCGATGATTCATCGCTGATGCCTGGGATCAGGGGCTCCCTTCGCGAAAGTCGGGGTTGGCAGCCGCAATGGAGCCGAGACGAGCTGCCGGCTCACTCCTCGATGTCGGGCCCCTCGGAGTCCTCGCGGAACCACGTGATGGGCCGGAATTCGCGGGCCACAACACCATCCTGCTTGAACTTCGGATATCCCAGGACCAGGGCGGAAACGACTTTCCAGGGCTCCTTTATGCCGAGCTTCTCCTTGAGGGCGGGGAGCATATTGATCGCCACGCTGAACCCCACCCAGCAGGCCCTGATACCCAGGGAGTTGGCCACCAGATTCATGTTTTGTCCGCAGATGCCGATGTTGATATCGGGGCCAGCGACGGCCCGCTCGTCGCCGGTCAGCAGGATCACCACAGGCGCGCCCAAAAGGACCTCGGTGTGCTTCTTGGCGATCCCTCCGATGCCGCCCAAGATGACGCGGGGATCGAATTCCCCCGGATCGGGGTTAGCCTCATAGAGGGCAACCAGGTTCTTCACCAGTTCATCGTGCTTGTAGGTGATGTACAGCGCGTTCAACACATTGTATATAGCCTGGTTCATCTCCTCGATGAGGGCCTTGTCGGTGACAACGATGAACTTCCAGGGCTGACAGTTCCCGGCGCTGGGAGCAAACCGGCCCGCCTCCAGCACCCTCCTGATGAGAGTCTCGGGTACAGGCTTGTCCTTGAAGTTGCGGACGCTGCGTCGTTCGAGCACAGCCCGCTCGATAGCATTCCACTCGTCGGGATTCCCTTCGGCGTCCTGCGGTTCAAGGGGCATCCTGGCCGGTAGGGGATGGGGATCGGTGGCGTAGAAGCCTTTATCCACATGATAGACGCCAACAATGGAGATGGCATCCACCGGGCAGGCCACCATGCAGTTGTAGCAGCTAAAGCACTCGTACTCTTCCTTCTGGCGAAAAAAGCCGTCCTCGTCCGTCTCCCAGGCCCGGAAGAGGCAGTTCTCGAAGCACAACCCACACTTGGTGCACTTCTCCTGGTCAACCCTCATCACACCCATGTGGACGGTTTCCGGGCGGAAGATCGGTCTTAGGTCTTCCCAAGGCATGGTCTCCCTCTCCCCCTATTGCGTAGGAGCATAGAACTCCTGCTCGTTCACCATAGACCGCAATACAAGACTACCATACAATACAGCAAGGCGCCCTTTGCGCCCGGAGTACGCCGCCGCCAGCAATCGCGGCCTGGGTCCGCAGACGATTTGAGGGTCTAGCCAGAGGCAGGCATTTCTTGGCGATTGCTCGTTAGATAGTTGCCAACTATACTAGGGGATGCGCTGGGCTAGCAAGGCTAGAAGCTCTATTCAGCGGCATTGGAAGCCACAGTTGCGGAAAGCCTTTTCCAGCCACCGATTCTGGCGCACTACAACGATTTTAGGGGTTGAGCCTTAGCTGGACGTTGTTTAAGATTAAACATGGCTGAGTTTTAAACATTTCTCAGCGACGAGACTGTGCGTGTAAGCCGACAAGCCGATTATGCCATAAGGGTAGTGCTGGATCTGTCCCGCCATCGCGAGGCACGGATCAAGGAGATCGCCCGCCGTCAGGATCTCTCACCATCGTACGTGGGCAGGATCTCCCAGCGCCTGGCCAAGACGGGCATCCTGGAGAACAGAAGAGGCCGCCTGGGATGCCTCGGCTTGGCCTGCTCGCCCGATCAGATTACCCTTCTGGATGTGATCGAGGCCGTCGATGGGCCTATTAAGGTGGACCGCTGTCTGTTGGCTCCAGACGAGTGTGGCCGCGAGTCCTCCTGCCCTGTGTACAAGCTAGGGCATGAGGTGCTACTGCTTGGTGTGGCTAAACTGAGCGGTGTTACCTTTGCTGGCCTGCTGAACGACGAACAAGCCAAGTAGGACCGCGCGGCGAGCATGCTTCTCGCCGCAGTGGTCCACTTTCTGCGGAGGTGTCAGAATGGCGGGAGTCTCGGTACGCCAGCCGCTGGATCGAAAAGCGGTACGTATCCCGCGGGGGCAGCTATATATAATCCCCGAGCGCTGCAAAGGTTGCCGGTTCTGCATCGATTTCTGTCCCCGAGATGTCCTCGTAGAGACCACCGAGATGAACGCGAAAGGGTACCACTATCCCGTCGTGGCCGAGGGTAAGGAGGACGAATGCATTGCCTGCCAGTTCTGCTCTATCCTCTGCCCTGAGTTCGCCATCTACACCGAGGAGACCGTCGAAGAGGAGAGCGTCGAATGAGTGATCAAGAGCGTGTGCTAACCGGCAGCCACTTCTTGCTGGGCGACCATGCCTGCGCCGAGGGAGCGATGGCCGCCGGCTGCGATCTCTTTGCTGGCTACCCCATTACGCCCTCCACAGAGACAGCCGAAAGGCTGGCCCTCCGTATGCCGGCGGTGGGGGCCATCTTCCTCCAGATGGAGGACGAACTGGCCAGCATGTCCGCCCTAGTGGGGGCCTCTCTCGCCGGAGCCAGGGCGATGAGCGCCACCTCCGGCCCCGGTTTCGCCCTGATGATGGAGAACATAGGGATGGCGGCCATGATGGAGGCCCCCTGCGTGGTCGTGAACATACAGAGGGGCGCGCCGTCTACCGGCCTCCCTACCCTCGTGGGGCAGTCGGACATGATGCAGTGCAAGTGGGGCTCCCACGGTGACTACGAGATAGTGGCCTACTCTCCCTCATCACCCCAGGAGTGCTTTGACCATGTGATAAAGGCCTTCAATACTGCCGACCGCTGGCGCATTCCCGTATTCGTCATGGCCGATGAGTTGATCGGCCATATGACAGAGAGGGTAGTAATACCACCCGCCGACCAGATCCCGCGAGTGGAGCGGAAGCGGCCTCGGCATAAGCCAGGAGATCCCTCTTTTCTCCACTGCCTGGCGGAAGATGAGGACCTGGTGCCGCCCATCGTCCATGCAGGGGAGGGCTACCGGGTGAACTTCGATAGCCTCACCCACGACGAAAAGGGCTACCCGGCGACCTTCCCCGATCCCCACGACCGCCTGGTGCGCCGCCTGGTGAACAAGATCCGTCTACACACCGACCAGATTATGGAATACGAGGAGATCTTTCTGGATGACGCCGAGTTGGCAGTCATCGCCTACGGCTCCACCGCCCGCTCGGCACGTCGGGCGGTAAACGAGGCACGCAAAGATGGTATCCGGGTGGGTCTCCTGCGCCTGATCACCGTATGGCCCTTCCCTGAGAACAAAGTGCGAGAGTTGAGCAAGCAGGTCAAGGCGTTTGTGGTGCCGGAGGTGAATTTGGGCCAGATGTCCAGGGAGACCGAGCGCTTCACCAGCCTGCCGGTAATCGGCGTGAACCACGCCGGCGGTGTCATGATGGCGCCCGACCCGATCTTTGACACTATAAGAGAGGTGGCGAAGAATGCCTGAGATCTTAGTAGAAGCTCATCCGATCGATGCCGTCTTCCGGACGGACCGGTTGCCCCACATCTTCTGCCCCGGCTGTGGCATCGGCCCTACGATGCACGCCTACGCCCAAGCCATCCTGGAGTCGGGCATCCCCAAAGACCAACACGCGTGCGTGTCCGGCATCGGCTGTACAGCGCGGGTCCCTGGCTACATGGATGTCGACTCCTACCATACGACCCACGGCAGATCGATCCCCTTTGCCCTGGCGATAGCCCTGGTGAAGCCAGAGATGGAAGTAACCGTGTTCAGCGGCGACGGCGACCTCTTCGGCATCGGCGGCAACCACTTCATCCACGCCGCCCGCCGCAACGTAGACATAAACGTCATTTGCATCAACAACTTCAACTACGGTATGACCGGCGGCCAGGCAGGGCCCACCCTCCCCTTGGGAGCAAAGGCCACCACCGCCCCCTATGGCAACACCGAGCCGCCCTTCAACCTGCCTTATCTGGCCGCGGCCTGTGGGGCAGTGTTTGTGGCCCGCTGGACAGCCCTCCACGTCCGCCAACTCAAAGATGCTATCCTGCGGGCTATGCAGAAGAAGGGCTTCACGTTCATCGAGGTGCTATCCCCCTGCCCGGTGGGCTTCGGCAGCCCCAACGACATTGGTGACGCCATAGAAGAGGTTTGGTTGTACCGCGAGCGCTGCGTGGTGAACCACGACGCCTACCTGCCGGACCTGGAGATCGACCTGCGGCGCAAAGATGTTCCCTTCGTCATGGGCAACTTTGTGGATATCGACAAAGCACCCTTCGACCCCCTGGCGATGATGAAGAACAAAGGAGAGTAGGCGATGCGACACGACATCAGAGTCGCCGGTTTCGGCGGGCAGGGCATGCTCCTGGCGGGCCTCCTTATCGGCAAGGCGGCCGCCCTCTACGACGGCAAGGAGGCCGTCCTCACCCAGTCCTATGGCCCTGAGGCCCGCGGTGGTGCCAGTAACGCCGACGTCATCATCGACGACGATCCCATCGACTACCCTTTGATAACCCGCCCCGATTACTTTGTGGCCATGTTTCAGGAGGCCTATGAGCGCTATCGCCCGGTCATGGTCAAGGATGGCATCCTCCTCATTGAGTCCGACCTGGTCAAGCCCTGGCCGGACGAGGGCCCTTACCGGGGGATTCCGGCTACCCGCGTAGCCGAAGAGCTCGGCAGGCGCATCGTGGCCAATGTGGTCATGGTGGGCTTCTTCAGCGGCGCCACTGGTCTGATAAGCGCCCACGCAGGGGAGCAAGCGATCCGCAACACGCTTCGGCCCCGCCTGGTAGACCTCAACCTCAAGGCCTTCAACGCTGGCTATGAGTATGCGAAGAAGCAGGAGGCATCATGAAGGACACGGTACTAATCATAGGCGGTGGCATTGCCGGCGTTCAGGCGGCGTTAGACCTGGCCGAGTCCGGCAGCAAGGTAGTTCTGGTAGAGAAATCGCCCACCATCGGCGGCAAGATGGCCGCGCTGGATAAGAACTTCCCCACCCTGGACTGCTCCATATGAATTGAGATGCCCAAACTCTCCGAGGTCGGAGAGCATCCCAACATTGAGGTTCTTGCCTCTGCTGAGGTGGAGTCGGTAGAAGGAGAGGCAGGCAACTTCCAAATAAGCATCAGGAAGAAGTCGTGCTTCGTCACCGACGAGTGCACACGCTGCAACGACTGTGCCGACGTTTGCCCCCAGTGGACTCCCAACGAGTTCGATTCGGGCATGGCCTCCCGCAAGGCCATTTACACCCCTTTGGATCAAGCCGTTCCTACCCCCTACATCATAGACCTAGACCTCTGTCTGAACGAGCCGCCCAACTATTTCCCCTGTGATCGCTGCATCCAGGCCTGCGGGCCCAAGTGCATCGACTTCTTCATGCCTCGCGAGCAGGTCCTGACCAGGCAGGTGACCGCCATCATCGTGGCCGTCGGCTACGACCTCATCGACCCGACCCTCCTGCAACACTACGGCTACGGCAAGCACCCGGACGTGCTCACCTCCATGGAGTTCGAGCGGATGCTGGCGTCGATGGGCCCCACCGGCGGCGAGATCATCAAGCCCTCCACCGGTCGGCACCCAGACAACATCTTCTTCGTCCTCTGCGTGGGTTCGCGCGACCGCCGCTTCTATCGCCACTGCTCTCGCTTCTGCTGCATGTACTCTATCAAGGAGACCTACCAGGCTATTGACCACGGCGTCAAGGACGTCACCATCCTCTACATGGACATACGGGCCTACGGTAAGGGCTTCGACGGATTCTTCGAACGCACGCGGGAGCAAGGGGCCAAGTACATTCGCGGCCACCCGGCGGAGATCAGCCCCAACGGCAAGGGCATCATCGTACGGTACGAGAACACGGACACCGGCCAGTTGGAGACAGCGGAGGCCGACATGGTGGTCCTGGCCACAGCCGTGCGGCCGCCCGATGGGCTGGACAAGCTGGCGGAAGTGCTGGGGATTGAGGTGGACGAGGACGGCTTCCTGAAGACGGTGGAGAGCGAGGGGGGAGTGATCACCACCACCCAGCCGGGCATCCTGGTGGCCGGCTGCGCCACCGGCCCCAAGGACATCCCCGACAGCGTCGCCGAGGGGAGCGGGGCAGCCGCTGCCGCCCTGACTTACGTCGAGCAGAGGAACTGGCCCGAGCCGGAGATGGGGGAGCCCATCGAGAACGTGGAGGAGCCACGCATCGGTGTGTTCATCTGCCACTGCGGCTCCAACATCGCCAGCGTCATCGATGTGGAGAAGGCGGTGGAGTACGCCAGCTCCCTGCCGGATGTCGTCCACGCCCAGAGCCAGATGTTCAGCTGCGCCGGCAACCAGGTGCTGGAGATCGCCCAGATCATCCAAGAGAAGAAGATCAGCCGAGCGGTGGTTGCCGCCTGCTCACCCAAGACCCACGAACCGACCTTCCGCCGGGCCTGCCGCCTGGGCGGCCTCAACCCCTACCTGCTGGAGATGGTCAACCTGAGGAACCAGGACTCGTGGGTACACAAGGACTACCCGGAGGAAGCGAACTTCAAGGGCCACGACATGATCAGGATGGGAGTGGACAAGGCCCGCCTGCTTCAGCCGCTGGAGATTGGCCGGGCACCGGTGACCCAGAAGGCGCTAGTAGTCGGTGGCGGTATTGCCGGCATGACCGCCGCTGCCAACCTGGCTCAGCAGGGCTACGAGACGCACCTGGTGGAGAAGGAGGAGGAGCTGGGTGGCATGCTGCGACGGCTGGAGCGGCTTTCTCCGGCCGGCCCCGATGCCAGCGACCTGATAGAGGAGAAGAAGAAAGAGGTAGAGAAGACCGGCGTTCACGTCCACCTCGGCACGGAGGTCGAGCTGATCAGCGGCGTCGTGGGCAGCTTCAGCGCTCGCCTGACCGATGGCGAGGAGCTGCAAGCGGGCGCCATAGTCCTATCCATGGGCGCTCGCCCTTACCAACCAACCGAATTCAAATACGGCCAAGACCCCCGCGTTGTCACCAACCTGGAGCTGGCGAGCATGACGCCCGATGTGCCCGGTGAGCATATCACCTTCATCAGCTGCGTGGGCTCTCGCAACGATAAAGTCGGCTGCTGCCGCTATGGCTGCACGGCGATGATCGGCCAGGCGCTGAAGCTGCGGCGGGCGGGCAAGAAGGTGCGCGTTCTCTACCGCGATATCCGTACCTTTGGCCGCGAGGCGGAGGAGATGTATGAGGAGGCCCTAAGGGAGGGCGTCCAGTTCTTCCGCTACGAGCCCGACAGCACGCCAGACAAGGTCATCACCTACTCCGACGGCGTCGTGGCGATAAGCGATGAGCTCACGGGGGTGGATCTGAGCATCCCCACCGACCTGCTGGTGCTGACGGTAGGGCTCCAGCCCCAAGAGGAAAACGTCTCCGACCAGCTCAGGGTGGCCCGCAGCGAGGACGGCTTCCTCCTGGAGCGCCACCCCAAGCTGGGCCCCGCCGAGGCGCCCGCGCCCGGCATCTACCTGGCAGGCACGGTCCAGTACCCCAAGGATGTGCCGGAGAGCATCGCCCAGGCTCTGGCGGCGGCCTCCAACGCAGGAAAGATCCTATGTCGTGACACCATCGAGAAGGAGCCCATTACCGCCCGCCTGATCGAGGAGAAGTGCATAAAGTGCGGTATCTGCGTTCCCGCCTGCCCCTTCGGGGCCATCGAGCTCATCGGCAAGGTGAAGGAAGGCACCATCGTCTTCCACGAGGCAGCCTGCACGGGCTGCGGCAACTGCGCCGCCATCTGCAACTACGATGCCGTGATCATGCCCTACTTCACCAAGGAGCAGATCCTAGCCCAGATCGATGCGGCACTGGCGGAACGGCCCACGGAGAAGGTTCTGGTCTTCACCTGCAACTGGTGCTCCTACCCCGGCGCCGACCAGGCAGGCATCGAGAAGATCCAGCATCCTCCTTCGGCCCGCATCATTCGCCTGATGTGCTCCGCGCGCATCGAGGAGGAGTTCATCGCTCGCGCCTTCGAGAAGGGAGCAGGGGCCGTTCTGGTTACCGGCTGTCGTCTGACCGAAAAGGGCTCCGACTGTCACTACAACTACGCCAACCAGCAGACGATCAAGCGGTTCCAGTTCTGGCATCGCAAGTTCACCCGCCAGGGCATCGAGCCCGAGCGCCTACAGCTTCACTGGAACTCGGCGTCCGAAGGTAAGGAGTGGGCTGCTAAGATGCGAGAGATGCACGAGGTAGTCCAGAACTATGTGAAGAAGCTAGCCGAAGGAGTGACCAGCGGTGAGCCAGCCAACTGATAGCGTACTGCTGAAAGACGAGACCTGGGAACGAGTCGATAAGGCCACGGGAGGAGCAGCAGCGCCCTGCTTCCAGTGCGGCGTATGCACGGCCATCTGTCCCTTGGGGCTGGTGAAAGGCGAAACTATCAGCATCCGCAAGATCGTTCGCCAGGCCCAACTGGGGTTGCCCGGCTGGGCTGATGGTCTGTGGGAGTGCACCACCTGCCTGTGGTGCGAGAGCCGCTGCCCTCACGAGGTAGACATTACCAAAGCCATTCTCGGCCTGCGCCAGTTGGCCTGGAAGGAGCGAGAGGTCCCCGAGGGTCTCCCTACCCTCCTCTGGGACATCTACTTCGACGGTAATTCCTGGGGCCGCCCGCCGTCTGAGCGTCCCCTGTGGGCGAAAGACAAGGCCATCAAGGAATTCTCGCCCAGTGACGAGATCCTTCTGTACGTGGGCGACGACGCCGCCTACGACAGGCGCATCCAGAAGGTGGCACACGCCCTGGTGGCCCTGCTGGAAGCGGCAGGAGTGACTTTCGGCACGCTGGGAGAGCGCGAGCCCCACTGCGGCGACGCCGTGAGGAGCTTGGGCCACGAGGAGTACGTGGCGGAGATCATAGAGAGCAACGCCCAACTCTTCCAGGAGGCAGGGGTGAAGACGATGGTCACCGTCTCCCCCCACTGCTACGACATGTTCGCCAACCGCTACCCCCACTTCAGCGACGACTTCCGCCCTCTGCACTACAGCCTCTACCTCCTGGAACTGATCAACGGCGAGCGTCTGAAGTTCGAAAAAGAGCTCCCGCTGAAGGTAACCTATCACGACCCTTGCTACCTGAGTCGCCGCAACGGCATATGCGATGAACCTCGCCAGGTCCTTGAGAGCATCCCCGGCCTCCAGTTGGTGGAGATGGAGCGTAGTCGGGATGATACACTCTGCTGCGGCGGTGGCGGCGGCCGAATGTGGATGGAGACGGCAGCCGGCGAGCGCTTCTCCGACCTAAGGGTCAAGGAGGCTGCAGAGACGGGAGCAGAGGTAGTGGTCACCTGCTGTCCTCACTGCATAACCTGCCTGGAGGACAGCCTGAGCCAGGTCGGCAAGTCGAAGCTGAGGGTGATGGACCTCGCCGAGGTAGCCCACCTAGCTTTGCAGAGCTAAGCGGTGACCAGTGACATCGCTTCCAGGAGGTCGTAGACGATGACCAAGTCACTGTACGGTGCCAAGGAAGCCAAAGCCATCTGGGTGTACCTAGAGCAGGATGAGGGCCGATTGGAGAGTGTATCCCTGGAGCTGATAGGCAAGGCCCATGAGCTGGCCGAAGCCCAGGGCATTCCCGTCGTGGGCGCTCTCCTCGGCGACCAGGTGAGCAGCCTGGCCCAGGAAGCCATTGCTGCCGGCGCCGACGAGGTGCGGGTGGCGGAACATCCTCTCCTGCGCCAGTACACGACCGATGGCTACTCGAAGGTGTTCACGGAGCTCATCCTCAAGGGGAAGCCAGACATCCTTCTCCTGGGGGCAACCCCCAACGGTCGCGACCTGGCCGGTCGCATAGCCGTGCGGCTGCGCACCGGCCTCACCGCCGACTGCACGGACCTGAAGCTGGAAGACAAGACGGGCCTGCTCATCGGCGAGGTGACCGGCTTCGGCGGCGGCATCCTCGCCTACATCAAGTGCCCGGACAACCGACCCCAGATGGCCACCGTACGCCCTGGCGTGTTCGCCGTGCCGGAACCAGAAACCTCCCGCAAGGGCAAGGTGGTCAGCGTACCAGTGGAACTGGCCGAGGAGGACATCAAGGTTCAGGTGTTGGAGCACGCCGTCGGTGGCGGGGTGGACATCACCAGGGCCCAGGTGCTGGTGGCCGCCGGCCGAGGCTGCGGCGGCGACTTCAGTCTGGTCAACGAACTGGCTGGCCTCCTGGAAGGCGAGGTGGGGGTGTCGCGCGTGCCGGTAGACGAGGGATGGGCATCCCGTGACCGCATGATAGGCCAGACTGGCTACGTCACTCGTCCCAAGCTGGCCATCGTCTGCGGGATCAGCGGCGCCTTCCAGTTCACTGTAGGCGTCGAGAAGGCGGAGGCGATCGTGGCCGTCAACATCGACCCAGACGCTCCGATCTTCGAGCAGGCCGACTACTGCATCGTCGATGACATGTTCAACGTGCTGCCGCCCCTCATCGAGGCTGTCAAGAAGGCCCGCGGCGGCAACGGTGGGAGGTAGAGCGATGCGTCAGTTGCACATTATCGCCTGTGTGAAGGTTGTCCCCAAGCCGGAAGAGGTGAAGGTAAACCCCGAGAACTGGACCATTGAGCGCGACGGCGTTCGCTCTGAGATCAACCCTCCCGACATGAACGTCCTGGAGATGGCCTTGGCCCTGAAAGAGCAGCATGGCGGCAAGGTGACCGTCGTGGCCATGGGGCCACCAATGTTCGACTCCTATCTGCGCCTGGCGCTGGCCATGGGAGCGGACGAGGCCTACCTGCTGAGCGACAGGTCGTTCGCCGGCGCGGACACCCTGGCCACCTCCTACGCCTTGGCCCAAGGCATCCGCAAGATCGGGGAGTTCGATCTCATCCTCTGCGGCGAGGAGTCCTCCGACGGCGCCACCGCCCAGGTGCCGCCGGGCATCGCCGAGTGGCTGAACACCTCCCAGATCACCTATGCGGAAGACCTGAAGATAGTGCCAGACTCGGGGATGGTGAAGGCCCAGCGAGAGCTGGCCGGCGGGTACGAGGTTATCCAGGTTCCCCTGCCCTGCACAGCCTCGGTGAAGGTGGGAGCCAACGAGCCGCGCTTTATGGACATAGAGCGCAAGACCTGGGCGAACGCCGAAGGGCCAGTCACCACCTGGAACGCCCAAGACATAGAAGTTGACCCAGAGATGATAGGGATCCCCGGCTCGCCGACAATCGTGGACGGCGTAGCCCAGGCAGAGGCCACCGAGAGAAAGCGGGAGTTCCTGAAGGGCACTCCTGAAGAGCAGGTGAAAGCCCTCATCGAGCGTCTGCGGCCCTACCTTTAGAGAGCCGGGTTCTCACCCTCCCTGGATGAGCCACTTCCCCAGCCACTGGCGGTCGTCCAGCACGCGAGCGCAGGCCGAGTAAGGGTCCAGTTCCCCTGCTGCCACCCGCTCGGTGAGCTCCTTCAGCTGGTCGTCCTTCTCAGCGAAGTCCAGGAAGCGCGCCCGCACCTTGCGCTGAAGCATCTCCAGGAACTCCTCCCGGCGGCGCTGACGGCGACGCCTCTCCAGCTCGCCGTCCTCCTCCTGGACGCGGCGGCGACGCTCCACTTCCTCGTACAGCTCATCGACGCCAATGCCACGGTGAGCCTGGGTGAGCATGATAGGTATGGGCTCGCCCGGCTTCATGGCCACAAACGTCTCCAGCTCGGCCTTCATCCGGGGGGCCCCCTCGCGGTCGGCCTTGTTGATGGCAAACAGGTCGGCGATCTCGAACAGCCCTGCCTTCATCGCCTGGACGGCGTCGCCAGATTCGGGGGTGAGCACGACAATGACGATATCGGTGGCATTGACCACGTCCAGCTCTGTCTGGCCAACGCCCACCGTCTCCACCAGGATCACGTCGCGGCCGCTGGCATCAAGCAGCTTGATAACTCCTTGAACGGTGACCGGCAGACCGCCGTGGCTGCCGCGAGTGGCCATGCTGCGGATGAATACGCCCGGGTCCAGATAGTGCTGCTGCATGCGGATGCGGTCGCCCAGGAGGGCACCGCCGGAGAAGGGGCTGGAGGGATCAACGGCCACAATGCCCACCGACAGCTCTCTCTCTCGCAGGACGGCGGTGATCTTGTCCACCAGGGTGCTCTTGCCCGTCCCTGGCGGCCCGGTGATCCCTATGCAGTAGGCACGGCCGGTGTGCGGGCCGATACGGCGCATGATGTCCACCACCGCCTCGCTCTCCGCCTCCACCAGGCTGATAAGCCGAGGCAAGGCCAGCGTATCGCCGGCCAGCATGCGCTCTACCAGTTCCTTGCTGCCTTCTCCTGCACTCATTCCATCACTGGCCGGCCGAAGTGGGCTCTGGGGTCGGCGATTCAGCCTCCGCCGTCGGGCTGGGCGTCGGCGTCTCGGCCGCCGCCGTCGGGCTGGGGGTAACAGGCACAAGGGTCGCAATCGGAGGGGGCTCCCATACGATGAGGGTGCCTATCATAGTGATGGGCTGGGAGTCGGAGCGAAAACCGTAGATGCCCAGCTCGTCGATCTGGAACTTCAGGCTGCCGGTCTCGCCGGGCTCCAAGTTGCCAGATACGAAATCGTCCTCGGTCTCGTACTCATTGTCGACGCCTGCTATCCGCAGATTGTGATCCTCTCCACCGCGGTTGCGCAACTCGAGTATGTAGTCTACTCCCGCCCTTACAGTGAGGCTGCGGGGGGAAAAGAAACCGTTGCTCATCTCCACCCTGAGCACCGTCTCACCAGCGGGGCCAGGCGTAGGAAGGCCGCTCTCGGAATCTCCCCCACAGGCCATAGCCAGCAGCGTCAGGAGAGAAGCTAGCACTAGTGCCGCCGCTATTCGCTTCACTGAACCTGTTCCTCCTCGGATCCTCGCGACATGTACCTTTCTACTGCTTTCCGTTTGCGCCATCAGAGCAGGTGCGAACGCGCTATCTCCCAGCCAGCCAAACGGGGCTTGCCCTGGAGGAGCATCCGATCAGTACTTGCTGATAAGCTGATTGGCTCCGGTCAGGGAAAGAACCTCGTTAGTGCCATCTTCGATCAGGGAGGCGCGAGCGTCTCTGAACAGCTTCTCTACGAGTAGCTCTTTGGATAGCCCCATTCCCCCGAGCAGTTGGACCGCTTCGTTGGCCACCTCAAAAGCGACGTTCGTGCAGTAGACCTTGGCGGCGATGGAATAGTGGGTGGCTGGCGGCAACGTGGTGTCATTGTAGATCATGACGGCCCGCGATAGGGCCCTGGCCGATTCCACCTTGATGAACATGTCGAACAGCTTCATCTGGACCAGTTGATGTTCGCAGATGGGCTTGCCGCCCTGTACTCGCTGCTTGCAGTAGGCCAGCGCCTCTTCGAAAGCGGCGCGCGCAACTCCGGTGAAGGCGGCCCCCATGCCGGAGTTGGCGAACCCAAGGACCATGTCGATCACCATGGGATAGATGGGCGGCTCAACCAGCATGTAGTGCTTGGGTATCCTCACATCGTCAAAGAATATCTCTCCCTGATTGAGAGCGCGCTGCCCCAGTTTGTTCAGCGGCCGGCCTTTGGACACGCCGGGAAGGTCTAAGGGGATGACCGCCACTCCGCTTCCGGCCATGCCCTGGGAAGGGTCGATGGCCACGAAGGTCAAGGCATGGCTGGCGATGGTGGCATTGGACACCCAGGCTGACTTCTGGCCGTTGATGACCCAGTCGTCGCCGTCAGGCCTGGCGCCTACGTCGAACGCTACACGCGGGTCGAGAAACTGCTCCGTCCCCAACAGCAGAGAATCGGAGCCGTGCTGGGGCTCGGTGATAGCCCAGCAGCCAATGTATTTCGCCTCCTTGTCCTGGGCAAATGGAACAACGATCTCCTGCACAGCCTGCTGGTTCCCGGTCAGCCCCGCAAAGGTGGCAGCGAACGCAAACGGGAAGGGCGCGACTCCCAGGCTGATGGCTAGATCGGCGCTTCCCCAGCCGATCTCCTCGGCCACGATGTGGCGATCAAGGCCGGAGAGCGCGACACCGCCAAGGGCCTCCGGCAAGCCCTGGCAGTGGTAGCCCAGCTCGTAGAACTTTCCGAACACGTCCCACAACACCGAGCCTTCCTTGATCACCTCCTCAGGATCAGCAAGCCTGTCCAGCTCTATGCTGGCGGGACGCATGACCTCCTCAGCGAACCTGTGGACTTCGTTCTTCAGAGCGCCCTGCTCGGGGGTCAGCTCCTTATCCAACTCAAGATAGGTGCTCATATGGACTCCTTCCAGAATCCACTGTAGCCATCGTATACCGGTAGCAGAACGAAAAGTATACCAAACGCGCCTCTCCATCAACCCCCGGGCGCTTCTTGAACACAGGCGAAGGCGAAGAGACGCCCCTGGTTCCACCGACGGTCAACCTGCCGGGCTAAAGATAGTGATCTTTTTTTCCGCGCCCTAGTTGGCGTGTTAGAGCGATAATAGTGTAAACTGATTTGCGAAAAAAAGCACAAGGACGCTCGATCCAAGGCAATGATGGATCTGCAGCGATAGCCGTGTGCTGCGAGGGGGCCCAAGTTGACACCGAATCCAAAGACAGCCAGAGTCACCAAGATCCCTGACGTCGTCGTCGATCGCTTGCCGCTCTACGCTCGCTGCCTGGCCCTGCTGCACTCCAGGGGACAAGAGGTAGTGAGTTCGACGGAGCTGGCCAAGTTATCGCGGGTAACACCGGCTCAGATTCGCAAGGACCTGAGCTATTTTGGCCGCTTTGGCAAGCAGGGGCGTGGCTACAACGTGGCCAAGCTTCTGCAGGAGCTGTGGCGCATCCTAGGCCTTGAACGCCAATGGCGAATGGCCCTTGTGGGAGTGGGCAGAATAGGGCGGGCCATCCTGGAATACGGCGGGTTTGCCAGCCAGGGCTTCCATATCGCCCACGCCTTCGACGTTGACCACAGTGTTGTCGGTCAGGAGTTGGGTTCGGTGACAATCAGGCACGCGAGCGAGCTGGAGCAGAGGCTGCTGAAGGAGCCGGTGGACATCGGCATTGTGGCCGTGCCCGCTCTTGAAGCTCAAACAGTGGTGGACATCCTGGTGCGCTGCGGCGTGAAGTCCATCCTCAACTACGCCCCCATGTGTCCCCGCAGACCAAGCGACGTGCAACTGCGCCAGATCGACCCCGTCCTTGCCCTTCAGGGCATGACCTTCCACCTGAAGAATAAGAAAGGGCCGACGAAGAAGCACTAGTATCCGGCCAGGAAATCGCCCTCAATGGGCTGAGCACGACGAATCAGATCCAGGTGCTCCAGGGCGATGCCGGCCCCGATGGCCACGCACTCCATAGGGTTCTCGGCCAGCGAGCAGGGGATACCGATCTCCTGGGTGATCAGGCGATCCAGGTTGCGGATTAGGGAACCACCGCCGGTAAGGACGACGCCCCTATCTACTACGTCGGAGGCCAGCTCCGGCGGCGTCCGTTCTAGCACTGCCCGGATGGCTCCCAGTATGCTGGCCAAGGGGTCTTGAATAGCCTGGGTGATCTCCTGAGAGGTAACAGTGATGTTCTTGGGCAGACCCGTGATCTGGTCACGGCCACGCACATCTGTGGTCAGCTCCTCCTCCATGGTAACAGCGCTGCCCACGGCGATCTTGACCTCCTCGGCAGTGCGATCGCCGATGATCAGGTTGTGGCGACGCTTGATATAGGTGGCGATGGCATCGTCCACGCGATCGCCGGCCACCCGAACGGATTCGCTGTTAACGATACCGTACATCGATATGACGGCGGCTTCAGTGCGACCGCCGCCGATGTCCACCACCATATGACCGCGGGGCGTGTCTACAGGGATGCGAGCACCGATGGCAGCGGCCAGGGGCTCGGGCACCAGATTGGCCGGCCGGCGAGCGCCCGCCGACTCGGCGGCGTCGCGCACCGCCCGCTGCTCCACGCCGGTCACCCCCGCCGGTGTACAGACCATGACCTCCGGCTTGAAGAGGCTGAACCGGCCCACTACCTTGCCGATGAAGTAGCGCAGCATGGCCTCGGTGGTCAGGTAATCAGCGATCACACCGTCGCGCATGGGCCGGATTACGGTGATGGGCCCCGGCGTACGCCCCAGCATGTCGCGGGCCTCGGCGCCCACGGCCACGATGCTGTTGTCCCGCTGAGCCACCGCCACCACCGAGGGCTCTTTGATGACGATGCCCCTGCCTCTCACGTAAACCAGCACGTTGGCCGTGCCCAGATCCACCCCTATTCTCTTGCCGAACATGCTCCCCACTCCCAACCCAAGAATCGAACGACGGTGGAACCGCTAGACGCTCTCGATGTCTGCTCCCAGAGACCGCAGCTTCCCGTCCAGGGACTGATAGCCACGGTTCAAGTGATAGATATCAGAGACCTCTGTCCTGCCGCTGGCGACCAGCCCCGCCAGCACCAGCGCTGCCCCCGCCCGCACGTCGAGAGCGTGAACGCTGGCGCCGCTGAGAGAACAAGGCCCAATAATGATAGCAGTAGTGGTTCCGGTTGTAAGCACCTCCGCGCCCATCTTTCGCAACTCGCTGACGTACAACAGTCGATTATCGAAAACCCTCTCGTGGACGTAGCTCACACCCTGCGCCTGAGTGAGAAGAGCAGCCATAGGCGCCTGAAGGTCGGTGGCTAAGCCAGGATAGGGCACCGCCTGGATGGTCACTGCCTTCAGTTGGTCAGCACCACACACATGCAGGACATCCTCAGCCTCATCTATTTGGACCCCCACCTCCCTGAGCTTGGCCACCAGCGAGTGCAGGTGGCGGGGCTCCAGCCCGCCTATGCGCACGTCGCCGTTGGTGATGGCGGCGGCGATGGCGAAGGTGCCCGCTTCGATGCGATCGGGGATTATGCGATGAGCGGTGCCATGGAGGGCATCCACCCCTTTGATCTCTAGAGTGTGAGACCCCGCCCCCTGGATACGCGCACCCATCTTGTTCAACATCTCCGCCAGGCTGGCGATCTCAGGCTCGGCAGCCGCGTTGACGATAACGGTGGTGCCCTTGGCCAAAGTGGCGGCCATCATCAGGTTCTGGGTGCCCAAGACGCTGGGATAGTCCATGAACAGGCGAGCGCCCCGCAGCCTCTTGGCCTCGGCCACGAACTTGTCCCCCTGGCGATGGATATCCGCCCCCATGGCAGCGAAGCCGGCAAGGTGCACATCGATAGGCCTCTGGCCGATGACATCGCCCCCGGGCGGGCTGCAAGACGCCTGGCCGAAGCGGGCCAACAGGGGGCCCATGACCATGAAGCTAGCCCGCAGGTTCACCACCTGCTCTGTGGGCGGGGAAAAGGCGGTAATCCGAGCAGCCCTGAGGCCGAGCGTCGAAGACGAAGGCTTCTCGACCTCCACGCCCAGGCTTTCCAGCACCTGGGCCATGAACCTTACGTCACCAATGGCGGGGACGTTCTCCAGAGAGCACTCGTCGGGCACTAGGAGGGAAGCAGCCATGGCAGCCACGGCAGCGTTCTTGGATCCGCTTACCTGCACGCTGCCCTGGAGCCTGTGCCCACCTTCGATGATGAAGCGCTCACCTGCCATGAGCTTGTCCCATCGCTGGAGGAAAACGCCAGGCCTAACCCGTTGGCGGCGGAGGAGCGCCACGGCGACGCCGCCGCGTCTGCTCCACCGCCTTGAGGCGCATGAGGGCCCGCTTGAGGGCCATCTCCGCCTTCACAACGTCGATGGTCGCTTCCCGCGAGGCCAGCCGCTCCTCGGCGCGGCGGCGGGCCTCTTCCGCCCGCGCTACGTCGATCTCCTCCCCCCTCTCGGCGGCGTCGGCCAGGATGGTCACCCGATTCTCCCGCACCTCGATGAAGCCGCCGGTGATCGCCATGGCCGTCTCTTCGCCGCCCTTGACGACGCGCAGAATCCCCGGCTGGATCATGGTCAGGAGGGGCGCGTGCAGGGAAAGAACGCCCAACTGCCCCTCGATGCCGGGGACGACCAGCAGGTCGACGTCCTCTTCGGAGAAGACGAGCTTCTCGGCGGTGACGATGTCAACGCTAAGCTTTGGCACCGGTTGATGACTCCTCGGGCTCAGCCCCCGCTGCTTCCTTCTCCATCTGCTCCGCCTGCTCCGCCGCCTCCTCGATGGTGCCCACCATGTAGAAGGCCTGCTCCGGCAGGTGATCCCACTTCCCCTCCAGGATCTCCTTGAAGCCCCGCACCGTCTCGCGGATGGGCACGTACTTGCCGGAGCGGCCGGTGAAGGCCTCGGCCACGAACATGGGCTGGGAGAGGAAGCGCTGGATCTTGCGGGCACGCATCACCGTCAGCTTGTCCTCCTCCGATAGCTCCTCCATGCCCAGGATGGCGATGATGTCCTGAAGCTCCCGGTAGCGCTGGAGTACGGCCTGCACGCCGCGGGCCGTCTGGTAGTGCTCCTCGCCCACGATGCGCGGGTCGAGGATGCGAGAGAAGGAGGTAAGGGGATCCACCGCGGGGTAGATGCCCATCTCGGAGATGGCGCGGTCGAGGGCGACGACGGCGTCCAGATGGCCGAAGGTGGCCACAATGCCGGGGTCGGTGTAGTCGTCGGCCGGCACGTAGATGGCCTGGAAGGAGGTGATCGAGCCCCGCTTGGTGGAGGTGATGCGCTCCTCCAGGGCGCCGATGTCGGTGGAGAGAGTGGGCTGATAGCCGACCGCCGAGGGCATCCGCCCCAGCAGAGCGGAGACCTCCATGTTGGCCAGGATGTAGCGATAGATGTTATCGATGAACAGAAGGACGTCCTGCCCTTCGACCTCGCGGAAGTACTCGGCCATGGTGACGCCGGTGAGGCCAACGCGGGCCCGCACGCCCGGCGGCTCGTTCATCTGGCCGAAGACAAGGACGGTCTTGTCGATGACGCCGGAGCCCTTCATCTCGAACCAGAGGTCGTTGCCTTCGCGGGAGCGCTCGCCCACGCCGGCGAAAACGGAGGTGCCGCCGTGCTCGCGGGCGATGTTGCGGATGAGCTCCATGATGACGACGGTCTTGCCCACGCCGGCACCGCCGTAGGCGCCCACCTTGCCACCCCTGGGAAACGGACAGATGAGGTCCATGACCTTGAGGCCGGTCTCCAGCATGGTGGTCGTCGTCTCCTGCTCCTCCATGGAAGGCGGCGGACGATGGATGGGCCAGTGGTCTGCGGCCTCAACATCGCCCAGGTTGTCGATGGGCTCACCCAGTACGTTGAACAGGCGACCAAGGGTGCCCGGCCCTACCGGCACCTTGATGGGGCTGTCCAGGTCGACGGCCTCGGCACCCCGGCGGAGGCCGTCGGTGGTGCCCATAGCCAGGCAGCGCACCCAGTTGTTGCCCAGGTGCTGCTGCACCTCGGCCAGCATCTTGCTGCCGCCCATGTCCACCTCGATAGCATCGTTGACCGACGGCAGTTCATCCACCGGGAACTCCCCGTCTATCACAGTGCCCATAACCTGGACTATCTTTCCTTTTGCCATAGCATCACCGTTTCACAAGCTTATTCACATTCAACAATCTAGCGTTCTGTTCTGAGTATCTCGGCGCCGCCGGTCAGCTCCAGAAGCTCCTTGGTTATGCTCTCCTGGCGGGCCTTGTTGTAGGTCAGGGTAAGCTCGCGGATCATATCGTTGGCGTTGTCGGTAGCGCTGCGCATGGCCACCATGCGCGCCGATTGCTCGCTGGCCAGCGCCTCCAGCAGCGCCTCGTAGAGCTGTCGCTCCACATAGCGAGGCAGAAGCTCAGCCATGATGGACTCCCGCGAGGGCTCGTAGATGTAGTCCACCTCCCAGGTAGCCACCTCCGCAGGAGGTTCCACCGGCAACAGCTTGAAGATCTGCGGCCGCTGAACCATGGTGTTCACGAACAAAGCATAACTCAGATAGACCTCATCGGCCAGGCCATAGGTGTAGTCATCCATGGCCACCCGAGCGGCGGGCCGCACGTCCTCATAGCCGGGGTAGTCGCCCAGGCCGATGAATTCGGCTACTATCTCCGCGCCAGAACGGCGGAAGAAGTCACGCCCCTTGCGGCCGATGCAGATGAGCCTGGCGGGCAACTGCCGCTCGACAATGAAGGAGGCGGTATGGCGATTGAGATTGGCGGGCAGGCCGCCGCAGAGGCCGCGGTCGGGCGTAATGAGGATGATGTCGATGGACTGCACCTGACGCCGGCGCATGAGCGGATGGATGGCCTCCGGATCCTGAAGAGGCAGGGTCTCGGCCAGGCTGGCCAGAACCGAGCGCATCTTCTCCGCATAGGGACGGCCGGCCAGAGCGCGCGTCTGGGCCCGCCTCATCTTGGAGGCAGCCACCAGCTCCATGGCCTTGGTTATCTTGGCCGTGTTCTCCACGGTGCGAATGCGTCGGCGAATTTGGCGCAGGGTAGCCATGATTACTCCGTCAGAGGGGCGCTCTTCTTGAACTCGGCGATGGCTGCCTTCAGCTTGTCCTCGGTCTCAGGGGTGATCTGCTTCTGCTCTTCGATGTCCTTGCCTATGTCGGGGTGGTTGGCCTCCATGAAGCGATGGAATGCAGTCTCGAAGGACTGTACCTTGGCCACCTCCACGTCATCCAGGTAGCCCCTCACCGCCGCGTAGAGGATCTCGACCTGCTGATGCATAGGCATGGGCTCGTACTGAGGCTGCTTGAGCACCTCGGTGAGGCGCTGGCCGCGCTCCAGCTGGCGACGGGTGGCCACATCCAGCTCAGCGGTGCCGAACTGAGCGAAGGCCTGCAACTCGCGGAACTGCGCCAGGTCCAGACGCAGGCGACCGGCTACGTTGCGCATGGCACGCGTCTGGGCAGTACCGCCCACACGCGAGACCGAGAGCCCCACGTTCACCGCCGGACGGATTCCGGCGTTGAACAGGTCGGTCTCCAGATAGATCTGGCCGTCGGTGATGGAGATGACGTTGGTGGGGATGTAGGCGGAGATGTCGCCCGCCTGGGTCTCGATGATGGGCAGGGCAGTGAGGGAGCCGCCGCCGTATTCTGGAGCGAGCTTGGCCGCCCGCTCCAGAAGGCGACTGTGCAGGTAGAAGACGTCGCCGGGGTAGGCCTCGCGGCCGGGCGGCCGGCGCAGGAGCAGTGACATCTGTCGATAGGACCAGGCATGCTTGCTGAGGTCGTCGTACACCACCAGGGCATCGCGGCCCTGCTCCATGAACTCCTCGCCGATGGCGCAGGCAGCGTAGGGGGCCACATACTGAAGGGCGGCGGGATCGGAGGCGTTGGCCGCCACCACGATGGTGTGCTCCATGGCACCGTGCTGCTCGAGGGTGGCCACCACCTGGGCCACCTTGGAGGTCTTCTGACCGATGGCCGCGTAGATGCAGACGAGGTCACCGCCCTTCTGGTTGACAATCGTATCGGTGCCGATGGCTGACTTGCCGCTGGAGCGGTCGCCAATGATCAGCTCGCGCTGGCCGCGGCCGAGGGGGATCATGGAATCGATGGCCTTGATCCCCGTCTGAACGGGGGTATCCACGCTCTTGCGGACTACCACGCTGGGGGCGATGCGCTCTACCGGCCGGGTCTTGTCGCGGGGAACCGGCCCCTTGCCGTCCAGAGGGTTGCCCAGGGGGTCAATCACCCGCCCGATGAGGGCATCGCCCACCGGCACCTCGACGATGCGGCCGGTGGACCGCACCTCGTCCCCTTCCTTGATCTCGGTGTAGTCGCCGAGAATGATGGCGCCGACCATGTCCTCTTCCAGGTTCAGGGACAGGCCCATGATGTCGTTGGGGAACTGAAGGATCTCGTTGTACATGCAGCCCTGGAGACCGTGGACGCGAGCGATGCCATCGCCGGCCTCCACCACCGTGCCCACATCCACCGCCGTGACCTGGCCGCCGAACTGCTCGATCTGCTGTCGAATGATAGAAGCTATCTCTTCCGGTCGTACCGCCATTTCCCCCTATCACCACCTTCCAGTAGCTGCAGACCTTCGGGTCTGCATTGGCAGGGCTGAAGCCCTGCAGCTACCTGATTTCAAGTCTAGCGCTCCTGACCCGCCAGGTTTCTCTTCAGGGCCAGAAGCCTGCTGCGGGTGCTGCCGTCGATGAGGCGGTCGCCCACGCGGGCCACCAGCCCTCCGACGATTTCCGGCTCCACCTCCAGATGGGCAATCACCTTCTTGCCCGTTATCCGGCTCAGCCTTTCCTCCACCGCCCGCCGCTCCGGTTCGGACAGAGGAACGGCCGTGACCACACTGGCGTGGGCGACGCCGCTATGCTCGTCCACCAGGTCGCGATAAGCCTCGGCAACCTGGGAGGCGATGCCCACTCGCCCTTTGGCCACCAGCAGCTTGGCCAGGTTCATGACCAGCGGGTCGATCCCCTCCAGAACGCCCTCCAGCAGGCGATGCCTGTCGGCCAGGGCCACCTTGGTGCTGCTAAGGATGGCCATAGCCTGAGGGTCGGCCATGACCTGGGCCACCAGGGCCAGGTCGGCAACCCACTGCTCCAGGCTATCGCGATCGCGGGCGATCTCGAAGGCCGCCTGAGCGTATCGCTTGGCTGCCGTGTCGCGAATCATGATCTGGGTTCTGACCCGGAAGGCGGCTGGTCGCCGTCACCGCCCAGGGTGGACTCGGCCAGCGCCTCTTCGATAAGGCGCCGGTGAGCCTTCGGGTCCAGTGACTGGCCGATGACCTTCTCGGCGGCCTCGATGGTAAGGCCGGCAAACTCCCGCCTCAGGTCAGCAATGGCGCTGTCCCGCTCGAGCTGAATCTCACCACGAGCGCGATCGACCAGCGCCTCGGCATCCTGACGCGCCTGCTGATGGGCTTCCTCCTGAATGCGGGCCGCTATCTGCTGGGCCTGGCCGATGACGGCCTGCCCCTCCTGGCGCGCTCGCTCCAATTGAGCCTGCACGTCTTGCTCAGCTCGGGCTGCGCTCTGTTTGGCCTGCTCCGCCGCCTCCAGCCCCTCCTGGATGCGCCGCCTTCGCTCGTCTAGCATGCGCATCATCGGCTTGTAGGCGAAGATGCTGAGCAGGATCAGGAGGATGGTGAAGTTGATAAGTTGAGCCAGCAGGCTGGGAAGGTTGATCCCCAGGGTCTTCAGCCCGTCGACGAAACCGGCGAGGAAAACTGGCTCCATCGGTCGAATCTCCGCACAGTCCTCACGCCGGCCTAGAAGACGAAGCCGATCATGACCGCCACCACCAGCGCATAAATGCCGATGGCCTCGGCGAAGGCCAGACCGAGGATCATGTTCACCTGAATGGCCGGCAGGGCCTCCGGGTTGCGGCCCAGGGCGTCCATGGCTCGGCCCACCAGGTTGCCGATAGCCAGGGCCGGCCCCAGGGCTCCAAAGGCCATGGCCAAACCAGCCGCCAGGTACTTCATACCGTCATCGCTTATGTTGAAATTCGTGCCCTGCGCCACGTACTGGGCAGCCGCCTCCAGCGGCGGGACAATGGCGAGCAGCAGCTCCATTTACTTACCTCCTTCTGCCGCTATTGCTCAGAGCCTACCAGTTGGCTCTCTGTTGTCTGTGTCTTATGCACCTCGGCCTCCGCCTCCTCAGCGCCAGGAGGCTCCCCGTGAGCCACGGCGATCATGCCGAACACCAACGTCAGGGCGGCGAAGATGAACGCTTGGATGAGCCCGACGAAGAGCTCCAGGCCGTAGAAAGGCAGGGTCAAGACTAGAGGAATAAGGAATGTGAACATCAGGATCACCACTTCGCCGGCGAACATGTTGCCGAACAGACGGAAGGTGAAGCTGATCAGGCGCACCATCTCCGAGACGAGCTCCAGAAACCCCACGAAGGCGTCCACGACGCCCTGGAATACCTGGCTGGGGGAGAGTCTTCGTATGCCCCGCAGCAGGCCGCCGAGGTTGAAGAACTTGCGGCCGTAGGCGAAAAAGCCGAGGGTGCTTATGCCCCAGAACTCCACGAAGATGGCCGACATGATGGCCAGGGCCAGAGGCGTGTTGAGGTCGGTGTTGACACCGCGCAGGAAGGGGCGGATCTCGCCCACGAAGTTGCCTTTGTCCCTCTCCTCCTCTGCCTTCTGCGCCGCCTCAGGGTCGTCCTTGTCTATTGTCTGCCCCTGCAGTTGGCTGGGGCTGGACAGGCTAACGTAGGTGGCGGGCAGCGGTCCAAGGTCAACCTTCTCCATCACGAAGCCGTGTTCCTCCTCCTGGCCCAGGCCGATGACGTTGAAGATGGGGAAGAGGGAGAACCAGTTGGCGAACAGGACGAAGAAGAAGATGGTGGCCACCGCCGGGAAGAAGCGGCGACCGTTATTTTCGCCGGCGATGCTCACCACCAGATTGTAGAAGGCCTCGATAATGGCCTCCAGCAGGTTCTGGACGCCGCGCGGAACGAGTTCCCAGCGTCGGCTGGCCAAGAACACCAGGCCGATCATCAGAGCCACCACCAGCCAGGAAGTGATCATGGTGTTGGTGATGTTGATCTTCCAGAAGGAGTAGAGGGTCTCCGGCTTGATCTGGATATGGGGAGTAGGGCCTCGTAGGAAGACGAAGCCCGCCAGGATCAGGATGATCAGGCCAACGATGACCAGCCGGAGCCTGATGCCCTTCATCGGTCATCTCCTTGCCGTGGCCGCCGCAAATTCAACTCCTCGACCAGCATGAAATAGCCCCCGAGGAAAGCCAGGATAAGGCCCAGGAAAAGACCCAAGAGGGTGAAAATATGGTCTTTCTCCACCTGTCGGTCGAGCAGTACGCCGCCGACGATGCCGACAACTATGCAGAGGGCAAAGTACCAGCCAATCCCCAATAGCCTGACGGCTGGTGGCAACCTGCCCATCTCGACTCCTTGGCCCCATCGCAGCAGAAACGTGCCCGCTGGCGATGGGGAAACAGGGTTCGACCGGTGGATTGTGAATCTCAGGTATTGCCGACGCTATTACAACCCTTGTCCTGCCTGGCCTATCCCAAGAAGAAGCCCCAAGCAACTGAGGGGCCTGGGGCCTCTGTGGGCTCTCGAAAGCAGTGCCCCTATGAGGTACGCTTATCGAAGTCGTCCATATCCAGGCTTTCGACTACGTCGCGAAAGGGGGAGAGCTTCTCCAACTCCTCTGGCTTCGCCTCGGTCTGGGGCTCAGTCCCTTTCATCTTTTCCTCAGCGTCCTCCTGATCCAGGCGAACGCCTGCCTTATCCAGCACCGTCTCCTCGGCGAAGATCGGCACCTGCACCCGCACGGCCAAAGCGATGGCATCGCTAGGCCGCGAATCGATCTCCATCGTCCGCCCGTCCACCTCCATGATGATGCGAGCGTAGAAAGTATCGTTGGCCAGGTCGTTGACCACGATGTACTGAATGGTGCCACCGAGGGCATCGATGATGGAGCGGAGGAGGTCGTGGGTCAGGGGCCGCGATACGGCCACGTCCTGGAGACGGACAGCGATGGCATCGGCCTCGGCCGGGCCAATCCAGATGGGCAGGTAGCGATCGGAGTCCTTCTCCTTGAGAATGACTACACGCTGATAGTTCATGAGGCTCACTCGGATGCTCTCGATGACCATCTCGATCACACTACCACCTCCCATCACCGTACCAATGCGCCCTCATTCTAACTTAGCGCTTTCTCTAGTGTCAATGTCGACTGAAGGCGCCACCCCGTCCTGAACCGATACCGTCCGGGCAGGAGTATTTGACTCTGACCGCTCGCTGCGGCGAGCCACCACGATGTTCAGGGCGCCAGCCACCGCCACTCCGAAGGCAATGAGTGCGAGCACAGCGCTTATGCCCAAGTAGTCGGTCATGGCACCGACGACAAGAAGGGGCAGGAGGGAGAAGAAGTTGGCGGAGACGATCTGGGTGGTGAAGATGCGCCCCCGCATCTCGGCAGGGGCCCGCTCGTGGAGCACCGTCTGGGCCGGCGCATTGAGCAGAGCGTAGCTCAACCCCAAGGGGAAGGCAAAGAACATGGTGAGGGTCCACAAGAGGCCTTGTCCGCCCACCCCTCCAGGGTCCACCCCCATACGCTCCAAGATAGTGGCCAGGGGCTCCACTAGGGACAGGGACACCAGGCAGAAACCGATGCCCCCCAGGCCTACGGCCACCACCCGCGCCTTGCCGATGGAGTCGGCAAACCAGGGCAGGAAACGCAGGCCGAGGATCGCTCCCACGCCGGTGGGAGCGAAGACGAAGGCGGCGTTATCGGCGGATACGTCCAGGGTATCCCTCATGTAGCGGGGGACAAGGACGGCGAACAGAAGGACAAGGGCGCTGCTCAGGGTGAGCTGAACCATGGCCATTACCGAGGCCAGGTCGCCCCGAAGTGCCCGCCAGCTAGCGCGGAAATCCTCGGGGATGCCGCCGAACAGCGGTCCCTCCCAGCGGGTCTCCCTGCGGGCCTGGTCGCCGGGGTGGAGGAAGAAGCTCAGGGAGGCGGCCACCGCGAAGAAGACAGCGCTGAGGACGAACATCCCGTCCCAGTTCGCCGACTTGAGCACCATCGGCGTGAGGAACACGATCCCGGCGAACTGAGCACTCATGAGGGTGAAGTTGTAGAGGGAGTTGGCGCTGATCAGTCGGCTCTTGGGCACCAGCGCTGGGATAAGGGCGACCACTGCCGGGTTGAAGAACTGACTGGCAGCGGCAAACACCAGGTTCACTCCGTAGATGATCCAGACATTGCTGTGGAAGAACAGCAGGAACAGGCAGGTCATGACGCGCACCACGTTGGCGACCACCAAGACGCTCTCCTTACGCCAGCGGTCGAGCAATACGGCCAACGGCATGCCCAGGAAGACGGAGGGCAGGATAAAGGAGAGGACCAACACGGTCATATGGATTGAAGAGCCGGTGAGGTCAAGGACCAGAAGAAGAAGGGTGAACAGAAGGGCATACTGGGCGGTCTGCCCGAGCGCCTGGTTCAGCCATAGAGCGGCAAACCGCCGATCGGCCAGGAGGGCGCGCGTTGTGGTTGTCGCCAGGAGCTCGGGTTCCCCTTCTGCCCTGTACATCACACTGCTCTCGCCAGAGCCTCCACCTGGCGACGACCCCACAAATGACTGTAGACGGCCAACGTCAGGACGGCCGCCGCGACCAGGCTGACGACGATCCTGGCGCTCAGCAACTCGGCCAGACCGCCCACAATGAACAGGGGAATGATGGACGCTAGGCTCCCCAAGACCATTTGCATGGCGAAGATGCGGCCCAACATGTCGGCGGGCGCCCGTTCATGAAGGACAGCCCGCGCCGCCACGCCCACCAGCGAGAAGGCGAAGCCAAGGGGTATCGATAGGCCCATGGCCACGGTGGCCTCCAGAGAGAGCCCCGTCCACTCTATGGCGTCGGTAAAGGTGGATGCCTGGTCTCTCATCAGATCGGTCAGCTCCTCGACAAAGCCCATGCTTGTCAAGCAGCCCAGGAACAGAAGGAAGCCCATCGTCACTACCTGGGCGTTGCCGACTCGTTGGCCGAGCCAGGGAGCCAGCCGCAATCCGGCAAGGAGTCCGATAGCGGCGGGAGCGAAGACGAAGGCCGCATTGTCCACCCGCGTATCCAGAACATCGCTCAGGTAATGGGGCAGGACGGCAACCAGCACCAGGATGGCCGTTGTGGCCAGGGTGAGCTGAACCACGGCGGAGAAGATCTTGCTATCGTAGACGATAGTCTGCCAGGCCTTTCTGAACTCCTCGGTCAGGCCGCCAGCGAGCGCCCCCGGTCGCTCTTGGCGGGTCGCGCCTGTCTCCAGCCCCGATATGGAGGTAACCACCAGTGCTGCGCCGGCAAAGAGGATGGCGGTGACGATGAACAGAGGCTCCTCGCCCACCGTCTTCATGAACAGCGGCGCCAGAGCCAGCATGCCCAGGCCCTGAGCCAGTATCGACGTCAGGTTCAGAAGGGCATTGGCAGAGGCCAGCCGCTCGTAGGGGACGATGGCCGGAACAGCCGCCGACTCAGCAGGAGAGTTGAACTGGGCCACCGTGGAGAAGCCGAGGATCAGGACATACAGCCGCCAGAGGCTATCGCCCCAGATAAAGAAGGCGACACAGGCCGCCGCCCGCAGACCCTGGCTGAGGAACATCACCAACCGCTTGGGTGAGCGATCGGCAACCACGCCCGCGTAGAGCCCAGCCAGAACGCCGGGCAGGAGGAAGCAGAAGATGAGAAGGCCGCTGTGAATACTGGAGCCGGTGCGCTCCACGACCACGATCAGGAGACCGAAGTAGATGGCGTGCTGAGCTGTCGAGGAGAGGAAACGAGCGAGGCAGAGAGCCACAAAGCGACGGTTCTCCAGGAGCGGGATCGCCTGCACCATCTCGGAGCGCGGCCGGAGGAGCTGCCCTTCTTGCATCAGTATCCTTCGAGCATGGAGGCTGGTGGGCCCGCGGGTGTCTCTTCCTCCCCACGCACTACGAAGGCCTTGAATCGTTTGCGAAAGACACCGCGATCCAGAAGCACACGCCTATTGCACTTCATACAGCGTATGCCGATGTCGGCTCCCAGCCGCACTACCTCCCACTCGAAGCTGCCACAGGGGTGCATCTTCCGCAGACGAACCACGTCACCCAGACGTATCTCCAGCAAGCCCGGTCACCTCACGCCTGCCCTCCCCGCCCTGAGCGGGATGCCAAAGCGGCCTCCCGATGGCGGTTGATCTCGTCCCGGAGGGTCTCAGCCGCTCGCCGAGCGGCCTGTGCGTAGTCCCTGCCCGACGATGCGTACAGTATCTGGCGGGACGAGGTTATGATAAACCCGCCGCCGCCTTCGTCCAAGGCGTTGCGAACGGC
>LJUA01000059.1 GCA_001303545.1 Dehalococcoidia bacterium SM23_28_2
CTCGTCCGCCTGGCGCAGGAGCGGGACATCGGCGTAATCGCCATGAAGCCCCTCGGCGGCTTCGGGATGCTCGGATGGCTCAAGTCCTCTCCCCATATCAGGTCCCTGAACGCCAAGACGCTCCTCCGCTATGCGCTATCCAACGCATGCCTGTCGGTGGTGATCCCCGGAATGCGCTTCCCCTGGGAAGTGGAGGAGAACGTGGCCCTGGCGACTTCCTACCGTTGCCTGACGTCCGCCCAAAGGGAGCGCGTCCATAAGCGAGCGCAGACATTTCTGGCGGAGGCGGCCAGAGCAGCGTAGGCCGCCGGCATCAATCGCGGTCTTTTGCCGATGTCCCCTTGCTTTCTATGGCCTGCTTGATCGCCTCGACGGCGCGCTCTATGACCCCCAGAACGGTAGCCTTTTCCTCGGGGAACTTGTACCCTTCCCAGTCCAGCCTGAATATCGGCGGATTGGCATGGTGGTCGAAACAGACCCTGGAGGTCACATCGTAGCGCGACAGCGGCTCGAACTCCCCAGCGGCGTATTCGTCCCAAAGCGGCGTGCCGGGGGTGAGCATGAGACTCCGCATCCTGATGTAGTGAGGATCGATGGCGTTCAGCACCCTTGCCGTCCCCTCCACGTGCTGTCGCGACGCGCTCCTGCCTCCCAGGCCGGGCATCACATACTCGGATAGCTCAAATCCCGCTTCCTTGGCTTTCTTGCCTGCTTCTATCATCTCCCGGGCGGTTGCCCCCTTCTTCACCCGTCTCAGCACTTCATCGTCACCGCTCTCCAAGCCCACATGCAATCTGGTGAGGCCCGCCTCTCTCAACTGCCTTAGCTCTCCTGCCTTCTTATTCAGGACGGTCTTCGCCCGTGCGTAGGAGGTAAGCCGCTCTAGCGATGGGAATACCTGGTACAGATAGCGGACTATCTCAATCAGGTCCTCTGTCTTGATCACGATCGCGTTGGAGTCCGCCAGGAACGCCGTCCTCGGCTCGCCCTCGTATCCCCGGCGATGCATACCGTCGACGGCGATTCTTAGCTCATCGATGTCATCTTTCACCTCAGCAACCGAGCGGATGATGTCCTTGCGGGGATAGCCCTTGTAGACCGCACAGAACGTGCAGTAGTTCCAGGGGCACCCCCTCATGACCCTTACGAGCAGGGAATAAGCCTCGCTGGGGGGCCTGATAGGCGGCAGTTCATACGGCACGCTATTGCTTCTCCCCTCGGTTCGCTACTGGCGCATATCTCTAATAGACCATTGTACTTCCTACCGGACATTGCTTCACCACCGTTATCCAATGGCCCTGCTGTACAAACTGAAAGCTTTAGTAAGAATTATTAGCAATTTCCGAGAGATTTTTTACGGTTTTGTGGGCTTCTCCCCTTCCGACATCGCCCTCCTGGTGATAGGCTGAGATCGGTAGGATGCTAGAGCAAGAGATGGAATTCCTTTGAGGTCATACCCCATCAATCTGGTCGGCCTGGAAGATAGACCTTGCATCGTGGTGGGAGGGGGCGAGGTGGCGCAGCGCAAGGTGGAGGCCCTTTTGGAGGCGAGCGCAGGGCAAGTCGTGGTGATCAGCCCTCGCCTGACGCATAAGCTAGAGTCCCTCCTGCAAGCGAAGCGGATCGAACACCGCCCTCGAGGTTACCAACGGGGAGACCTGGAGGGCGCTTTCGTTGTCATCGCCGCAACGGACGACCCCGATGTAAACGAAGCCGTGTGGCAGGAGGCCCATGAGAGGAGTCTGCTGATCAACGTGGTTGACGATCCCCTTCGCTGCAACTTCTTCGTGCCTTCCGTGGTTCGGCAGGGAGACCTGACGATCAGCATCTGCACCGGAGGACAAGACCCCGCCCTCTCGGCCCGCCTGCGCCGGGAACTCGAGCCACGCTTCGGCCGCGAATATGCCGCCTTCCTGGATATAGCGGGGGCGCTAAGGGAGCGCGTCGGCAAGGAGCTCGCAGGGCGAGCGCGCTCTCGCTTCTGGTACGCCCTCACCGATTCGGGAATACTGACCTTGCTCAAGGAGGGCAAACGGCGAGAGGCGGAACGGCTGGCCAACGACATCCTCGCCTCTCATGCCCTGAAAGCGAGAGGCAGCGCAAGGAAGAAGGCCCCCTCTATCTCAAGGAGCCAGCGATGAATATCCTAGCGATCGGCCTGAACCATAAGACGGCCCCGGTTGAGGTGCGCGAAAGGCTGGCCTTCACCGGCAACCGCCTCCGCCAATCCCTTTCCGTTCTGGCGGAATGTCGCGCCCGCCAGGATGGCGCCCTTCGGGAGGGCGTCATCCTCTCCACCTGCAACCGCACCGAAATCTATGCCCTGGCCGAAGACGCAGCCAAAGGGCGCGAGTACATGGTGCGCTTCCTGAGCGATCAGCAAGGCCTACCTCCAGCCCAGTTTCAAAGCCACGTCTATGCCTACGAGAACAAGGGAGCCGTAGACCACCTGTTCAGCGTGGCAGCGGGGATCGACTCCATGATCGTGGGAGAGAACGAGATCCTGGGCCAGGTACGAGAAGCCTATACTCTCGCCAGCGCCAGCGAGGCGATAGGGCCAGTGCTGGCGAGGTTGTTTCGCAAGAGCATCACCGTGGGCAAGCGAGCGCGTACCGAGACCACCATCGGTCACAATGCCATCTCGATCAGCTACGCGGCGGTCGAGCTGGCCAAGAAGATCCTCGGCGGCCTTGACGGTTGTCGGGCCCTGGTGGTGGGCGCCGGCGAGACCAGCGAGCTGACGCTGAAGCACCTCATAGACAATGGCACCGGCGAGGTCAACGTCGTCAACCGCACCCTCCGCAAGGCCGAGGTCATCGCTCGCCAGTGCGGCGGCCAGGTCCTCGGCTTCGGTCACATCGCCCAAGCTCTCTGCTCAGCGGACATCGTCATCAGCTCCACAACGGCACCCCATCCGGTCATTCGCGCCCAAGCGGTGGAGCGGGCCATGGCCCTGCGCCAGGAGCGTCCCCTCCTGCTGATAGATATCGCCGTGCCGCGCGACGTGGAGCCCGAGGTCAGCCGCATCGACAACGTGTACCTCTACGACATCGATGATCTGGAAAAGGTGGTGGTGGAAAACGTGAAGCGCCGCAGGCGCGAGATTCCCAAGGTAAAAGCCATAATCGATCGGGAGCAGACAGATTTCATGGCCTGGTTCAGGGCTCTGGAGATGCTGCCCACCATCACCAGCCTCAGAGAGCAAGCCGAGGAGATCCGCCTAGCAGAACTGGAGAAGGCCCTGCGCAGGCTGGGCCCCCTCTCCGAGCGGCAAAGGACGATCGTTGAAGCCCTCTCCCTGGGCATCGTAAACAAGCTGCTTCATCCCCCTATCATTAACCTCAAAGAGCGAGCCAACGGCCAGGAGGGCCATCTCTACGCCATGGTGCTTCGAGAGCTCTTCGCTCTGGAGGACGGGGAGAGCGGGGACAACCAGAGCGAGGCGTAACGGCGGAAGAGAGATGTTGAGGGCCAACCGGCGCACCTTTCTCATCGGCACGCGCGGCAGCCGACTGGCCAGGATACAGGCCGAATCGGTGCGAGAGATGCTTTCTTCCCTCCACCCGGACAGGACCTGGCTGCTGCAGCCAATACGAAGCGAAGGCGATGTCCGGCGGCAGGCCAGCCTGGTCAGCATCGGCGGCTACGGCGTCTTTGTGAAGGCGCTGGAGGAGAAGCTGCTGGCCGACGATATCGACCTAGCCGTGCACAGCCTGAAGGACATGCCCACGCGACTGACAGAGGGCCTGGAGATAGGGGCCGTCCTCCCCCGCGAGGACGTCAGGGACGCGCTGGTCTCCCGCGGCGGCCAAACCCTGGACGGTCTGCCAAAGGGAGCCGTCGTGGGAACGGGCAGCGTCCGCAGGCGCGCTCAGCTCCTTGCCTACCGAAACGATCTGGCGATCCAGGATGTACGGGGAAACGTCGACACCCGCCTGCGGAAGCTGAACAGCGGAAGCTATGACGCCCTGATCCTGGCGGCGGCGGCGCTCATACGTCTCCAGCGCACCTCGGCCATCAGCCAGTATCTGCCCCTGCCGCTCATGCTGCCCTCCGTCGGGCAGGGGGCCCTGGCGGTCGAGGTGAGAGCGAATGACGAAGAAGTGAGAGGGCTGATCCAGCCGCTGAATCACCCACCTACGGAGAGAGCCGTAAGCGCCGAACGGGCCTTCCTCTCCGCCCTGGGCGGTGGCTGTGCTGTGCCCGTCGGCGCTCACGCGACGGTATCCGACGGGCGCCTGCATCTGCAGGGCATGGTGACAGACCCAGACGGCGAGAGGGTGATCAGCGACAGCCTCAGCGGCCCGGCTGCTCAGGCCGAAGATATCGGTCGACGACTGGCGGACAGGATCCTCAGCCGGGGCGCCGACCAGATTCTGGGCGAGGCGACAAGTGTGCAGTAAGGGCCTGGTCTACTTGGTGGGAGCGGGCCCCGGCGACCCGGGGCTGATCACTGTGAAGGGCCTGGCCTGCCTTCAGAAAGCGGATGTAGTCGTCTACGACCGGCTGGTCAGCCCGGCCCTGCTCAGACAGGCCCCTCAGGGATGCGAGATGATCGACGTGGGGAAGAGCCCTAAGCGGCACACCCTCTCCCAGGAAGCGATCAACGCCCTCCTGGTGGAGAAGGCGATGGCGGGGAAGGTGGTGACGCGCCTGAAGGGAGGCGACCCCTTCCTCTTCGGCCGCGGCGGCGAGGAGGCGGAAGCCCTGGCGGAGGCGGGGGTGCCCTTCGAGGTGGTGCCGGGGGTGACCAGCGCTATCGCTGCCCCGGCCTACGCCGGCATACCTGTCACCCATCGAGATCATACCAGCGCCTTTGCCGTGGTCACCGGCCACGAGGACCCCACCAAGGCCGACTCCAGCCTCGACTGGCAGAAGCTGGCCACGGGGGTAGGCACCCTGACCTTCGTCATGGGCATCGGCAACCTGCCCAAGATCGTGGCCAAGCTCATCGAGCATGGTCGAGACCCCCGCACGCCGGTTGCCATCATCCAGCAGGGAACGGAAGTCACCCAGAAGACGGTGACCGGCACCCTGGCCGACATCGTGGAGAAGGCACGTGAGGCCGACATCAGGCCGCCGGCGGTGATCGTCGTCGGCGAGGTGGTGCGTTTGCGGGAGAAGCTGCGCTGGTTCGATACGAAGCCCCTGTTCGGCAAGCGCGTCCTTGTCACCCGCTCGCGCGACCAAGCGAGCGCCCTCTCCGAGCGGCTGCGGGAGCTGGGGGCCGAGCCGCTGGAGTACCCGGCCATCGACATCGCGCCGCCCAAGGACTTCGGCCCCCTGGATGAGGCCATCGCCAAGCTCGCCGCCTACGATTGGCTGATCTTCACCAGCGTCAACGGCGTGCGTGCCTTTGTCGCCAGGATGAGCGACAAAGGAGCGGGCACGTCAGCCCTGAGCGGGCTGAAGATCACCGCCGTCGGGCCGGCCACCGCTCAGGCGCTGGCAGAGCATGGCCTCCGCGCTGACTACATGCCGCCGGTCTATACGACCGAGGAGATCGCCGCCGGCCTCGGCGATGTCGCCGGGCAGCGCATCCTCCTGCCGCGAGCGGAACGGGCACCCAGGCAACTGGCGCGGGCCCTGCGGGACAAGGGAGCAACGGTCGATGAGGTCGCCGCCTACCGAACGCTGGCCGTCGGCGCATCGGACGAACTCAAGGCCCTGCTGACGGACGGCCAGATCGATATCGTCACCTTCACCAGTTCATCCACAGTACGCAACCTGGCCACCAGCCTCACGAGCCACGAACGCTCCCAGGTTATGTCACGCTGTCTGGTGGCCTGCATCGGGCCGGTCACCGCCCGGACGGCAGAGCGGCTGGGCATCCGCGTGGACGTGATGGCCAGCGAGCACACCATTGCCGGGCTGGTGGAAGCCATTCTCACCGCTGTTGCTGAAAGAAGGCGAAATGATGAGCGCTGAACAGCCTATCGACAGGCTACGACTTCGCCGGGAGACGGAGGAGGCCGAGGAGACCCCTCTCGACCGCCCCCGCCGCCTGCGGCGCATGGAAGGGCTGCGCCGACTGGTGCGGGAGACCCGCCTCTCCGCCGACGACCTCATCTACCCCCTGTTTGTCGTCCACGGCCAGGGGATCAGAGAGGAGATCGAGTCCATGCCCGGCACCTACCACTGGTCGCTCGACCTTCTCCCCGCCGAGGTGGAGGAGGTCGCCGGCCTGGGCATCCCGGCGGTGATCCTGTTCGGCATTCCGGCGGTCAAGGACGCCATCGGCAGCGAGAATTTCGACGAGCATGGCATCGTCCAGGAGGCGATCCGAACGATCAAGAAAGCGGTGCCGGAACTGGTGGTGATCACCGACGTCTGCATGTGCCAGTACACCGATCACGGCCACTGCGGCATCGTGGAGGACGGCCGTGTGCTCAACGACGAGACGCTGGAGGTCCTGGCGCGAGTGGCGGTATCCCACGCCGCCGCCGGAGCGGACGTGGTGGCCCCCAGCGCGATGATGGACGGCCAGGTGGCCGCCATCCGCGCGGCGGTGGATGCGGCGGGCTTCACCCAGGTGGCCATCCTGTCTTACGCTGCCAAGTATGCCTCCGCCTTCTACGGGCCCTTCCGCGAGGCGGCTGAATCCACACCCCAGTTCGGCGACCGCCAGGGCTACCAGATGGACCCGGCCAACGCCCGCGAGGCCCTGCGAGAGGTGGCCCTGGACATCGAGGAAGGGGCGGACATGGTAATGGTCAAGCCAGCCCTGGCCTACCTGGACGTCATCCGCCAGGTGCGCGAGGCCTTCGACCACCCCCTGGCCGCCTTCAGCGTCAGCGCTGAGTACGCCATGGTCAAGGCGGCGGCCCAGCGCGGCTGGATAGACGAGCGGCGGATAACGCTCGAGCTTCTCACCGCCATCAAACGGGCGGGCGCAGACATGATCCTGACCTACTTCGCCAAGGACGTCGCCCGCTGGCTTCGGGAGTAGAGTGAGGATGACCCTGGAATTTTTGCCTCGCCTCATCTTCTGGGAGACAACGGCCGGCTGCAACCTGCGCTGCATCCACTGCCGCCGCATTGATGTGGCCGATCGGCTGGTGCCGGAGGACCTGACCACCGCCGAATCGAAGCAGCTCATCGACCAGATCGTGGCCTTCTGCAATCCTATTCTTGTCCTCTCCGGCGGCGAGCCCCTCATCCGGCCGGACATCTTCCAGATCGCCGAGCACGCCGTCGACCGTGGGCTGCGCGTGGCCCTGGCGACCAACGGCACCCTCATCGATGCGCCCACGGCTCAGCGCATCGTGGAGGCAGGCATTCGGCGGGTAGCGGTCAGCCTGGACGGAGCCACCGCAGAGACCCACGACGCCTTCCGCGCCCTGCCGGGCTCGTTCGCCCGGGCCCTGGCAGGAATCGAGCACCTGCGCAGGCAGGGGATGAGCGTACAGATCAACACCACCGTCGCCCGCCACAACATCGAAGAACTGCCGCAGGTATTGGACCTGGCCCTCTCCCTGGGAGCCGATGCCCTTCACATCTTCCTGCTGGTGCCGGTGGGCTGCGGCGTGGAGATCGCCGACGAGCAGATGATCTCAGCCCACCAGTACGAGGAGGTGCTCAACTGGTTCTACGATCGGGAGCAGGAAGGGCTGCTGGAGCTGAAAGCGACTTGCGCCCCCCACTACTTCCGCATCGTCCGCCAGCGGACGGCGGCCCAGAAGCGGCAGCGAGCCGCCGCGCCGGTCGCCTCCAGCGACCTCCACGCCATGACCAAGGGCTGCCTGGCCGGTACGGGCGTCTGCTTCGTCTCCCACAAGGGCGAGGTCTTCCCCTGCGGCTACCTGCCGCTGTCAGCAGGAAACGTGCGCAAGCAATCACTCCAGGAGATCTGGGAAGGAGCGCCGATCTTCAAGGAGCTACGAGACCCCGAACTCCTTCGAGGCAAGTGCAGCCGCTGTCAGTTCAGGCTAATCTGCGGCGGCTGTCGGGCGAGAGCGTACGCCATGACCGGCAACTATCTGGACGAGGAGCCCTCCTGCGTCTATGAGCCGCCTTTGCCCCAAGCGGCCCGCCTGAAGGAGCGCCGCTGATGCTCAGCGTCTCCCGATTGCTGACCGGCACGATCACCCCCGGCGACCCCCTGCGCTACGGCCGTCGCACCTCCGAGGTGCCCGCTCACCTGCTCCACTTCTCGCTGGACAAGAAGCCCATCGTGGTCTGGAACCTCACACGCCGCTGCAACCTGTACTGCGCCCACTGTTACGCCGACGCCACGGACAAGCCCCAGCCGGGGGAGATGACCACCGCCGAGGGCAAGCGGCTGATCGACGACCTGGCCGACTTCGAGGTGCCCGTCCTCCTCTTCTCCGGCGGCGAGCCCCTCCTGCGAGAGGACCTGTTCGACCTGGCGGCCTACGGCACCGCCAAGGGAATTCGCTGCGTCCTCTCCACCAACGGCACCCTGATCACCCCCGAGGTGGCAAAGCAGATCGCGGAGGCGGGCTTGTCCTACGTGGGGGTAAGCCTGGACGGCGTGGGGAGAACGCACGACAAGATCCGGGGCAAAAAGGGAGCCTTCGAGCAGGCCTTGCAGGGCATCCGCTACTGCCGGGATGCCGGCATCCCCATTGGACTGCGCTTCACCGTCCACGCGATGAATGTCGACGAGCTGCCGGCCATATTCGATCTGGCGGACGAGGAGAGAATCCCCCGCCTTTGTGTCTACCACCTGGCCTATGCCGGACGAGGAGACAAGATGCGCCGGTTCGACCTGGACCCCCGCCAGACACGAGCGGTGGTCGACTACATCTTCCAGCGCTCGCAGGAGCTCCACGCGCGCGGCATCGACAACGACATCCTCACCGTGGACAACCACGCCGATAACGCCTACCTCTACATGCGGGTGCAGAAGGAGCAGCCCCAGCGGGCGGAAGACATCTACCAGATGCTGCGCTGGAACGGCGGCAACCAGTCGGGGATCGCCGTCTCCAGCGTTGACCCCCTGGGTCATGTCCACGCCGACCAGTTCTCCTGGCACCACTCACTGGGCGACGTTCGCCAGCGTTCGTTCGCCGAGATCTGGAGCGATACCAGCGACCCAGTGATGCGCGTACTGAAAGACCGCAAGCCTCACCTCAAGGGGCGCTGTCGGGTCTGCAAGTGGCTGGACATCTGCAACGGCAACCTGCGGGTGAGAGCCGAGCGATACTTCAGCGATTTCCTGGCTCCGGACCCAGCCTGCTACCTGACCGACGAGGAGATCGGCATCGCGCCGAGGACGCCCGCCGCCGAGGAGGCGGCCAGGTGGCCGGTGCCGGTGCAGAAGGAATCAGCGGGCTCATCCCGGTCGTTCCCCGCTCCCAGGAGACGCTGACGATGGCCAGAGCCAGGGAAGGAGCCGCCGCCCGGCTGGACGCCGTCGACCGGCGGCTGCTGGACATCCTGCAGCGCGACTGGCCCTT
>LJUA01000060.1 GCA_001303545.1 Dehalococcoidia bacterium SM23_28_2
GAGGCCATCGTTCAGCAGAACCTCAGCGTTCTCACCCGAGGCCACACCCTCCGGCCCAAGGTGCTCCTTCTGGGCGGGCCCAACACCTTCCTCCCCTGCCTCCAGGAGGCATGGCGAGAGCACATTCCCAGGATGTGGCAAGAGCGAAGGCTGCCCCTGCCCGAGGACGCCAGCCCTGACCAACTCATCGTGGTGCCGGAGAACTCCCTTTTCTACGCCGCTCTGGGCGCCGCTCTCTACGGCCAGCAGGAGGAGGATCAGTCAGGGACCTACGCAGGGACGGCGGCTCTGAAAGAGTACATCGAGGTGGGCCGTCGCAAGGCGAAGGAGGCCAGCGGCCAAAAGGGATTCTTTGCCCAGCAGGACGAGCTAGAGGAATTCCGCCGCCAGTACAACACCAAGCCCTTCACACCCCCCACGTTCTCGTCGGGCGAAGTGGTAGAGGCCTACATGGGCGTCGACGGCGGCTCCACCTCCACCAAGGCCGTCCTCACCGACGGCGAGGGCCGCCTGCTGGCCAAGGCCTATCAGCTCTGCAAGGGCAATCCCCTTCAGGACGCTAAGGAGGTGCTCGCGCGACTACAGCAGCAGGTGGAGGATCAGGGCGCTCGCCTGCGCATCCGCGGGGTAGGCACCACCGGCTACGCCAAGGACATCCTTAAGGAGGGCCTGGGCGCCGACGTGGCCATACCCGAGACGGTGGCCCATGCCCAATCGGCCCTGCGCTACTATCCCGATGTGGACGTCATCGCCGACGTGGGCGGCCAGGATATCAAGGTCATCATCATGAAGCGGGGCAAGGTTAAGGACTTCAAGCTCAACACGCAGTGCTCCGCCGGCAACGGCTACTTCCTCCAGAGCACCGCCACCCGCTTCGGCTACGACATCACCCAGTATGCCGAGGCGGCCCTCAGCGCCGAGCGAGCTCCCACCTTCCACTACGGCTGCGCCGTCTTCCTTGAGCAGGACATCTCCCATTTCCAGCAACTGGGCTGGCAGCCGGCCGAGATCATGGCCGGCCTGGCTATGGTTCTACCCAAGAACGTTTGGCTGTACGTGGTGCAGGAGACAAACCTGAGCCGCTTCGGCCGCAACTTCCTCTTGCAGGGGGGAACTCACTACAACCTGGCTGTGGTCAAGGCCCAACACGACTTCATCAGGGCCCGTGTCCCCCAGGCTCAGATCCACGTCCACCCGCATGCCGGCGAAAGCGGCGCATTGGGCGCCGCCCTGGAGGCCATCCGAATCATGGATGGCGGTGAGAGCTCCTTCATCGGCTTCGATCAGGTGGAAGGGCTCACCTTCACGGCTACCCGCGACGAGTCCACCCGCTGCCGCTTCTGCAAGAACAAGTGCCTGCGCACATTTGTGGACATCCAGACCTCTCCCGACCACACTACTCGCTTCATCGCCGCCACCTGTGAGCGGGGGATGGTGGAGAGCATCGAGGACGTGAGGGCCTTCAACACCCGCGAGGCTGCGGTCAAGAAGGCCAATCCCAACTTCGTGGAGATCTCTGCCCGCGAGGCTTTCCGCAGCTACCGCCCGCCACAGGTGACATCTGCCAGCCACAGCGGCCGGCCATCCCTGCGGAGCCTGCTGACCGGTCGGAGCGCCGCGCGGATGCGCCGACGGCGGGAGAGCCTGCGCATCGGCATACCGCGGGTGCTGAGCATGTACTCCTATGGCCCCTTCTTCAGTGCCTATCTGGAGAGCCTGGGGATGAAGCCCCAGAACATCGTCTGGTCCGACTACACCGACGACCAGATGTATCGCGAGGGCTCCCGCCGCGGCTCCATCGACCCCTGTTTCCCGACCAAGGTCGCCGTCTCCCACGTCCACAATCTTCTGTACAAGAAGCAGGTAGACGTCATCTTCTTCCCCGTCATCATGAATCTGCCTACAGAGGTGTATGACTGCCAGGCGAGCTGGAGCTGCCCGACGGTGCAGGGCATCCCCGAAGTGGTAAAGGCCGCCTTTACCACCGAAAGGAATGCCTTCGCCGAGAGGAGCATCAGCTACTATGACCCTGTCCTGCACATGGCCGAGCCCCACCTCTTCGAGAGGCAGATGCACCTCTTTTTCCGTAAACTTCTGGGGATGAGCCGCGAGGAGAATAGGAGAGCCATGGAGCAGGGCTATCGGGCTCTGAACAGCTTCCTGAGCGGCATACGTCGGCGGGCACGGGAGGTTCTGGACCAACTGGAGCAAGAGGGACGCGTGGGGGTGGTGCTTCTGGCGCGTCCCTATCACAACGACCCTGGTATCCATCACGACATCCCAGCCGAGATCCAGAAGCTGGGCTATCCCGTCTTCGCCATCGACTCCCTCCCCATGGACGCCGATATCATGGACCGCCTGTTCGGCGAGGAGATCCGGCGGGGCGAGATGGCCAACCCTCTGGACATCCACGACGCCTGGAAGCATTCCTTCAGTGAGACCACCAGTCGCAAGGTATGGGGGGCCAAGTACGCAGCCCGCCACCCCAACCTGGTAGGGATCGACATCTCCAGCTTCAAGTGCGGCCTGGATTCCCCCATCTATCACGTGACCGAGGGCGCCCTCGATGCCGCCGATACGCCCTACTTCACCTTCCACGACCTGGACGAGAATCGGCCGGTGGGCTCCATCAAGCTGCGGGTGGAGACCGTCGGCTACTTCCTGCGCCGCCACCACGAAGAGATGTGCCGACGCAGGGAGCTGGCCGAGGAGGTGGAGCAGCGGGTCGCGGCCTACAGGGAGCAACTGCAGCGGGAGCTTCTGCCCACGGGAGGATAAGCATGTCCACGACTCCGTCTGCCGGTGAACAGCTTGAGGCGAAGGTAGAGGCCTATCGGAGAGCCCTGCGTAAGGAGATGGGGCTAGAGCAGGATGAAGTGCAGCACTTCAAGCGCCCCTACGAGCGCCCCTTCCCCCTGGTCGAGCAGGCGACCACCACCATCGTCTATTGCGGCCTCACCTCAACCCACGAGGAGATCGTCCTCGGCGTGCTGGAAAGGCTGGGCTACAGCGCCAAGCGGCTGCCCATCCCCGATTACGAGGCCCTGGCCATCGGCAAGGAATACTGCAACCGCGCCCAGTGCAACCCCACCTACTACACGGTGGGCAACCTCCTGAAGTTCCTCTTCGAGCTGCGCCGCCAGGGCCTGTCCGACGAGGAGATTGAGAACTCCTACGCGCTGTTCTGGGGCGCCGACTGCGGCCCCTGCCGCATGGGCATGTACGAGGCCGACCTGCGCAAGGCCCTGAAGGGGGCCGGCTTTCCCAACTTCCGCATCGTCAACCTGGACATCGCCCACGGCCTGGACATCCACCAGGAATCGGTGGGCTTCCAGATGCCTCCCATAGCCTTCCTGCATCTGGCCAAGGCCAACATGGCCGCCGACGCCATCAACGACCTGGCCTGCCAGATCCGGCCCTATGAGGTAAACCCAGGAGAGACCGATGCGGCGCTGGAAAAGGCCCGTCAGATCGTGCGCGCCGCCGTCAGGGACGGCTCCTCCGTCGTCGCCGCCCTGCGACGCGTTAAGCGGAGATTCAGCCAGATCGAGGTGGACTACCTGCGGATCAAGCCGAGGGTAAAGATCACCGGCGAGTTCTTCCTCAAGCACTCGGAGGGCGATTCCAACCACAAACTGCTGCGCTGGCTGGAGGAAGAGGGAGCAGAGGTGATGCTCGACCTGGTGGGGGCTTGGTTCGAGTACATGATCTGGCTCAACGAGCTCAAGGTCAAGGACCGCCTTTGGGTCAAGCCCGACAAGCAGGGCATGGACGGCACCAACCCCTGGCTGGTATGGGCGGGGTTACGCCTGGGCAAAGCCGCCTATGAGGCTCTCTACACCTTCTATCGCTCCCTGCTGAACTTCAAGCCGCAAGCCCTCCCGCCCATGGGCAAGCTCGATAGGTACTCGGAGGGCTACTACGAGAAGCGCCTGATCGCCGGCGAAGGGCACCTGGAGGTCACCAAGCACATCTGGATGACACGTCACTCCAAGGCTCACATGATGGTCACCGTTAAGCCCTTCGGTTGCATGCCCAGCACCATCAGCGACGGCGTTCAGACAAAGGTGATCACCGACCTGGCCGACACCATCTTCGTGCCCATCGAGACCACCGGCGACGGCGAGGTGCTGGTGAAGAGCCGCGTGCAGATGAAGCTCCAGGAGGCGAAAGAGAAGGCGCGCGAGGAGATGGAGCGCGTCCTAGACAGCTACGGCGTCACGCTGGAAGAAGTACGCGCCTTCGCCCGCAAGCACCCCAAGCTTTCCAACGCCATGCGTCGCCTACCCCACCAGCCTGGGTTGGTGACAACCGCCGCCAACTTCGCGGCTGATATAGCCCAGCGCATGCGCCGACAATAAGACGCCCCCCTTGCGACGCTAATCGTCATTGGATTGAACCCTGCGGGTTGAAAAACCCGCAGCTTCCGTCCAAGCCGCGGATTTCAATCCGCGGGGAGCCCCTATATTCTTGATGACGCTACAGCGTCCCCCTCTGCAACGAAGAAGAGCGCGCCGTCTCAGCCCCCCTTTGGCCCCATGGCCATTCGGAGGCAACGGCCCAACCGCTGGAGCTACGCTTGAGCCAAGAGCTTCTGCATCTCCTCCGAAGTGTAGGCGCGCAGGGTCTCGCTGGAGACGTTACCGGCCTGGGCGATGTTGAACAGGCCAGCCACCATGGCCTCATCGCTGGGCGCATCCACGACGGCCACCAGGTCGTAGCGCCCCTGTGTCCAGTAGTGGCCCAGAACCTTGAAGCCGCGCGCCTCGTTCTGCTTGCGCACCTCTTCGGCCCGCTTCACGGTGTCCTTGACCTTCTTGCGTCCCTGGTCGGTGAAACGATAGAGGGTCACATAGATAGGCATGGCATACCTCCTTCCAGAGGAAATCCGCTTAGGCTTTCCAATGTTACGCGCACGGACGAGAGTTGGCAAGACAGGCCATCGCACTGAGACGTAAATCTGCTGGGCAACTCCCTGCGTGCCGGAACTAACTCAGCGGCCAGCAGCTTGCACCGGCGACCTATTCCTTCCGCTAGCCGCTTCCGCTTGCTAGACTGGGATCAGGACTATGCTGAAAGGTATCCGCCATGAGACCGATCGTTACCATCGCTGACACAACCCAGGGCTTGCCCGCCGCGTTCGACGCCATCTTTGCGCCATACGGTGGCATCGCCAAGGTGATCCCCGCCGGTAGCAGAGTCCACATCAAGCCCAACGGCGTCCACTTCTCGGCTGGCATTCACACCGATCCTGCCGTCCTTGATGCTCTGCTGGGCTATCTGAGCGACCACGGCTATCGCCACCTGGCCCTGATGGAGAACTGTACCCAGGGTGTTTCCACCCGTCTTGTCTTCGCCGTGAACGGCTATGCCGATATCGCCCGCCGACACAGCGCCGAGCTGATCTATCTCGACGAAGGACGCACAGTGCCCTACACCCTGGAAGGCGAGGAGGTGCCAATCCGCATTCCACGGCGGCTCTATGAATCCTTCATTGACCCCTCCCGGCAGCCGGACAACTTCTACCTTAGCCTGCCCAAGCTGAAGACCCACTCGATGACGACCACGACCCTCGGCGTGAAGAATCAGCAGGCGTTCCCCGTTGATCGCGACCGCATGCACTTCCACAACCATGAGACGCTGCACGTTCGCCTCGCCCGCCTCTATCGAATGGTGCAACCGGACTTCTGCATCATCGAAGGCGTGACGGCCATCTTCCACGGGCACCTGCCGCCCACGCCCTTGCTACAAGAATGCAGCGTGCAGCTTAACGTGCTCATTGGTGGCCAAGACACGGTGGCGGTGGACAGCGTGGGCTGCAAGGTGATGGGCTATAGCCTCGAGGAGGTGGAGCACCTTCGCTTGGCGGCGGAGTGGGGCCTGGGTGAGGGACAGCTCGAGAGCATCGAGGTCCTCGGCAACCTCAACCGTTTCCAGAAGCGCTATCCGTACACACTCTTGCGCCGCTTCCATCCAGACGTGCGCATCGTCGAGGGTCGCGAGCGGGCGTGCGTCGAGGGCTGCAAGGGGAACACCGAATGCGCTCTGGAAATACTGACCAACGAGTATCCCAGCCAGGGCGGCTTCACGATCGTCTTCGGCAAGGGCTTCGACGAGGCCGATCTGGATGATCTGCCTGGGGACATTCTGATCGTAGGACCGTGCGCCATCAACGATCGGGGAGCGGACTTGCGACGGCGCTACCCTGACCGCCGAATCGTCGAAGTGGACGCCCACAACGACATACGCGGCGTGACCGCAGGGCTCGCTACCTTGATGAAGGTCAGACCGCTGGACATGGTGCCCCTGAGACCTCTCCGCTCGCTGTGGATTGTCCTGAAGGCCAAGCTGCATGGCCTCAACTCGCGCATGCCACCCCTGCTGGGCGGACTGGCACCGACGCGCCTGACCAAGGCCGAACGACGCCTATCAGCCAGCGTTGGGCCCGAGGAGGAGTCCTCCTGATGAAGCCGGATTACACCTACATCGCCGACCTAGCCAAGGAGGTGGACATCCCCGCCGATGGCATCCTCAGCCGCACCCTCCGCGACGATGAGCAGGTGAAGGTCGTACTGTTTGGGTTCGGTGCTGGCCAGGAGCTTTCGGAACACACGGCCTCGATGCCAGCCATCCTCCATATCGTCCAAGGACAGGCTCGCCTGACACTCGGGGGCGATTCGGTGGAAGCCCAGGCTGGAGCATGGGTGCGCATGCCCCCCGAGCTGAAGCACAGCATCTATGCCAAGACACCGGTGGTGATGCTACTGCTGCTGATGAAGGCGGCGGCAGGTCAGTAAGGCTGGCAGCCCTCGAAGATCCGGCGGGGGGTCTCCACCGTCATCTGGCGAATCTCGTCCTCGGTCACACCGCTGTCCAGCAGCGCGGGGATAACCGAGTCGGGGATGAAATTGTAATGCCAGTCTGGGACGGTCATCTCGACCAGCGAGCGCTCGAACCAGTCCATGTAGGAATTGGCATCGTGGGAGAGAATCATCTTGTCGGTGTGGCCCATCTTGCAGAGCTGGGCGATGGTGGCCACGCGATCGGCCGTCGGCAGGAACATGTCCAGACCAAAGCGGTCCATGCCGATGTAGCTGCCGCGGCCTATGATCCGCGATAGGTAGTCGATATCCTTGGAGTCGCCGCAGTGGCCGATGATCACCCGCGACAGGTCTACCCCCTCCGACTCGAAGATGTCCTGCTGCTCCGTTCCGGTCTGCCCGGCGGCAAAGGTATGGGTAGTGATGGGGACACCGGTCGCTCGGTGAGCACGGGCGCAGGCCCTTAGGACCTTACGGAGCTGCTCGGTGGCCCCTGCCTCGTCGGTGGCGCACTTGATCACCCCCGCCTTGATTTGCGTGCCGGCTATCCCCTCGTTGATCTCCTTGACAAACATGTCCGCCATGACATCAACGCTGCGACTGAAGAAGTAGCGCGGCACGTCCCAGTACAGGCCAGTCGCCGCGATGACCTGCATCCCCGAGCGGCGAGCGACCTCGGCCACGAAATCTATGTCCCGCCCTATGTCAGCAGTGGTGGCGTCAACGATGGTCCTGACGCCGCGGGCGCCCAGATCGCGCAAGAGGGTCACGGCCCGCTCTATCTCCTCCGCCCGGTTCCACACCGAGGGGAAGTTCTCGGCCACCCCCGGCGATCTCACGGCGATGTGCTCATGCATGAGGGTGAACCCAAGTTCGCTCGTCTCAATCGGCCCTGTGACGGTGTTGACAGTAGCCATCGCTCCGTCCTTTCTCACTCCCCCAGCAACTGCACAATGACCGTCCGCTGCCGCCTGCGATTGTCGAAGTCCGCGAACAGCAGCTGTTGCCACGTTCCCAGCGCTAGCCTTCCACCCACCACCGGCACCACCGCCGATGCCCCCATCAGGGCGGATCGGATGTGGGAGAAGCCGTTGCCGTCGCCCCAGCGCCGGTCATGATCGTACGGTACGTCCTGCGGCACCAGCCGCTCCATCAACTGCTCGAAGTCGTGCACCAGACCGTCCTCGAACTCGAGGGTCAACACGCCTCCGGTCGAGCCCGGCACAAAGACGACAGCGATGCCTTGTGTCAGGCCCGACTGGCGCACCTTATCTTGGGTGATTGCGGTTATGTCGACTAGATGGCAGAAGCCTTCCGTGCTCAGCGAAATGGTTTCCGTGCTCACATGCATTGCCATCGCCTCCTGCGCCTTGTTTCCCTGGTCACCAGCATACCGGCCTGCCACGCCAAGAGCCAACACACGAGCCGTTCGAAGGGATCCACGTCCTCAGTGTAGTATGCGTAGGAGGCGCGGTCGAGCGCTGGCCACTCGCCTGTCGTCGGCGGTTGACAAGGTTGTCGCAGTTCTTCCACTATAGGACAACATCACAAAGGGCTGGCGGACAGGATCGAACTCTGAAGAGCAGGAGCAGACCAGAGAGGAAGTAGGATGGAAAGGCGATATCCAGAATACCGTGAGCATCTACATGTGCTGGCCAGGAAGCTGGCGAAGCAAATCCCTGGGCCGATATCGCGCATCGGTCAGCTCCACAGGGATTCGGTCGCAGACGGCGCCCTGAGCACGAAGGTGAAGGAGTTGATGGCTATGGCCATCGCCATAGCCATCCAATGCGATGGCTGCATCTCCCATCATGCGTACGACGCCCTCCGCGCCGGCGCGACCACCCAGGAGATCGCCGAGGCCATCGGGGTGGCAGTTCTCATGGGCGGCGGCCCCGCCGTAGTGTACGGTTCGGAAGCACTGGAAGCCGTGGAGCAATTCCAGGGCGTACTCTAGAGGGTCAGCTTGACGGCTCCGACCAGAAGTGGATGGCCTGGCCCTGAGCGGCCAGGGCGGCCTCCTTGAGCGCCTCCGACAGCGTGGGATGAGCGTGCACCGTCCAGCCTAGCTCGCCGACGCTGCTTCCGATCAGCCGAGCATCTGGCCCTGCTCGGCGTCAATGACCAGCTTGACGAATCCCTCGCCCGCACCGACTGCTGCTGCCTTCCCGTTGGCGCGGAACGGGAAGCGCCCCACCCTAACCTGATGGCCGCGTTCGCCGGCCTGCGCCTCGGTCAGGCCGCAGGAGGCCACCTGGGGCTGGCAGTATGTGCAGCGGGGCATCCTCTCGTAGTCGGGCTCAGGCGGCTTGAGACCGGCGATGTGCTCGGCGGCGATCACCCCCTGGGCAGAAGCGACATGGGCCAGCGGCAGCTTGCCCGTCACGTCGCCGATGGCGTAGATGTTGGGCACGCTGGTGCGCATCGCGCCGTCCACCTTCACGAAGCCTCCATCCAACTCGACGCCCACTTCCTCCAGACCAAGCCCGCTGCTGTTGGCGGCAATGCCGATGGCGATGAGCACCCTCTCCGCCCCCACCTCCTGCTCGCGGCCCTCAACGGTCACGGCCAGGCCTGCCTTGCCTCGAGCGACGCGAACGCCCTTCACCTCCGCCCTGGTCAGGCAGCCTATGCCCTGCTGCTTGAAGGCCCGTTCGAGCTCGCGGCTCACGTCCTCGTCCTCCAGCGGCAGGAGATGGTCCAGCATCTCGATGATCGTCACCTGTGCGCCGTAGGCCCGGTAGAGGTAGGCGAACTCGACGCCAATCGGCCCGCCGCCGACAATGGCGACGCTCGACGGTATCTCCCGTAGCTCCAGCGCCTCCCGGCTGGTGATGACGGTGTGGCCGTCGATCTCAATGCCAGGCAGAGTGCGAGTGACTCCGCCGGTGGCGATGACAATGTACTCAGCCTCAAGCACTCCTCCGCCGGGCTCCACCACCACCTCCCGCCGGCCCTTGAGCCGGCCGGTGCCGGCGATAACCTCCACTTTGTTCTTCCGCAGGAGGAATTCCACCCCTTTCACCACGCGATCCACCACCCGCCGGCTGCGGTCGATCGCCTTCCCCAGGTC
>LJUA01000061.1 GCA_001303545.1 Dehalococcoidia bacterium SM23_28_2
AACTCCTCGATGCCAAAGCTCTCGATGTCGGCCTTGCTCTTGAAGCCGAGGCTTCGCTCCACCTCCAGCTCGGCGGGCAGGCCGTGGGTGTCCCAGCCCGCCTTGCGGGGCACCCGATAGCCCCGCATGGTCTTGTAGCGCACTATCACGTCTTTGTAGATACGAGACAGGACGTGGTGGACGCCGGGGCTGGCGTTGGCGTAGGGAGGGCCCTCGTAGAAGATGAACAGCCGGTCCTCCGGCCGCTGGTCGATGCTCTTGCGGAAGATGTCCCGCTCCTTCCACAGACGGAGGATGCCCTCCTCCATCTGGGGGAAGCTCACCCTGCTACTGACGGGCTTGAACATCGACATCACCTGCCCAGTATACTGAAAGCCCGCCCCCGAAGGGACGGGCCTCTTTGCCTAGCATGCCCGCGGTACCACCCTTGTTCCCCGACCGTGTCGGGGCGCTCTCTAAGGGCACGCCCCGACGTGTCGGGGTTATGCCCCTGCCCCTGGTAACGGTGGGCGCTCCGGCCGAGTCTACTGACCCCGATATGTCGAGGCGTTCGGTCGGCGGCTCGGGAGGGATCTTCGAGCGGCCAGCGCTGCGTCCCCTTGCACCTTCCGGGACTCGCTAGGCAGATAAGCCGCCCTACTCGTCTCCGTCGTCGCCTTTGTCCGATTTGCCACCAGTCTAGCCGCCGCCTTCGCCTGTGTCAACCGCGCACACGTCTCGTCTCATCACCAGCGAGAGGCGAAGCTGCGGAAGCCGTCGCGGACTTTCTCCCTTTGACTAGCGGTAAGCAGCTCGCTGAAGAAGGACAAGCGGTCCTCCAGATAGGCCACGCCCGACACGACGTCAGTGACATCGTCGGAGGCAACCACCTCGGCGGCCAGCCCGCGCACCAACTCCTTCAGCCGCTCGTCCACCAGAAGCCGGAGCAACGCCATCTGCGTGTCGCTCAGCTCCTCCGGCTCTAGCCCCTCGTCCAGAGAGAGACGACGGTAGAATTCCTCCTTGCCCAGGAGGCGAGCAAGCTGAAGAACAGCTATCCTCTTACTCATCAGCGCTCTACCGAGACTGATGGGGGCTGGCCAGTCGCCAGCCCCCACGTTTGCGTTATCGCTATATCCTATGCGCGGCCGCGAATCTTGTTATAGCACTCGCTGCAATATACAGGCCTATCGCCCCTGGGCAGGAAGGGCACCTCCGTCATCTGGCCGCACTCGGCACAGACCGCGGGGTGCATCTGGCGCGGCGTACGTCCGCCAAAGCTGGCGGCGGCCCCATAGTGCACGTAGCCACCTTCCTCCAGCGCTCGACCCGACTTGCGCGCCGAACGGCATGAGGGGCAACGCGTCGGCTGGTTCAGCAGGCCTCTGCTCGCATAGAAAGCCTGCTCACCCGCCGTAAAGGTGAAACTAGCGCCACAATCGCGGCACATCAAAACCTTATCGCTGTAGGCCATTTCTAGACAAATTATAGGTCAGACCGCCTCAGAAAGCAACCGCCATCCCTTCATTCACGAACCAATCCCAGGCGGTGCCAGAAAGCGCGGGCCTCCTCGCAACGCAGTACGAAGGCGGTCAGGAAGAAGGCGCCGCTACCCAGGGCACCACCCCCCATCACCTGCACCAGGGCCTCCCAGACGGTACGGCTACCCAGAGGGTCGATCGCCTCCTCCACCGCTATGAACGCCACCACCACCGCCGCCATGAGAGCGGTAGCAGCGATCGTCCGCACGAGGAAACCCGCCAGGCCCGCCTCAGGACCGGCCAGCCGCTGACGGATAACGATGAACAGAAGGGAGGCCTCGACAATGGTGGCCAGAGACATAGCCAAGGCCAGGCCGTCGTGCTCCATCGGGCCCACCAAGGCCAGGCTGAACAGGAGGTTCAGCACCATAGAGATCAAGGCCATGGCCACCGGCGTGCGCGTATCGCGCAGGGCGTAGAAACCGCGGCTCAACATCTCGACGCCGCTGTGAGCGAATAGACCAATCGAATAGAAAAGGAGGGCAGAGGAGGTGATGCTCGCCGACCTTGGGTCGAACTCGCCTCGCTCCAGCAAGAGCGACACCAAAGGCTCCCGCAGCAGAATAAGGCCGACGCTCGCCGGGATGATAAGGAAGAGTATGTAGCGAAAGCTAGAAAAGAGGGTGCTCTGCAGTCTATCCAGGCTATCGGTGGCTGCCTGCTGGGCCATCGTGGGGAAGACAGCCGTGGCGATGGCCACGCCGAACAAGGCCAGGGGCAGCATCGTTAGCATCCAGGCGTAGTTGAGGGCGGAGATGCTGCCCTCCTCCAGGCGGGAGGCGAAGAAGATCGCTACTACGAAGTTGGCCTGAGCAGCCGCCAGGCCGGCCATCCTTGGCAGCATCAGGCGGGCCACCTCCTGCACACCTCGATGGCGCCAGTTCGCCTCCAGGCGATACCTCATGCCCACACCAAAGAGCCCCGGCACCTGCACCAGCAAGTGGAGACCGGAGCCAAGCACCACGCCGGCGGCCAGGCCCCGTACGCCCCAGGGCTCGGACAGGAAGACGGCGCCGAAGATGATCGACAGGTTGTAGAGCATGGGCGCCACGGCCGCCAGGAAGAAGTGCTGACGGGCGTTGAGGATGCCGGTGAGCATGCCGCTGACGGCAAACAGGAAGGGCGAAACCAGCATGATACGGGTCAGCTCCACCGCCTTGTCCTGCAGTCCTTCCTCCAGGCCCGGCGCCATCAGCGGCACAAGCCAGGGGGCCAGGATCGCCGCCGCTGCGGCCAAGGCGGCGGTCAGAATAGCGACCAGGTTCAGAAGCGAGCTGGCCAGGCGCCAGGCCTCCGCCTCATTCTTCTGGGCGACATAGCGGGCAAAAGTGGGGATGAAGGCACTACCCATAGCAGCGCCGGCCAGCACCTGGAAGATAAGGTCGGGCAGGCGAAAGGCCACCCAGTAGGCGTCAAGGTCGGGAGAAGTGCCAAAGGCGTCGGCGATGGCCATCGTGCGGACCAAACCGAGGATGCGGCTGCCCAGGAAACCCACCGCCACAACCATAGCCGCCCCCGCTACGCCACCCCAGGGCCGCAAGAAGATCGCTTCGCTGTCGCTCTTACCCGTCACTGTCTCCTTACCTCACAGGCCATCCATTATAGCAACACCCCCTCAGGCAAGCGCCACTGGACAAAACGACCTGGCTTGCTTATGATAGCTGCGGTCTACTTGGAAGGAGGAGGTGTCTCTCTTGGGCAATCGTTCGGCGGCTAAGGCCTGGCGAAGGTCTGAACGGCAGCAGTTGCGCAATCGATCAGGCCGTAGCGTCGCCAAGACTTCCGTTCGCCGCGCCGAGCAAGCCGTGGCCAGCGGCGACCCTCAGGCATCGGCGGAGGAGGTGCAGGTAGCCATCAGCGCTCTAGATCGAGCGGCCCAAAAGGGAGCACTCCACGCCAGAACCGCCGCTCGCCGCAAGTCTCGCCTCATGAAGAAATACAATCCCCTGCTGGCGGCAACTATCGCTGCCAAGGAGGAGGAGGCAGCGGCGCGCAAGCGTCGCGGCAAGAAGGAGGAGGCCACTAAGAAGGGGCGCCCTGGCAAGAAGAAAAAGGAATAGGACTGGGCCCAACCGTCCGCGGCCTGCGCTGAACAACCCTAGAGCGAGAGCGATAAGTATCCTTCACTCCAAAATTTTTGGTGGACTAATAGCATAATTCCTCTCCTAGCGCTGGACGGACTGAAGTCTTCGGTGGTATTCTAGGCCACGCTGCGTCGCTAGACTCAGCAGTGGGCAAAAAATAGGAGGTGTAGTATGACTCAGCAGCTTCCCGAGACCTGCAAGGAAGGTCTTCTGGGCATGTGCCAGACCTTCCAGGCCGACAAGGCAGCCGGCGTTAGCGCGGTTATTCAGTTCAAGGTGACAGGGGCCGAGCCCGGCAGCTACTACGTCGAGGTCAAGGATGGCAAGTGCAGCTCCAGCGAAGGAGAGCACGCCAGCCCCACCGTCACCATCAACACCCCCTCCGACGTCTGGCTGAAGATCATGCGCCGCGAGCTGGACCCGACCACCGCCTTCATGAGCGGCCAGTTCACCTTCACTGGCGACATGGGCACGCTTATGCAGATGGGGAGTTGGTTCGCTCAGTAGACTACAGACCGCCCATCAGCATCAGCCAACAGACTCGTCGGGGGCTTTAGCTCTCGGGGATCTGGGCATCGGCACCCAGAACAATAACGATATCGGCCGCGGATGTGGGGGTAGGCGTTGACTCGTCTGCCCCCACTTCTCGTATACGACTGTCAGGTAGTCCCAGCCATTCGGCTAGCTTCTCCGCCGTATACTTCTTTCCCGCCAGGTCGTAGATCAGCGTTTCCTGATGGTACAGCCCGTCGCTGGCATCGCTAATAGTGGTGTCCGTCTCCGGCAACCCACGGCTGGCCAGGTAGTCTATGATGCTGGTGGCCAAGCCAGGTGTCCCGTTGCCGTTTTGCACTTCCACAAAGGCCCCTTCCGCACGCAACCGACCATCGAAGAAGATCTGCCGCTTCAGCACTCCCACCTTATCCCAATCGGCGACCAACACCTGAGCGTCACCGACAAATGTGTCCTCCACCGCCGAGGCCAGAGAGACAGTAGTGATGTTCTCCGGCGGGATGTCTTTGGCCAAAAGAGCCAGCCCCGGCACCTTGAAAACGCTGATGTCCGTGTCCACAGCATCGCGGAACTTGTTGTAGATAGAGACAGCCCGGTTGGGCATGAGCATTTCGGCGTTCAGGACCGCATCCACCGCCGCCCTCATCACGTCCTGCTGCCGCTCGATGCGCCGGAGGTCGCTAGCGCCGTAGCGAACGCGCACATAGGCTAGAGTCCGCTCGCCATCCATGTGCTCCGGTCCCGGCTCGAACACGATGATCTGGCGGTCATCGCAGTTGGCGGTCAAGCAGTAGGAAGGGTCTACAATGTGATCCTCGATCTCCACGTCGATGCCGCCAACGGCATCGACCAACTCCATAAAGCCCACGAAGTCCAGCACCACGTAGTGATCGATCTCGATGTCGAAGTTGTGCTCCACCGTTGCTACGGCCAAGCCTGGGCCACCGCCTGGATACTTCCTGATGGGCCCATACTCATAGGCCACGTTGATGCGATCCTTCATGTAGCCCCCCTGACCGTCAGGGATCTCTACCCACAGGTCGCGGGGGATGCTGAAGACGCCGGCCGTCTTGCTGTAAGGATCGATGCTGACCACGAACATGGTATCGGTGCGAGTAGGGTTGTCCTCCGGCTCATCTATGCGACGGTCGAGGCCCATCACCAGGACGTTTATCCGCTCCTCGATGCTGGCAGCCCCGGGGTCACCGCTATCTATGCCGGGCAACCTACCGAGGCCCGGCAGGTTGAGTTCATTTCCGGGCAGGAGAATATCGTCGGCCTGGGTGGCCACGATCAGCGCCATGTAGAAGGCGACAGCGGCAAAGATGGCAATACCGAAGATAAGCAGGGGATTCCGCTGAACGCCGCCCCTGGACGCTTCCATCCCTTCAGCGGGATGATTTTCTTCCTCAGAACCGGATCGCCTACTCACAAGGGAACCCTGACCAGTACAAGTCCGCTGTCAACATGCTCAAGCACTGCCCGCTGAAGGCCCTTCGGCCAGCACGCTCCCGGCAACGCCCGCCGCCACGTCATCCTGCAGCTCCATCACTAGCGTCTGCTTGGAGACTATGCGCCCCTGCCGCAGATAGAGGCGGGGTACGCGAGCGGAGATCCCGCACAGTATCTCGTAGCTGATGGTCCCACAGAGCTCGGCCAACTCGTCAACCGATATCTCCTCCTGCCCCTGGCGACCGATGATCACCGCCTCGTCGTCTACAGCCACATCGGGGATGCCGGTGAGGTCAACCATGCACATGTCCATACACACCCGCCCCACGATCGGCACTCGCCGACCGCGGACGAGCACGCTACCGCGATTGGATAGGGCAAGGGGCAGACCGTCGCCATAGCCGCACATCAACAGGCCGATGAGGCTAGGGCGAGACGCTCTCCACGTGCGACCGTAGCTTACAGTCTCACCCGGCGCAAGGAGAGTCAGAGAGACTACACGGCTCTTGAGAGACAGCACGGGTCTGAGGGGTAGGCTTCGTTTCATCTGGCGCGAGGGATAGCAGCCGTAGATACCCAGGCCCGGCCGTACCATGTCCAGGCTCATGTTGGGCATCTCCAGAAGGGTGGCTGTGTTGGACACGTGACGAATGGGCACCCAGTCTAGCTGCTCGGCCACTGACAGGAAGAGCCTGTGCTGCTCCAGCGTGTAGCTCTTGTCCCCCTCGTCAGCCGAGGCGAAGTGGGTGAACAGGCCCTCCACCTGAATACAGTCCAAGTCACGCAGCCAGCGGCCGAAGTCAGCGGCATCGCTGGGGGAAAGGCCGTAGCGGTTGAGGCCGGTGTCCACCTTCAGGTGGACAGGCACCTCGATCCCCCGCTCGCCGGCCACGTGGGCGAGGGCGAGAGCCATATCGCAAGAGACAACGGTGGGGGTGAGAGACAGGTCGACCAGACGCTGGGCCTCCGCCGTGGGCGTGTGGGCCATCACCAGGATGGGCGCAGTAATGCCAGCGCGCCGAAGCTGCTCCCCTTCGTCGACGCAGATGACCCCCAGCCGATCGGCACCGGCGGCCAAGGCTGCCCGAGCCACCGCCACCGACCCGTGGCCATAGGCATTGGCCTTGACCACGGCCATAATGGCAGCCCCATTGGCTCGGCTCTTGAGAAGACGGACGTTCTCAGCCAGGGCGTCCAGGTCGATCTCTGCCCACACCGGACGCCCCTGCCAGGAATGTGGTGAGGAGCCTTGCGGTTGCATAGCCACTTCGCTAATCTAAAACGCGCCCAAACAGAAAAAGGTTTCTACAATGCCCAGCAACGCCGATCAGGGAACCAAAGCCCAATCCTTCGGCAAGCGGTAGTTGTAGACGGTATCGGTGAGGCTACTGCCATCGAATACGCAGGCGCGGCCCGTGCGACGGATCTCCTGATAGGTGTTAACGATTTGGATGATTCGCCTCGCCCGCAGGTTGAAGATCACAACGCCCGCCTTCACCGGCCGCAAGCTTACTTCACGGGTGAAGTCGTCGACAACTCGGAACACAGGATGATCATGGGGCGCACACAACCTCAGGGCTCGGTGAATGGCCTGGTAGTTGCCTCTGGCGTTACGCTCTTCAAAGATGGCCAGGCCGTTGAGCACATGCTCCCTGAGGTTGTGATAGTAGGGCTCAACCCCCTCCAGCAGTCCTTCCAGACTCGGGGGGTCAGTCGAGCAAGCAGCAGTGAGGGCCGACAAGGCATCAGCGTGTACTATGAAGCTGACGGCACCCCGCTCATCCACCACCGTGCAACGGATGACATTCACAACCGATTCGCCGTCTTGCCTGAATAGTCTAGGGTAGCGTAACATTTCGCTTCGAGCATTGTCAACGAGAGAGACAGGTCGGCGAATGGACATCACGTTGGGTAGGACCATGAAGGCGCCCATCAGGGCCGGCATCGCTCTGCTGGCCCTGCTAGGGCTGGCCATCGTTGCCGCCTGCGGCGGCGGCGAAAGCGCGACCTCACCAGAGGCCACCGCCAGCCCCGCTGCGTCCAGCGAGACGACAGCCGACCTGGCGGCCGCTCGCCAGTACCAGCACGACGGCCAGTACGAGGAGGCGGTGGCCGCCTATCAAAAGTTGATCCAGCAAGCCGACGGCCAGACCCAGCAGCAAGCCCGCTATGACCTGGCCCTGACCTATATCACCCTCGAGCGCTACAACGATGCTGTCACTGAGCTCGAGGCCTACATTGACACCAAACCCTCGCAGGAGGAGAGCCTGCGCGCCCGCTTCCTGTTAGGCCAGGCCTACACCACCCTGGGCAATAGCGACAAGGCACGCGAGTACCTGGAGGACTACGCCGACAGCGAAGAACCGACAGCGATCTACGCCCGCATGGATCTGGCCCAGCTTCTCGTCCAAGAGGGCCGCTACGACAAGGCCGCCCAGGAGCTGGAGAAGGCCCTAGCCCTCGACGTGCCGGGCCCGCTGGCGCCGACCCTGCTTCTCAGGCTGGGCGACGCCTATCGAGAGGAGGGCAAGGACGAACAGGCCATCCAATGGTACGACAGGCTCCTCCAGGAGAGCCCTTCAGACACTTACAAGGCCCTGTCCCTGTCCCGTATCGCCAACGTCAGCCGCCGCCTTGGCGACGGCGAGCGCTGGCAGCAAGCCCTGCTGGACATCGTGGAACAGTACCCTGGGTCGCCCCAGACGGCGAATGCCCTCGATTCCCTGCTGATGGCAGAGGTTTCAGTAGGCCTTCTGACCCAGGGAATCGTCCACTACCGCCAGCGGGCCTACGATGAAGCCCTCGCTGCCTTCGATTCCTTCCTGGCAGGCGACCCACCTGCGGCCCAGGCAGCGGTGGCCCACTACTATCGAGGGGCGATCCACGAGCTACAGGACGAGCCCGAAGATGCCCTGGCCGACTACGAGGCCTCCCTTCAGCTCGACCCTGACGGCGACCTAGCGGAGGATGCAGCCTGGGATCGCGCCCTCCTTGTTGAGGAAGTATATGGCCTTCTGGACGCCGCCGAAGCCTATCGACAGTTCTCGCAGGCCTACCCTAACTCCCCCTGGGCGGTGAGGGCGGCCTTCCTCAGCGGCCTGATTCCCTATCAGGCCGGCGATCCGACGGCGGCCAGCGCCGCCTGGGAGGAGATGCTCGCTCAGCCCAGGCCCATCTCTGGCTGGGGCAGATAGACCTGACCTTCTTCGGTGACAGCGAGGCAGCATCCGCCCACTTCCAGCAGGCGCTGGAGGACGCCTCCGTCAGCTTCTACGGCCTGCGAGCCGAGGCCTGGCTTGCAGGCCAGGCTGCCGTCGCCCCTCCGGTCGAGCCCGACGAGGCCGCAGCCGTGGCCGCCCCTGATTGGGATGCGGCCGAAGGATGGCTAGCCTCCCTC
>LJUA01000062.1 GCA_001303545.1 Dehalococcoidia bacterium SM23_28_2
TGCTCAGGTGGGGCCCCAACCTCCCCGCCTGGCGGGATGTCCCCATCTGTCGGTACCTGGAGGAGAGGCTGGGCGTCCCTGCGCACTTGGAGAACGATGGCAGCGCGGCCGCCGTGGGCGAGCACGTCTACGGGGCGGGTCGCGGCTGTCGGCACATGATCTACATCACTGTGAGCACCGGCATCGGCGGCGGGCTGATCATCGACGGCAGGCTCTACAGGGGGGCGACGGGCATCGCCGGCGAGCTCGGCCACATGACGATCGACCCCGATGGCCCTCGCTGCGGCTGCGGCAACCACGGCTGCCTGGAGGCTCTGGCGTCCGGCACGGCCATCGCCGCTCGCGGAGAGGAGCTCGTCGCCCAGGGCGGTTCGCCTCTGTTGGCGAAGCTGGCCGAGGAAGAGGGCGAACTCACCGCCGAGACCGTCTCTCAGGCCGCTGACCAGGGCGACGCCGCCTGCCAGGGCATCATACGTCAGGCGGGATGCTACCTGGGCATAGGCCTCGGCAGCTACCTGAATATCTTCAATCCGCAGATCATCGTCATCGGCGGTGGTCTGTCCAAGGTGGGCGAGCCGCTGCTGGAGCCGGCCAGGGCGGAGATGGAGGCGCGGGCCTTTCCGGAGGCCGTGAAGGCAGTGCAGCTGAAGCCGGCCGAGCTAGGCGACTACGCTGGGGTGATGGGTATGGTCGCCCTGCTGAGGGAAGAGTAGGCGACGGGCTGACAGTCGCCGGCAGCTAGCGCACCAGCGTGATGCCCTCCCCTTCGACCACCTCCCCGATGCGCCAGAGGGAGAGATGGCTCAGGGATAGCTGCTGCTCCAGCTCGCGCCCCTGCTCCGGCGAGGCAGCGACAAGTAGGCCGCCCGACGTTTGAGGGTCGAAGAGGACAGAGGCCAGTTCATCAGAGACATCGTCCTGTAACGATATCCTCTCCTGCCACGCATGGCGGTTGCGCGACTCGCCGCCGCTGATGGCGCCCTGAGCGGCGTACTCCAAAGCACCCTCCAGGATGGGCACGCGGCCCGTCTCGATGCGAATGGCCACGCCGCTGGCCTCGGCCAGTTCGAAGGCGTGGCCGAGCAGGCCAAAGCCGGTGACATCGGTGAGGGCGTGGGCGCCCACCTCCCGTATGATCTGAGAGTGACGGCGGTTGAGTTGGGCCATGCTCAGGATGGCCGCCTCCAGGTGGCGGGGATCAGCCATATCCATCATGGCGGCGGTGGTGACGATGCCCGTGCCCAACTTCTTGCTGAGGTAAAGGGCGTCGCCGGGACGGGCGCCGCTCCTGGTGAAGACGCGCTGAGGGTGGATGAGGCCCAGGACGCACAGGCCGTACTTCGGCTCCTTGTCGATCATGGTGTGGCCGCCGGCGATGATGCCGCCGGCCTCGAATACCTTGTCGGCGCCGCCCCGCAGGATATCGGCGACGATGGCCTCGTCCAGGTCCTCGGGGAAGGCGGCGACGTTCAGGGCGAGGAGCACTTCGCCGCCCATGGCGTAGACATCGCTCATGGAATTGGCGGCGGCGATGGCGCCGTAGGAGTAGGGGTCATCGACCAAAGGAGCAAAAAAATCCACCGTTAGCACCGCCGCCTGCTCGTCGTTCAGACGATAGACGGTGGCGTCATCGCGAGCATCCAAGCCCACCAGCAGGTTCGGCAGGTGGGAGCCTGCGAGCACGTTATTGAGCTGGCGCAGGACCTGCGCCAGGGCCTCCGGCCCGGTCTTGCCAGCTCAGCCCGCGCAGGAGGCGAGCTCCGTCAGACGGACCTCTTTCCTGGTCATAGACCTCCTCTCGATACGGACGCAAGATCAGTATACGGTTCCCCATTCAGCTATCACAAGGGCGGCTGTGCTAGAATCGGACTGAGGGCCGCAGTGCTGACGCCCAAGGAGATCATCGAACTTCTGCGCCAGGAGTATGGAGAGCTTCGCTGGCGGCCCCGCAGCGACCCCATGAGCGAGCTCGTGGGCACCATCCTCTCCCAGAACACCTCCGACACCAACTCCGGCCGCGCCTTCACTCGCCTGGTAGGGCGCTTCCCCACCTGGGAGTCGCTCCTGAGCGCCGACCCGACAGCGATCGCGGAGGCCATCCGTGTGGGCGGCCTGGCGCGCATCAAGGCGCCGCGCATCAAGGCGGTCGTGGAGGAGGTGTGGGCCCGCCGGGGCTCCTTCGCCTTGGCCTTCCTGTCGGAGATGCCCCTGGAGGAGGCCAAGGCCTGGCTGCGCTCCCTGCCGGGCGTGGGGCCGAAGACCGCCGCCTGCGTTCTCCTGTTCGCCCTGGGCCGCCCGGCCCTGCCGGTGGACACGCACGTCTATCGGGTGGCCAGGCGCCTGGGGCTGGTGCCGCCGCGGGTGGGCGCGGCGGAAGCCCACGGGCTGCTGGAGAGCATGCTGACCCCCGACGAGGTCTATCCCTTCCACATGAGCCTCATCAAGCACGGGCGGCGCATCTGCAAGGCGCAACGGCCGCTCTGCCCTCGCTGCGTGCTGGCCAGCGGCTGCCCATCGGCGGTGCTCTGAGACGGCGGCGGATGCTATATTGGCTGTGATGGGAAGGATCACCGTGCACAAGCCGTCCTACCTGAAGCTTTCGCCGCAGGAGCTTGGCAGCCGCGGCGAGCAGGCCTGGGAGCTGATGGCCAGCCCTTGTCGCGTCTGCCCCAGGCACTGCAAGGTGGACCGTCGCCAGGACGACAAGCGGGGCTTCTGTCGAGCGGGCGTGCGGGCGGTTGTGTCGTCCTTCAGCCCTCACTTCGGCGAGGAGCCGCCGCTGGTGGGCGTCGGCGGCTCGGGGACGATCTTCCTGTCCTCCTGCAACCTGGCCTGCGTCTTCTGCCAGAACTGGGAGATCTCCCAGGCCCGCTGGGGCCGCGAGCTGACCGACGAGCAACTGGCGGGGGGGATGCTCAGGCTTCAGGCCCTCAGTTGCCACAACATCAACTTCGTGTCGCCGAGCATCTACGTGCCCCAGATCCTGGCGGCCCTGCCCCACGCCATCGCTGGCGGCCTGCGAGTGCCGCTGGTGTACAACAGCGGCGGCTACGACTCGCTGGAGGCCCTGCGCCTGCTGGACGGCATTTTCGATATCTACATGCCGGACATCAAGTACGCCGACGAAGCGTTCGCCCGCAAGTACTCGCTGGTTAAGGACTACTATCCGATCGCTCAGGCGGCGCTGAAGGAGATGCATCGTCAGGTGGGCGACCTGGTCACGGAGGACGGCGTGGCCGTGCGAGGGCTGATCATCCGCCACCTGGTTCTGCCCCAGGGCCTGGCGGGCACGGCCGAGGTGATGCGCTTCATCGTTCAGGAGCTATCGGTGCACTCCTACGTGAACGTGATGGCTCAGTACCGGCCGGAGAACAAGGCCTACAACTACCCCGAGCTATCGCGACGGATCAGCGTCGAGGAATATCAGGAGGCGCTGGAGCTAGCCCGAGCGCAGGGGCTGTACAGGTTCGCCAGGTAGGGCCGCGCGCCGCTCAGTGTTTTCCCTCTCCTTGCTCGCACTCACGACTGCTGTGTATACTCTAGCCATCCACTGCAGCGAAAGGGAGCACATTGATCAGGGTTGGCATCATCAACGTGACCGGCTACGCCGGCGCCGAGTTGGCCCGCCTCCTGTACATGCATCCGGAGGTGAAGGTCACGTCGGTCACCGGCCGCACCGCGGCGGGCAAGACGCTGGCGGAGGTCTTCCCTCATCTCTGGCCGCTGGACCTGAAGGTCGGCAACGAGCTGGACGATGTGGACTTCGCCTTCTCCGCTCTGCCCCACGGGGCGAGCGCGGAGGCGGTGGCGCCGCTGGTGCGCAAGAGCCTGCCGGTGGTCGACATAAGTGCTGACTTCCGCCTGACGGATGCCGCCGAGTACCAGCGCTGGTATGATGTAGACCACCCGGCGCCGGAGCTGCTGGCGGATGCCGTCTACGGCCTGACAGAGCTGAAGCGGTCGGCCGTTCGCCAGGCGCGGCTGGTGGCCAACCCCGGCTGCTACCCGACGGGGGCGCTGCTGGCCCTCGCGCCGGCGGTCAAGGGCGGCATCATCGAGCCCGATGTGGTCATCGACGCCAAGTCGGGCATATCGGGGGCAGGCCGCAGCCTGGGGCTCACCTACCACTACGCCGAGGCCAACGAGAGCGTGGCGGCCTATGCTATGGAGGGCCATCGCCATCTGCCGGAGATAGTGCAGGAGCTGGAGCTGCTGCGGCCGAAGGCTGAGGCTCTCCTGCGGGTCACCTTTCAGCCCCATCTCGTGCCCATGACCCGCGGCATCCTCACCACCTGCTACGCTCCCCTGGCCGATGGGCGGGCGGTAACGAAGGCCAAGTTGCACGAGCTGTACGAGGAGTTCTACAGGGATGAGCCCTTCGTGCGGGTGACGGCCGAGCCGCCCCAGACCAAGCACACCTGGGGCAATAACCTCTGCCTGCTATACCCCACGGTGGACTCGCGAGTGGGTCGCCTGGTGGTGGTGAGCTGTATCGACAACCTGGTGAAGGGGGCGGCCGGCCAGGCCGTCCAGAACATGAACCTGATGTTGGGCTTCTCCGAGGCCGCCGGCCTCGACCTGCCCGCAGTCTATCCCTGAATCGACAGGGCCGGGCCTCTCGACGATGAGTTCGGAGATTGTAATCATTCCCCAGGGGGGTGTCACCAGCGCTGGTGGCTTTCTGGCCGGTGCCGTCCGTGCGGGCATCAGGGAGGATGTCGACAAGCTGGACCTGGGCATCGTCTATTCGGAGCGGCCCTGCGCCGCGGCCGGCCTGTTCACCGGCAGTCGGGTGAAGGCTGCGCCCGTCCTTGTCTGCCAGAAGCACCTGGCCGACGGGCGGGCCCAGGCGATCGTCGCCAATAGCGGCTGCGCCAACGCCTGCACCGGCGAGGAGGGCCTGCGGCAGGCCTATGAGATGGCCGAGCTGACGGCGTCCAAGCTGGGCGTCCAGCCCGAGGATGTGGTGGTGGCTAGCACCGGCGTCATCGGCAATTGCATGCCGATGGACAGGATTCGCTCGGCCGTCGGTGATATCGCGCTTTCCAGAGAGGGAGGCGATGACCTGGCCCGCGCTATCATGACCACCGATACGGTGCCCAAGCAGACCGCCGTTCGCTTCGACTGCCAGGGTCGGCGGTACACCCTGGGCGGCGTTGCCAAAGGGGCGGGGATGATCCACCCCCATCTGGCTACTATGCTCTGCTTCCTGACTACCGATGCGCCCGTCCGGCAAGACTTCCTGGACACTGCCCTCCGACGGGCGGTGGACACCTCCTTCAACATGATCACCGTCGACGGCGATATTAGCACCAATGACATGGCGGTGGTTCTGGCCAACGGCCTGGCGGCAGGGGAGCCGCTCGATGCTGAGCATCCGGCGGCGGAGCCTTTCTGCGATGCCCTGGCGCAGGTCTGCATTGACCTGGCGAAGGCCATCTGCCGCGACGCTGAGGGGGCTACCAAGCTCATCGAGGTGCGGGTGGGAGGGGCGGCCAGCGACGCCGACGCCCGCCGAGCGGCTCGGAGGGTGGCCGGCTCGCTGCTGGTCAAGACGGCGGTCTATGGAGAGGACCTCAACTGGGGCCGCATCCTGGCTGCCCTCGGCGGGAGTGGCGCGGACGTGGCCGAGGACAAGGCCACTCTCTATCTGAGCGATATTTGCTTGTATCGGGGTGGTCATCCCCTGGACTACGACGATAGAGCCGCTCGCGCCGCCTTGACAGGGGATGAGGTGGAGCTTCGGCTGGACCTTGGCCTGGGCGATGGCGCGGCCACCGCCTGGGGCTGTGACATTACCGAGGAGTACGTGCGCCTGAACAGCGCCTACACAACCTGAGATGAGCGAATCGCCGATCATTGTAGTTAAGATTGGTGGCAGCACCCTGGGCAGCCACGACACCACCCTGGAGGACCTGGTGGCGCTGCAAAGGGAGGGCTGGCGCCCGGTTGTGGTGCACGGCGGCGGGATGACGATAAGCGAATGGCTGAATTCTCGCGCCATTCCCACTCGTTTCGTGCGCGGCCTGCGGGTGACGGACGCTGAGTCCCTGCGAGTGGTGCTGGCGGTGTTGGCCGGGTTGATTAACAAGGAACTGGTGGCGGCGATCAGCGCCCTGGGCGGCAAGGCCATCGGCCTCTCGGGGGCTGATGGCGGGCTGGTCCGCGTTCGCCAGCTTGACCCCGAGCTGGGATATGTCGGCCAGATCGAGCGTGTGGACGGCGACATGCTCGTGGCGCTGTTGGATGCCGGCTACCTGCCTGTCGTCGCTCCCTTGGGCATCCTGTGGGAGAACCAGAGACTCCGGAGCCAGATCCTTAACATCAACGCCGATACGGTGGCTGGCGAGCTGGCCTTCGCCCTCGCTGCCCGCTGGCTGCTGTTCCTGACCGACGTGGCGGGCATCAGCGGCAGCGACGGCAGCTCTCTGGCCCGCCTGTCCGGCCAGGAGGCGGCGGCCCTCATCGAGCAGGGGACGGTCTCCGGCGGTATGATACCCAAGGTGGAGGCCTGCCTGCGGGCCTCTGAGGGCGACACGCGCACGGCGATCATCGACGGTCGCCAGCCGCACGCTCTCCTGGCGGCGGTTCAGAGGGGCGAGTTCCCGGGGACGATCATCGCTGCGGGCGAGGAGGGGCCATGACCGACTGGCAGCAACTGGAGAGCCGCTACTTCTTCTCGACCGTCAAGCGCCAGCCGGTCACGCTGGTGCGCGGCGAGGGCGTGCGCGCCTGGGATGACCAGGGGAAGGAGTATCTGGACTTCCTGGCCGGCATCGCGTGCTTGAGCCTGGGCCACTGCCATCCGGTGGTGATCTCGGCGCTGGCCGAGCAGGCCAACGCTCTCATACAGGTGTCTCACCTTGTGTACAGCGTCCCCCAGGTTCGGCTGGCCCAGCTTCTGGTGGAGAATAGCTGCCTCGATCGCGTCTTCTTCTGCAATAGCGGCGCCGAGGCTATCGAAGGGGCGATCAAGCTGGCCCGCAAGTGGGGCAGGGAGAACAAGGACGGCGCCTACGAGGTCATCTGCGCCGAGAACGCCTTCCACGGCCGCACGCTGGCCACTCTCACTGCCGGCGGTACCGATAAGTACAAGCTGCCCTTCGTGCCTCTGCCGCCTGGCTTCGTCCACGTGCCCTTCGACGATGTGGAGGCCGTCCGCAAGGCCACCGGCGCCAAGACCTGCGCCGTCCTTGTGGAGCCCATCCAGGGCGAGGGCGGCGTCAACGTCCCCGCCGACGACTACCTGCGCCGTCTGCGGGCCTGGTGCGACGAGGTGGGCATCCTGCTGATCCTGGACGAGATCCAGACGGGCGTCGGCCGCACGGGCAGCCTGTTCGCCTATCAGCAGTACGGCGTGGAGCCGGACATCATGACCCTGGCCAAGGGCCTGGCCGGCGGGGTGCCCATCGGTGCTCTCCTGGCCAAGGAGCACTGTGCCGTGTTTGTGCCCGGCGACCACGGCAGCACATTCGGGGGCAATCCTCTGTGCACTCATGTGGGCTATTCCGTGCTGAAGTACATCATCGATAAGGACATCCCCAGCCAGGTGGCCAAGAAGGGCCAGCACCTGGAGCGCCGCCTGCGCAGCCTGGCCGACCGCCATCCCCTGGTCACCGAGGTGCGCGGCCGCGGCCTGCTGTGGGCCATCGAGCTGGACGGCGAGCTGGCCGAGCGGGCTATGGGGATGTGCCGAGAGGAGGGACTCATCGTCAATAACGTGAAGCCCACCGCCCTCCGCCTCATGCCGCCGTTGGTGGTGAGCGAGGAGGAGCTGGATCGGGCGGTGGAGATCATCGATAAAGTGCTAGCGAAGCTAGAGGAAGAGAAGAGGGGATAGAAATGGCTGAGAAGATCGTCCTTGCCTATTCCGGCGGCCTTGACACCTGCGCTGCTGTTCCCTGGCTGAAGGAGGAGCGAGGCTACGATGTCGTTTGCCTGACGGTGGACGTGGGCATGCAGAGAGACCGCGAGACGCTGCACAGCCGCGCGATGGCCGCGGGGGCCGTCGCTTTCCGCTGGGCGGAAGCCAAAGATACGTTCATCCGGCACTTCGCCTTTCCGGCGCTGGCCGCCGGCGCCGTCTACGAGAAGCAGTACCCTCTGGCCACCGCTCTCGGGCGGCCGCTGATAGCCAAGATGCTGGTGGATACCGCTCGCGAGGAGGGGGCCACCGCCGTCGCCCACGGCTCGACCGGCAAGGGGAACGACCAGGTGCGGTTCGACGTCAGCGTGCAGGCCCTCGCGCCCGACCTGCGGATCGTCGCCCCCGTGCGGGAGTGGGGCATAACTCGCGATGAGGAGATCGCCTACGTCGAGAAGCACAAGATCCCCGTGCCGGTGACCAAGGATAGCCCTTACTCGACCGACGAGAACCTGTGGGGGCGGAGCATCGAGTGCGGCATGCTGGAGGACCCCTGGAATGAGCCGCCGGAGGACGTGTTCATGTGGACGAAGTCGGTGGCCGACGCGCCTGACAGGCCGGCCTACGTGGAGATCGGCTTCGAGCAGGGGATGCCGGTGGCCCTGGACGGCCGCGAGCTGGACCCCGTGTCGCTGGTGAGCCGCCTGCATGAGATCGCCGGCGAGAACGGCGTGGGCCGCATCGACCACATGGAGAACCGGCTGGTGGGCATCAAGTCGCGGGAGATATACGAGGCGCCGGCGGCGGTGACCCTGCTCAAGGCGCACGATGGCCTGGAGCAGATGACGCTGTCC
>LJUA01000004.1 GCA_001303545.1 Dehalococcoidia bacterium SM23_28_2
CGTGGGTATCGGGCAAGGACATCATTTTGGAGGTGCTACGCCGCCAGACGGTGAAGGGCGGCCTGGGCCGGGTCTTCGAGTACGGCGGGCCAGGCGTGGAGACCCTCTCCGTGCCCGAGCGGGCGACCATCACCAACATGGGGGCTGAGCTAGGCGCCACCACCTCCATCTTCCCCAGCGACGAGCGCACCCGCGAATACCTGCGCGCCCAGAAGCGCGAGGAGGTATGGCGCCCCCTGGCCGCCGACCCCGATGCCGAGTACGACGAAGTGATGGAGATCGACCTCAGCACTCTGGAGCCGCTTATCGCCTGCCCCTCCAGCCCCGATTCGGTCATCCCCGTGCGCGAGGCGGCGGGCACAAGAGTGACGCAGGTCTGTGTGGGTAGCTGCACCAACTCCTCCTATCACGATCTAATGGTGGTAGCCAGCGTCCTCAAGGGCCAAACCGTGCATCCCGGAGTGAGCATGACGATAAGCCCCGGCTCGCGCCAGGTATTCACCATGATCGCCCACTCCGGCGCCCTGGCTGACCTCATCGAGGCGGGCGCCCGCATCCTCGAATCCGCCTGTGGCCCCTGCATCGGCATGGGCCAGTCTCCACCGACCTTCGCCTGTTCCCTGCGCACCTTCAATCGCAACTTCCCCGGTCGCAGCGGCACCCCCGAAGACCAAGTCCACCTGGCCAGCCCCGAAGTGGCAGCCGCTAGCGCCCTGCGGGGAGTCATCAGCGACCCTCGCGAGCTTGGCGACCCGCCCCACATCGAGATGCCGCGGGAGTTCTTCATCGACGACTCCATGATCATCCCACCCGCCGAGAAGCCGGAGGAGGTGGAGGTCATCCGCGGGCCGAACATCGCCCCCTTGCCGCTGGCGGAGCCGATGCCGGAGGCCATCCGCGGCGAACTCCTCCTCAAGGTGCGCGACAACATCAGCACCGACACTATTCTGCCAGCGGGGGCGAAGATCCTGCCCCTTCGCTCTAACATCCCTGCCATCTCAGAGTACGTGTTCAACTACGTGGACTCCACCGTTCCCCAGCGGGCCAAAGAGGCCGGCACTAGCATGATCGTTGGTGGATCCAACTACGGCCAGGGCTCCAGCCGCGAGCACGCCGCCCTCGCTCCCATGTATCTGGGGGTCAAGGCGGTGTTCGCCAAGACGTTCGCCCGTATGCACCACACCAACCTGATCAACTTCGGCATCCTGCCCCTGCGGTTCATCGACGAGGCAGACTACGAGCGCCTGAACCCCGGCGACGTGCTGGAGATCCCCAACGTGCGACAGGCGATAAAAGACGGCAACCAAATCACGGTACGCAACACCACTCAAGGATACGAATTCACCGCGCGGCACGACCTAACGCCGCGCCAAGTGGAGATTGCGCTGGCTGGCGGGCTGCTGAACAAGGTTCGCAGCTCCCAGAGTTAGGCCAAGCGAAAGGAGGCAAGCCGCTATGCGCAAAAAGGTAACCATCGTCGGGGCTGGCGCCACCGGCGGATCGATGGTCGAGATCCTTCAGGCGAAGGGCTACTGCGACATCGTCGTCGTGGACATCATCGAGGGCCTGCCCCAGGGCAAGGCCGGCACCAACGACTGGAAGGACACGGCCGGCTCGGACGTGGTGGTGATCACCTCTGGCTCTCCCCGAAAGCCGGGCATGAGCCGCGAGGACCTGGTCAACATCAACGCCAACATCGTGCGAGACGTAGCCAAGAAGGCCGTCCAGCACTCCCCCGATGCGATCATCGTCGAGTTCGCCAACCCCATGGACGCCATGTGCCACATCGCCAAGCAGGCCACCAACCTGCCTCGCAACCGCATCATCGGTCAGGGCGGCATGCTGGACAGCACCCGCTTCCGCACCTTCCTGGGCTGGGAAGTGGGAGCATCGGTCAAGGACGTCGATGCCTATGTGCTGGGCGGCCACACCGATGCCACCATGGTCCCCATCGTCAGCCACGCCTTCATCGGCGGCATCCCCCTGCGCCAGCTTCTCCCCAAGGACCGCATCGACGCCATCGTTGAGCGGACACGCAAGGCGGGGACGGAGATCGTGGGCCTGCTGGGCACCAGCGCCTGGTACTCCCCGGCCTGGGGCACAGTAGAGATGGTGGAATCCATCCTGCTGGACCGCAAGCGCATCTTGCCCTGCAGCATCCACCTGGAAGGCGAATACGGCATCAAGGGCTCCTTCGTGGGAGTGCTCGCCCAGCTAGGCGCCAGAAGGTTATCGAGGTCGAGCTGGAGCCGGACGAGCTCGCCGGCCTGAAGAAGGCCGCCGACGCCGTGCTCGAGCTGGTCGGCCTGGTTAAGTCCTAGGTGGGGGACTAGCCGAGCGGAATCGAGGCGACATGCGCGATATTGACTGCCAGACCATCAAGGAAACGTTAGCGCGCCTCTGCCAGGAGGCGACCGCCTACCTGCCGGAGGACGTCCTCCAAGCGCTGAAGGAGGCTCGGCAGAAGGAGGAATCGCCCCTGGGCCAGAAGATCCTCGACCAGATCCTGGAGAACGCCGAACTGGCCAGGAAGGAGATGCTCCCCCTCTGCCAGGACACCGGCACGACAGTGGTCTTCCTGGAGATCGGCCAGGACGCCCACATCGTGGGCGGCAACCTGAGCGATTGCATCGCGGAGGGCGTCAGGGAGGGCTACGATAAGGGCTACCTGCGGAAGTCCATCGTGGACAAGCCCTTCTCCGCTCGCGTCAATACCAAGGACAACACACCGCCCGTTGTCCACACCGAGATCGTGCCCGGCGATAAGCTGAAGATCCAGGTGATGCCCAAAGGCGGCGGCTGCGAGAACATGAGCCGCCTCGCTATCCTGCTGCCCGCCGAGGGGAAGAAGGGCGTCACCGATTTCGTCCTGCGAGCGGTAGAGGAGGCGGGCGGCAACCCCTGCCCGCCGATCATCGTTGGCGTGGGGATTGGCGGCACGGCCGAGATGGCCATGTCCCTGGCCAAAAAGGCCCTCACCCGCAAGGTAGGCAAACCGAACGCCGACGCCGAGACGGCGGAGCTGGAGCGGGAGCTGCTGGAGAAGGTGAATGCCCTGGGCCTGGGGCCACAGGCGGTGGGCGGACGGATCACCGCTCTGGCGTTGCACGTGGAGGTTCACCCCACCCATATCACTTCCCTGCCGGTGGCGGTGAACATTCAGTGCCACAGCGCCCGCCTGAAGGAAGCCGTGCTATAGAAGGGGAGACCGAACATGGACATCAAGCTTCCCCTGACCGACGAGATCGTGGAGAAGCTCCACGCCGGCGATGACGTGCGCTTCACGGGGGTGATCTACACTGCCCGCGACGCTGCTCACCGGCGGATGGTCGAGGCCCTGGACAAGGGCGAGTCGCTGCCCTTCGACATCCACGGCCAGGTGATCTACTACGTAGGGCCAACGCCGGCCAAGCCCGGCCAGGTCATCGGCTCGGCGGGGCCGACCACCTCCATGCGGCTTGACCGCTTCACGCCATCCCTGCTGGCCGCCGGCCTGAAGGGGATCATCGGCAAAGGCGGCCGTGGCCAGGAGGTGCGAGACGCCCTCAAGCAGTACAAGGGGGTGTACTTCATCGCCGTCGGCGGCGCGGGCGCCCTGCTGGCCCGCCACATCAAGAAGGTAGACATCGTGGCCTACGAGGATCTGGGCACGGAGGCCGTACGCCGCCTGGAGGTGGAGGACTTCCCAGCCATCGTCTGCAACGACATCTACGGCGGCGACCTGCTGCAGGAGGGAAAGGCGCGCTACAAGCTATCCGTGACTTAGATCGCTTGCCAGCAGGAGGTCATCACCAGCGCCGTCGGCCTAAGAGCTGGTCTGCGTAGAGCAGCGGAAGGAGCAGCACAGCGGCCCAGGCGTATCCGCCTACCACGTCGCTGGGCCAGTGCACGCCCACGTACACCTGGGCCGGGCCCGACAGGACCAGCATGAAGGCGCACCAGCCGAGGAGCGCCGCCCTCAGGATGCTGGGCAGGGCTATTCGCAACGACAAATACAGCGCGAAACCATAGAGCAGAGCCGGGCTCATCACGTGCCCTGAGGGGAAGGAAGGGCTGGAAAAGCCGGCCCGCTGGTCGACGAGGTCCTCCGTCGGCCGCGGCCTGTCGACCAGCTCCTTCAGGCTGTGCTGGAGAAAGGGCAGCACTACCAGGCCGAGGCCCAGCAGCAGGGCTTCACGCCGTCTGCCTATCAGCCAGAGGACGACGGCAACCGCCCCGCCTGTGCCCAACACCACCTCCGTGCTCCCAACCGCCCGCACCAATCGCGACACGCCTATGCCGGGGAACAGCGAACCCTGTATCCACTCGGTGATATCAAGGTCGCCGGGCAGCCGCGAGTGCAGACCGGCCAGCACGCTCAGCACGATCGCGCCGACAAGCAGGACTAGCCAGATGCCGCCCCACAGGGCCGCTCCGCTCAAAGACCTCCACGGACGAACCACTGCGTTCATGGGGATGATTCCATCACTGGGAGCGAACGACGGCTCCAGGCAGCCGCACTGCGTCGGCCTGCCGACCCTATTGTACCGCGAGGCCTCAGGGGGGCTATCGGCTGGGGCAGAATGCGATCACAGCCCCAGCTTGTCGAGGGCGCTCTTGACCGAGACGGCGTGGCGGTCGAAGCCCAGGTCCGGAGGGTTGATCCCCAGGGCCAGGCCGATGAGCTGGGTCAGGTGAAAGACGGGCATGTTGATCCTGGTACCACGCTGCTCGCCGGCCTGAGGCTGCACGCCGTCGAGGTTCATGTGGCAGAGCGGACAAGGGGTGACCATACAGTCGGCGCCCTTCTCCTTGGCCTCCAGAGTGTGGGTGCCGACCATGGCCGCCGAGTTCTCATCGTTGACGCCGACCAGAGGATAGCCACAGCACAGGGTCTTGCCGCGGAAGTCCACCGCCTCCGCACCCAGGGCCTCGACGAGCGACTCCAGACACGTCCTGCGCTCCGGGTGCTCGTCGAAACCCAGAGCGGCCGAGGGGCGAACGAGATAGCAGCCGTAGAAGGGCGCGACTCGCAGGCCTGCTAGAGACCTGACCACCGCCTTCCTCAACTGCTCGAGGCCGTAGTCCTCTACCAGAACCCAGAGGAGATGCTTCACATCCACATTGCCGCTGTACTTCATCCCCTGCTCCTCTAGGGTCTGGTTTATCTGCGCCAAGTAGTTCGGCTTCTCCTTCAACCTCTTCTGGGCCTGACTAAATATCCCCTGGCAGGTGCTACAGATGGTCATGAGGGAGAGCTCCATGTCCTCCACCATGGCGAAGGTGCTGGCGTTGAGGGTATCGGCGTAGATGAGGTCTCTCCCTTGAAGGATGCCCGAGCCGGTGCAGGGGGCGAGGCTCAGGTCCTCCAGCTCGATCCCCAGCTTGTCACAAACAGCCACCGCAGTGATACGCAGTTCAGGAGTCCCCTGTCGAGGCACGCTACAGCCAGGCCAAAAGGCGAACTTCATCCTCTAAACCTCCCTAGACCCTAGAGCCAGCTCGATTCGCGCACTGTCTTCTCGAATTCAAGGGTGTGGCGAGCGCCGAGGTACTCTTCATAGCCTTGTTCCAGGGCCTTCCGACGCAGGGCAAGGATCTGCTCCATAGGGGCGACGCCCTTGGGACAGACCTCCAAGCACACGTTGCAGCGGGTGCAATCCCAAATACCCTCCTGACGGCTAAGGGCCAGCAGGCGCTCAGCATCAGCAGCGTCCCGCGGGTCGCCCACGAATCGGTAGGCCTTGGCCAGGGCTGCTGGCCCCAGGAACGTCTGCTCGGACGGCTTGCCCAGCTCCAGCTCCGTCTCCAGCACAGTGCAGTCGGAGACGCAGGAACCACACATGATGCAGGCCGCGATGTCCGTCAGAGAGCGCATCGCTTCATGGGGCACCAGGTACTCGCGCTCCGGAGGAGGCCCCTTGGGCTGGAGCCAGGGCTCTACCGCTAGCACCTTCTGCCAGAAGGGAGCCATATCGGCCACCAGGTCCTTGACAACGGCCATGTTGCCTACAGGCTCTATCACAACCTCCTCGCCGTCGGCTGCCACCTCTTTCATCTTGGTCTTACAAGCCAGGCGCGCTTGCCCGTTGATGCGCATGGCGCAGGAGCCGCAGATAGCACTGCGACAGGAGCAGCGCATAGCCAAGCTATCGTCCAGGTCATCGCGGATCTGGAGGAGGACGTCAAGAACGGTGGCGTAGTCGGGAACCTCCAGGGCGTAGGACTGATAGTGGATGCCGTCCCCCGACTGAGGATCGAAGCGACGGACTTTCAGCTTGGCTTCCATCTAGTAGACCCTCCTCTCTGGCTGCCAGCGCGTGATGCTAACGGGAGAGTAATCAAGGCTGGGGCCCTCCGGAGTGTACCGGACGACGATGTGCTTCAGCCAATTCTCGTCGTCGCGCTGGGGGAAATCGCGGCGGAACTGGGCGCCGCGGCTCTCTTTGCGGTGGCCAGCGGCCAGGGCCATAGCCTGCGCCAGGTCGAGCATGTTGCCCAGCTCCAGATGGAACAGGAGGCTGGTGTTGAAAACCCGACCCCTGTCCTGAACTCCCACCCGTTGGTAGCGCTCCTTGAGCTCCGCCAGCTTGGCCACCACCGTTTGCAGGCCCTCCTCGTTACGGAACATGCCTACGTACCGGTTCATCGTCTGGCCCATCTCCATCCGGATGCTGGCAACGGAGTCGGCGCCGTCGGAGCGGTCGAGGATCGCCTTGATCATCTCCTGATCACGGCTGACCACCGTCGCGGAGACGTTGGCTGGAGCAACACCGCTGACGTACTCGGCAGCAGCGGCACCGGCACGACGGCCGAAGACGACCGTCTCCAGAAGCGAGTTGCCGCCCAGGCGGTTGGCCCCATGAACAGTAACGCAGGCACACTCGCCGGCGGCGTACAGGCCGGGCAAGAGGGTGACGCCGTTGACGTCCGTCTTGATACCGCCCATGACGTAGTGCATGCTCGGCCGAATGGGTATGGGTTCATCGATGGCGTCCACACCGGCGATGTCCATGGCCAGCTCGTGGATCTGGGGAAGGCGCTCCAGGATCTTCTCGCGGCCCAGGTGACGCAGGTCCAGAAGGATGAACCCGTCGACACCTCGCCCCTCATCGATCTCCGTCTGCTCAGCGCGCGAGACAACATCACGCGAGGCCAGCTCCATCATCTTGGGCGCGTACTTCTCCATGAACCGCCCGCCCGTGGAGTTGAGCAGATAGCCTCCCTCACCCCGTGCCCCCTCGGTGACGAGGATGCCGTTGCGCAAGGCGGTAGGATGAAACTGAACGAACTCCGTATCCATAAGAGCGGCGCCAGCGCGATAGGCCAGCGCCTGGCCGTCGCCCGTGCTGATCAGGCTATTGGTCGAAGGCTCGTAGACGCGGCCCAAGCCGCCCGTGGCCATGATCACCGCCTTGGCACCGAAAGCCTCCAACTGGCCACTGCGAATCTCCATGGCCAGCGCACCGTGGCAGGCACCGTCTTCGATAATGAGCGAAGTGGCAAACCATTCCTCGTAGACGCGTACGCCTGCCTCCAGCAGTTGTTCATGCAACACGTGCAGCAGGACCTGGCCGGTGATGTCGGCCACGTAGCAGGTGCGGGGGAAAGCGGCGCCGCCGAAGGGCCGCTGAGCGATGCGACCGTCATCCCGCCGGCTGAAGACGGTGCCCATGCGCTCCAGCTCAATGATGTCTCCCGGCGCTTCTTTGCAGAAGATCTCGATGGAATCCTGATCCCCCAGGTAGTCGCTCCCCTTCACAGTGTCGAAGGCATGCTTCTCCCAGGAATCGTCCTCGCCCAGGGCGGCATTGATGCCTCCCTGAGCCTGGGTGGAATGGCTCCTGACGGGATGAACCTTGGACAGGACAGCCACATCGACACCCTTGCGGCGGGCTTCCAGGGCCGCCCGCATTCCTGCTAGACCAGCACCGATCACTAACACGTCATGCGATAACACGGCAGCACCTCCAAGTGGTTTATGAGTGTAGCACCTCAGGCGAATCTGTTCAACCTTGGACCTAAATCCTTTGATGCCTGTCTACAGCCCATAGGCCAACAATAGTCTTGGCGTCGCAGATCTCCCCCCGCTCGATTAGCTGCAGGGCCTCGGACAGAGGCAAGCGCACCACCTCGATGTTCTCGTCCACATCGGCCTTCAGGGCACTGGGCTCCAGCTCCGTCGCCAGGTACAGGTGCATGTACTCATCGCAATAGCCAGGGGAGGCGAAGAAGCTGCAAAGGCGCTCCAGCCGGCCGGCCCGCTCGCCTACCTCCTCCTGGAGCTCCCTCTGGGCGGCATCCTCCGCGCTCTCGCCAGGGTCGACGCCGCCGGCAGGGATCTCCAGAAGCGACCGCTTGGCGGGTAGACGGTACTGGCGCACCAGAAGGACATTCCCCTCACCGTCGAGGGGAACGATGGCTACGACGGGAGCATGTTCCACGACCTCGCGGACGGTCGAACGGCCACTGGGGAGATTCACCCGATCCACCCGCAGGCTCAGCACTCGCCCCTCGTACAGGCGATGGCTTTCCACCACTTGCTCCTGATCCGAGGGGTTAGGAGACGCCTGCACCAGATCTTGCCCTTAAGAAGGAGATGAAGCCCTAAGCTCTATGGTGACGGCCGTCTCGTCGCAGTTGGGGAACTTGGGGCAGCGGAAGCACTCGCCCCAAACCTTGCGGGGCAGGGACATCACATCCGCCTCCTGGAAGCCCAGCTTCTGGAAGAAGCTAGGCTGTCGGGTCAGGGCGAAGACAGTGCGAATGCCCAGAGCGCGTGCTTCCTCAAGGCAGGCCTCCACTAGCAGAGCGCCGACGCCCTTATCGCGCCATTCATCAAGCACGGCAACGGAGCGAATCTCTGCCAGGTCCTCCCACATTATGTGAAGGGCAGCGCAGGCTACCAGCCGCCCGTTGTCATGCACCACCAGGAAGTCGCGCAACTGCTCGTAGATCTCGGCCAGAGGGCGAGGGAGCATTTCCCCCAGAGAGGCAAGACTGCTCACCATATCCTGAATTGCAGGAGCATCGGCCATGGTGGCCTTCTCGATGCCAAACTGCTCGCTCACTGCTGCCCCCTCACAAGTCCTCTTCGCCCGGCCGCGTGAAGGCCCCGGAGGCGTTGGACACGTTCAGCCAGCCCAGCCGCTGGCTGAGAGCAGCATAATAATCGAAAGGCGAACCCAAGCGCAAGAAGCGCGCAAGATGAGAGCTGTGAAACACGCGCACCCCCTGGCCCTTGGCCAGTTCCTTGTTCACCTGCCCATCCACACTGAGGATGCCCTTCTCCTCGCTGGCCACCCGCAGCTCGATCACCGCCGAAGAGGGCAGCACCAGCGCTCGAGCGACGGCGAGATGAGGCGCGACAGGCATAAACACCAACTCGTGCGCCTCGGGGTGAAGAACGGGACCCCCCACCGATAGCAGGTAAGCGGTACTGCCGGTGGCCGTGGCCACCACCACCGCATCCCCTCGGTAGTAACCCAAGCGCTTGCCATCGACAGAGGCCTCCACGTGCACCGCCCGCCCAGGAGCACCGCGGCCAACCATGATGTCGTTGAGGGCGTGATACCTCCCGCCTTCAGCGGCAGGAGAGCCCGGCGCCTCCAGAAGCTCGCCATGGAGAAGCGTACGCTCCTCGATGCGAAAGCCGCCCTCCAGTATCTGGGGGATCCTGGCCAGCGCCTCCTCGGCTTTCAGCTCGGCCAGGAAGCCCAGACTCCCCATGTTGATCCCGAGCAGCATCGTGGGCTGCAGTATGATCAACCGAGCTGCCCAGAGCATCGTCCCGTCGCCGCCAACGCAGATCAGGAGCTCGGTGTCCTCCAGATTGCGCCGAGCCTCCTCCTCGTTCCAGGCAGAGGTCAGCCAGACCGTATCCACGTGGGAGGCAAGGGCTTCCTTCACCTCCTGGGCCAACGTCTGAGCAGCCGGCCACTGAGGATGGAAGAAGATGCCCACCTTCTTCACGAAACGCTCCCTCCTTCTCCCTCCACCCTCGGCGGGAGGAGCAGAAAGAAGAACTCCTGATTGCCGGCTGGCCCCAGCAGAGGAGAGGGGGTCAGGCCAAGCATGCGGAAGCGCTGCTCGATCGTCCACGCCAGGAAGCGCCCGATCAGGCTAGCCAGGAGCAGAGGGTCGCGAACGACCCCTCCCCTGCTCACCTCCCGCCGGCGGGCCTGGAACTGGGGCTTGAACAGAGCGATTATCTTTCCTCCCGGTTTCAGCAGTCGGGCTATCGCCGGCAGCACCTTCTCCAACCCGATGAACGACACGTCGACGGTAGCCAGGTCCACCCTCTCCGGCAGCGAGCGCAGGTAGCGGACGTTCACCCGCTCCATGGGCACCACCCGCGGGTCCTGGCGGAGGCGATAGTCCAGCTGGCCATAGCCCACATCCACCGCGTAGACACAACGAGCGCCGTGCTGGAGGAGGCAATCGGTGAAGCCGCCGCTGGACGCCCCTACATCCACCGCCACCAGCCCTTTCACATCGACAGCGAACGCCCTTAGAGCGTGCGCCAGCTTTTCGCCGCCACGGCTCACATAGGGAGCCCCGGCAAGCAGACGGACCTCGGCCGCCTCCGGAATGAGCGTCCCCGGCTTGACGATCGCCCTGTCTCCAACCAGCACCTTGCCGGCCAAGACCGCCGCTCGCGCCTTCTCCCGGCTCTCGGCCAGACCTATCTCCACCAATAGAACATCCAGGCGACGCTTGGCCATGAAACGCAATTCAGCATAGGCGGGAAAAAGGACAAAGTCAAGGCGAATCCCGACCTCTCCAGATGGGCAACGCCAACCGCCGGACGGTAGGAGTGGGAGAACGAACGCTAGCTGGCGAGCCAGTCGCCGCTTGTGCCGGTTGAGAGAGGCCTACGCTGCTGGACGCTGCCGATGGGTCGACCCACGGCCAGATACCCGGCGATTCAGGGGACTCACCTGCAGCTCAACTACCACCGTCGTACCTCTACCTGGCTCTGAGCGAATATCGAGCGCACCGCCTAACAGCCGGGCCCGTTCGTGCATCCCAAGGAGCCCCAGCTTCCCGGTCGCAGCCAAGTCGCCCACACCCCCGGGCAGCTTGAAGCCGTGGCCATTGTCAGCCACCTTCATCTCAATCCCGTAGTCACGCGCTTTCAGAGAAAGAGCGGCTTCGCTGGCACCGGAGTGTTTGCCTACGTTTCGCAACGCCTCCTGGGCAATGCGAAAGAGGAGCAACTGCGCCTCCTCAGAGAGCTTCGGCAGGCTGCCGTTCACCTCCACGCGCGCTTCTATTCCATACTGCTGGGTGAGGTCATCGGCCAGCCATTCCAGCGCAGGCACCAGGCCCATATCGTCCAGTATCCGCGGTCGCAAGTCCTGAGCCAATCGCCGGAGCTCCATCAGGGCTTCTACGGCGGTCCCCCGCACCTCCTTCAGCTCGCCCGCCACTTCCTTATGGCGCCACCTGCTAGCGATCAAGGCCAGGCTGTCGAGGCGCTGGGCCATCAGCAGGAGGGACTGGGCTGTCTCATCGTGAAGCTCCTGAGCGATGCGCTGTCGCTCATGCTCCTGGGCTCTGGTGACCTGCTGCAAATAGAAGTTCAGATTCTCCTGCAGGCGCTTCTGTTCCGTGATGTCCCGGGCGATAAGCTGGAAGGCTCTGGGCTGGCCGTCGCTCACGAGTAGACCGGTGGTCAACTGGAGACGCGCCGACGTCCCATCCTTCTTGATTATCTCCTGCTCGTAGGGCCCATTCGTGGGCTCGCCCGAGAGCAGCTTCCCCCGGATCTCCCTGGCCTTGCTCAGGCCTTCATCCGAGAGGAAGTCCCTGACGTTCATGCCCACTAGTTCCTGAGCAGTATAGCCTGTCACCTCTGCGCAGGCCTTGTTGGCCATGGTGATCCTGCCCTGCATGTCCTGGAGCCAAATACCATCGTGAGCATTCTCGAATATCTCCCGATAGCGCTCTTCCGACAGGCGCAGCTGTTCGGCCATCACTCGCCGTCGCTCCCGTTCCCTCCGGAGTCGCTCAAAGCCAAAGTTGATCACGGCACCGGCAGCGACTACACCGCTCACTTCTCCCAGCGCATCGACGCGATAGTCCGAGCTAAGGAGGGCATTGGGCAGCATGATGACCAGGGCCAGTACCGAGCCGGTAAGTCCGGCCTTCATCCCGAATAGGAACCCCAGATAGGTGATCGGCAGCAGAAGGAAGAGGCGCTCCACAGCGTGCCGCTCAAAGCCCAGCACGGAGCTGGGAGCCTCAATGTTCAGGAAAGGCAGCAGTTGCTCGGGATAGTGGAGGGGAATGGTCACCAGGAACATCGCTATCGCAGCGAGGAGCTCCACGCTGCGGACAGCCTCCAGCAGTCTCCCTGGGATCCGTTGCTTCATTGCCATCTGTCGCACCGTTGTCTGGTCGAATACGTCCTAGGGCTCTTCCTCCAGAACCACCCAACCCATCCTTAACCCATAGAGGACAGCTTCGGTGCGTGATCCCACTCCCAGTTTGTTGAAGATGTTCACCAAGTGAGCCTTGACGGTGGGAACACTGAGGACAAGCTCGCTGGCAATCTCCTTGTTGCTGTGGCCCTTGGCGGCGAGCTGGAGTACCTCCAGCTCTCTTCCCGTAAGGGGTTCCTCACCGTCCAACGGCATGGGACGAGGTGTCGAACGGCCAGCCCGAGCGAGCAGCCTGGCCGCTACCGCGGGGTGAAGCACTGCCTCCCCGGCGTGGACCGATCGAATGGCCTGGATAACCTCCCGGCCCGTGGCGTTCTTGAGGAGATAGCCGGCAGCGCCAGCATCCAGAAGACCGAGCACGTAGCGGTCGTCGTCGTAAGCGCTGAGGATCAGCACGGCAGTGGTGGGGTTGGTTCTCTTGATCTGCTTGGTAGCCTCAATGCCATTGAGGCGGGGCATGACGACGTCCATGAGGACGATGTCAGGCTTCAGAGCCCTGACCGCCGCTACGGCCTCATGGCCGTTGCCTGCTTCCCCTATCACCTTTATGTCTCGTTGTTGTTCCAGAAGGTTCCGCATGCCCTCACGGAGCACCGGATGATCATCCGCTAGCACCACGGTAATCGGTTCCAAGGCATAACCCCTAGCGAATCGTGAATGCCTTCACGACCTATTCTACACCTTCTGGCGGCGCCTGTCACTGGACTATAGTTCTACAACCTTCGTCGCTTTCGCGCCGAAAGACTGAGGAAAATTAGGCTTTCGGCTGAAGCAGATAGGGAGTGCGGAAGGTGAAAATGTTCACGAAGGCAATTGAGAGGAGGCAATACCATGAAAGACAAGGCATTCATCTTCTACGGCAACCCGTGCACCATCTGCCTGGCGGATGCTGAGGTGCAAAGCTTCGAGGACGCCAAGAAGGGTGACTGGAAGCCCTGCCCGTTCTACCGTGAGGGGCGCGGCTGCTCTTCTTCCTCCTGCGGATGCATCCAGCTCGCTGGCGTCAAGATGGCTCGCTATGTCCTCCAGTTCTACAGTGAAGCGTCGGAGGAGGCCCTCGCTATAGAGAAGGCGGAGTTCCAGCGGAGAGCGCCCCTTCCTCCCAAGCGAGTGGAGGCCTACATCGATACCCCGGAGTACAACTACCGCCGGATCACCGACCCGGAGCTCGTTGTCCAGCGTGTTTGGGAATATGCCCAGGCCGTCCTGGACATCAAGCCAGGGGAGCGTGTCTTCCGTGCTTCGGAGGAGGATTGGGCAGCGCCCGTGGCTGTCGAAGCCGAGGCGGCCAGCGGCGAGACGGAGGAGGCCGAGCCGCCCACTCGTCGCGTAGCATAACCATCCTCACCCACGCCGGGCTAACACGACTCTCAGCGAGTCGGTAACTGGCTGGGAGTGCCAAGAGAAGGGACAAACTCGTCATGGAAGGACAAGAGCGTGTTGTGCCGCTTCGACGCACGGATGAAAGCGGCAATGGTCAACGCCCGCTTTCTGGCTTTATGTTTCGGGGGCAGGCCCTGTCCATGCCCGTCGCCCGACCGCGGGGAGGCCTACAAGCGAGGCGAGTGCGGCGGCCCACCTGGGCAGTCCTCTCGCCGACCATGCTTGATGTGGCCACCAGCATCACCGGCGCCGGCCTGGCCGCCTTCCTCTTCATGCACATGGGCTTGCTCTCCAGCGTGCTTATTGGCGCCGGCTCCCTGGACGCGTTGGCCGAATTTCTGGAGCGCTACTACCTGCTGCATGTAATGGCGCCCCCTCTTATCCTCTTACTGCTGGTTCACGTCGTACTGGTGACGCGCAAAGCGCCAACCACCTTCCGCCAGCAGTGGACGCTGGTGCGCCAGCTGCGTCAAATGGGGCATCTCGACACCTGGACTTGGGCCTTTCAGGTGGTTAGCGGAGCAGCACTGATGGTTTTCGCCTCGATTCACCTATGGGTGTCTCTCACCGAACTGCCCATCGAGGCGGCAAAGAGCGCCGAGCGCGTCTCCGGGTTCCTCTGGTTCGACATCCTCTTCGTGCTCTTCGCCGTAGGCCACGCCTGTGTAGGTCTCTACCGTATCGCCGTCAAATGGGGGCTGCTGTCCCGCCGTGGAGCCTATGCGACACTGGTCACACTGACCGCCGTTGTTTTGGCGATAGAGTTCACTATCGTAACAACCTTCTACACTCTCGGAGGCGGAGCATGACGACCATTATGACCGATGTCCTGGTGATCGGCGCAGGCCTGGCCGGCGAGCGCACAGCTGTCGAGGCGGCCGCGCATGGTCTTCAGGTCATTATGCTATCGTTAGTACCACCGCGACGCTCCCACTCCGTTGCCGCTCAGGGTGGCATGCAGGCCGCCCTGGGCAACATGGCCAGGAGCGCCGGCGATTCCCCCGATGTTCACTTTGAGGACACGGTGAAGGGCGCCGACTGGGGATGCGAACAGGATGTGGCCCGCCTGTTTGTCAACCTGGCGCCAGTGGCTATTCGTCAGATGGCCCACTGGGGGGTCCCCTGGAGCCGAGTGGTGCCTGGGCCGAAGCGACTTCCTAGCGGCGATATCGTCGAGGAGTCGGCCGAGAAGGAAGGGCTTATCGCCGCCCGCAACTTCGGCGGCACCAAGAAGTGGCGAGCCTGCTTCTGCTCCGACGGTACAGGGCACTCCCTGCTCTACACCATGGATAACGTCGCCCTGCAGCTCGGCGTCCAGGTTCACGACCGAACAGAGGCCCTGGCCCTGATCCATGACGGTGAGCGATGCTACGGCGCCGTCGTCCGGGACCTCCGCAATGGTGAGCTGCGCACCTATCTGGCTCGGGCCACGGTCATCGCCACCGGCGGCTACGGACGTATCTACGGCCAGTCCACCAACGCCGTCATCAATGACGGCACGGGAATGGCGATAGGGCTGGACACAGGCGTCGTCCCTCTGGGGAACATGGAGGCCGTACAGTTCCATCCCACCGGCGTCGTACCGGGGGACATCCTGGTTACCGAAGGATGCCGCGGTGACGGCGGCTATCTGCTGGACAAAGACGAACACCGCTTCATGCCCGACTACGAGCCGGAGAAGCAGGAGCTCGCCTCTCGGGACGTGGTCAGCCGGCGCATGGTCCACCACATGCGCCAGGGCCACGGCGTGGAATCGCCCTACGGACCCCACCTCTGGCTGGATATTCGCCACTTGGGCAAGGATCACATAGAGACCTATCTCCGCGATGTCGCTGACATCTGCCGCGATTTCCTGGGCGTCGACCCGGTGCACGAACTCATTCCGGTACGACCCACCCAGCACTACAGCATGGGCGGCGTCCGCACCGACATCGGCGGCCGTGCCTATGGCCTCGTCGGCCTATACGCCGCCGGCGAGGCGGGATGCTGGGACCTCCACGGTTTCAACCGCCTCGGCGGTAACTCCGTAGCGGAGACGGTGGTCATGGGCATGGTGGTAGGCAGAACCATCGCCCAAGACCTCGCCGGCTCGGATTCCTCTTTCCCCGACTCCGCCGTTCGTTCTGCATGGGCGCAAGTGGAGCAGCGGATGCGTGCTCTCGCCTCTTACGGCCTGGAGTATGTCTACGACCTGCGTCAGCAAATGTCGGATATCCTAATAGAGAAGGTGGGAGTCTTCCGCAACGGCGAGCAACTCGTCAAGGCTGTAGAGGAACTTCAGGAACTGCACGAGCGATCCAGGAATCTGGGGCTGCGCTCCAGCGGACGGGGACCCGACCCAGAGGTTTCAGCGGCCCTGCGCCTGCCTGGCATGATCCGGCTGGCGATTACCATCGCCTACGGGGCGATGCAGCGCACCGAGAGCCGCGGAAGTCACTACCGGGAGGACTACCCTGCCCGAGACGACACGCTCTGGCTCAGGCGAACCCTGGCAACCTGGCCAGATGGCGCTGACGTACCGCGCCTCAGCTATGAGCCCGTCAAGATCACAGAATCGCCCCCGGGCGAGCGCGGCTACGGCGAAACGCAAGCGGCGAACAAGAAGGAGGGCATCCGTGGCTAACCGCACACTCACTTTCTCGATCTTTCGTTACAATCCTTACGACCCGGAATTCGGGCCGCGGATGCAGGAGTACATCCTGGAGGAGACCCCCAGGATGACCCTGTTCACCGCCCTGACGCGCATTCGGGAGGATATGGATCCCTCCCTCCAGTTCGACTTCGTCTGTCGGTCAGCGGTTTGCGGCTCCTGCGCCATGCTGGTCAACGGCCATCCCAGGCTGGCCTGCCGCACGCGCACCGACCAGCTCCCCAAGAAGATCATTCTTCATCCGCTTCCCTTCTTCCGCCTGATCGGGGACCTCTCCGTGGACACAGGAAGCTGGTTCGCGGAGATGGCCCACCGCGTCGAGTCATGGGTGCACACCCCCAAGGCTTTTGACCCCAATGGGGAAGAAGACCGCATGTCCAACGATGAGGCGCTGGCTGTCTACGAGCTGGAGCGCTGCATCGAGTGCGGCTGCTGCGTCGCCGCCTGCGTCACCGCTCAGATGCGGGACGACTTTTTGGGAGCGGCCGGCCTGCTACGCATTGCCCGCTTCTGGATCGACCCGCGCGACCAACGCACCGATGCTGACTTCTTCGATGTGGTAGGAACCGATGCCGGCGTCTTCGGCTGCGTCGGCCTGCTGGCTTGCCAAGACTATTGCCCGAAGGACCTGCCTCTGATGGAGCAGCTGGCGTACTTGCGCCGCAAGATGCTGCTCGCCAGTATCCGCTCAGCGGGGGGCAAGAAGAAGGAGCGACAGCCAGAGGAGCATACGAAGGTTCGCTAGACGGAACCTGTCCGCACCGTCTCCGAGCGCTTGAGCACCGCGAGGGGCCTCGCATGTTACGCTCGCCAGAGCGCAAGTTGTGACACTCGTCGCGCGGAATCAGGAGACGTCAGAAAAGCTAGCCGGAAAGAAAGGCCAGGCTACGCCGTCTCGTCGCGGGCCTCTTCTTCAGCCAACGGCTCCACCGCCTGGCCACCACCGCTGAGAAGGATGGGACGCCGGTGGCCGCGAATGGCCTCCGCATCCACCACGCACTTCTTGATATCGGGATGGGAAGGGATATCGTACATTACGTCTAGCAGCGTATCCTCCACCACCGTGCGCAGACTGCGCGCGCCCATCTTGTGACTGAGCGCCCTCTCGGCCGCCGCCTCCAGAGCGTCATCGGTGAACACCAGCTCTACGCCATCCAGAGCAAAGGAACGCTGGAACTGCTTCACCAGGGCATTCTTCGGCTCGGTAAGGATGGCCATCATGGCCTCCTTGTCCAGCGATTGCAGAGGCACGATCACCGGCAGGCGGCCAACGAACTCGGGGATGAGGCCGTAATCCAGGAGGTCATCGGAGGACACCTGGCCGAGGATCTCATCGCGAGCCTTAGCGGCGTCCTCCTGAGCGAGGCCCGCTCGAAAGCCCAGGGAGCGCTTGCCCGTGCCCAGGCGCTTGTCGATCACTCCATCCAGCCCCAGGAAGGCACCACCACATATGAAGAGGATGTTGTTGGTGCTGATCTGGATGAAGTCCTGGTGAGGATGCTTGCGACCGCCCTGAGGGGGCACATTGGCTACGCACCCCTCGACGATCTTCAACAGGGCCTGCTGGACACCCTCTCCTGATACGTCGCGGGTGATGGATGGATTATCGCCGCTCTTGCGGGCGATCTTGTCGATCTCGTCGATGTAGATGATCCCCCGCTCGGCGCGGGCGATATCGTAGTCCGCTGCCTGGATAAGGCGCAGGAGGATGTTCTCCACGTCCTCGCCCACATAGCCGGCCTCGGTGAGGGCAGTGGCATCGGTGATGGTGAAGGGGGCATCCAGAATCCTGGCCAGAGTACGAGCGAGAAGGGTCTTGCCACAGCCAGTCGGACCCAGAAGCAAGATGTTGCTCTTCTCCAGCTCGATGTCAGCCGACCGGCTTCCGGCAGCGATACGCTTGTAGTGGTTATAGACGGCCACCGACAGGACCTTCTTGGCCTGCTCCTGACCCACCACGTACTCGCTGAGCTGCTCATAGATCACCTTAGGGGGCGGAACGCGCTGGAAGGGAACCTTGCCGCTGCCAGTCCGGTGAACAGCCTCTTCTTGCAGGATCTCGTGGCAAAGCTGAACACACTCGTCGCATATGTACACAGAGCCGGGCCCAGCGATCAGGCGGCGCACCTGCTCCTGGTTCTTGCCGCAGAAGGAACAAGAATACTGCTGCGAACGGCTTCGGCGAGAACCTGCCATAGCTCTCTATCGCTTTCTTAACAGAATCGACCCCCGCCTATTATAGCAGACGCACACCTTTCCAGGTAAGTAACGGACCGCCGGGAGAACAACGGGTTAAAAATGGTCGCCCTCGACCGAAGTGCCTCCAAAAGGCTCACTTACGGCTTCGCCAGGATCTCGTCTATGATCCCATATTCTCTTGCTTGGTCGGCGTCCATGAAGAAGTTGCGGTCGGAGTCGCGAGCGATGCGCTCAGGGTCCTGACCGGTGTGCTTGGACAGGATATCGCGGATCACCTGCTGGTTGCGCAGTATCTCCTTGGCATAGATCTCGATGTCGGCAGCCTCTCCGGTAGCCCCGCCACGCGCCTGGTGGATATGAACCGTGGAGTGAGGCAGGGCATAGCGCTTCCCCTTGGTACCAGCTGACAGAAGGACGGTAGCCATGCTGGCGCACATCCCCACGCAGATGGTGGCGACGTCGCAGCGGGCCAACTGTATCGTATCGTAGATAGCCAGCCCAGCGCTGATCGCACCGCCAGGCGAGTTCATGTACAGGTTGACGTCCTTTTCGGGGTCCTCTCTCTCCAAATAGAGAAGCTGCGCAATGACGAGATTGGCTATCTGATCATCGATGGGCATACCCAGGAAGATGATGCGCTCCTTGAGCAGAAGCGAGTAGATGTCGAAGGCGCGCTCCCCCCGAGGGCTAGTCTCCACCACATAGGGAATGACCATGCCAGGCATGCTGTCCATAAGCCTTACTCCTTGCTGACGACTTCTCTCTTGCCGATTTCTTCCTCTGCCGCAGGCGGCGGTGGCACATCCTCTCCCGAAGCGCTGGCCACCAGTCGATCCACGGTCTTGCGGGTGAGAAGAGAGCGTTCCAGGGCATCACGGCCGCCAGCGCTGCCAAAGATCTTCCGCACTTCGTCCTCTCGCGGCCCCGATGAGATCGCCAGCCGGTCGATCTCGACATCGATGTCCTCTTGGCTCACCGAGATCCCCTCCGCCTTCGCCACATCGTTCAGCACCAGCGAGCGCTGGATCCGCTCCACGGCCTGAAGGCGCAACTCCTGGCGCAACTCCTCCTCTGACTTGCCCACATGCCTCAGATGAGGCTCGATGTCCCCACCTCCGCGGGAGTTAGCCCACTCACGCAGCAGGTGCTCCGTCTCTCGCTCCGCCAATACCGGCGGAAACTCCACAGAGGCGCCAGCCACTACCTCATCCACTACTCTGTCCCGGTAATGGGCCTCCGCATGCTGCTCGGCCAACTCCCGCAGGTCTGACTCCAGCCGCTGTCGCAGCGCCTCCAGGCTGGAGAAGCCCTCCCCCACATCGGCGGCGAAGGCGTCATTCAGCTCCGACAGCTTCTCCTCCTTGATCTCCCTCACCAGCACCGTGCACATGCATGTCTTGCCCGCCAGCAGCCGCTGGGGATGGTCCTGGGGCACATCTATGCTGAACTGCTGCTGAACGCCCTTCTCAGCCCCCATAAGGTGCTCGACGAATCCTGGCGCCAAGACAGGCACCCCCGGACGCAGGCGAATCTCGGCATCGTCCTCGGAGGCGACCGTGCGGCCGTCCACGCTGACCCGAATGTCTGCTCGCACCAGATCACCCATTTGCAGCGGCCTGTCCACAGGCTCCAGGATGGCATACCGGTGACGCAGCTCCTCCAGCTTCTCGTCCACCTGCTCCTCGCTCACCGTCACCGGCTCTCGCTCCACCCTCACCTCACGGTAGTTCCCCAGGTCAACGCTGGGACGAACGGCTACCGTGGCCTTGAAGATCAGCGGTTCCTGCTGCACCACCTCGACGCTGGGATAGTCGATCGCGTCGATGTCCTCCTCCTCGACGGCCTCGTTGTAGGCCTCGGGGATCAGCACCCGCAGCGCCTCCTGCATGACGGCGTCGCGCCCTATGTAGCGCTCCAGCATGTGCCGCGGCGTCTTCCCCTTGCGGAAGCCGGGAACCTCCGTCTTCAGGGCCAATCGCCGATAGGCCTGCTCCAGCGATCTCTCCAGCCGCTCGGGCTCGACTTCGATCTGGAGGACGACCTGGCTCTCGGGGATGTGTTCGGTGGATACCTTCACTCTATCCTATATCCTCCGCGAAGTATTATAGCATGCCGCCTTCCTACGAGGGAGTCGCCGACCTCACCCTCGGCGCGGGCTCAGAACGTCGTTCAGGGCGTCGCCCAGGAGGTCGGGGGCGAGGAGTGGCAGCCCAATAAGGCGATCGCTCCTCCTGCGCCGGCAGGTGGTTAGCCGCCGGGCATCTCGCAGATGACCGGCTCCCCGCTGCCGTTCAGCGCCAGCAGGGCATCGAACTGGGCGACCTCTCCCATGGTCGACTGCTGGTCGCGACCGCGGATCCACCGCTCGAACTGATAGGTCTCCGCATCGAGCCGGTACATGACGACGATATTGTCCTCGCCGAAGCAATCGGCCACCTCCTGCGCGGAGCTCTCGCCCGTCCAGGCGAAGTTGGCCCAACTCCCGGCAGGGATCGTCACCGTCCGAGAAGACACCGGCGACGGGGCAGGCATCTCGCAGGTGGCCGCCTCCCCGCTGGTGTTCAGGGCCAAGAGCGCATCGAACTGGGCGACCTCTCCCATGGTCGACTGCTGGTCGCGACCGCGGATCCACCGCTCGAACTGCTGACTCTCCGCATCGAGGCGGTACATCACGACGATATTGTCCTCGCCGAAGCACCAGGCCACCTCCTCAGCAGGGCTTTCGCCCGTCCAGGAGAAGTTGGCCCAACTCCCGGCCGGTATGGTCACCGTCCGTGTGCCCGTAGGCGTGGTCGTGACCGTGGCTGTGGGCGTAGCCGTAGGTGTGGGCGTAGGCGTAGGCGTGGGCCCGGGGCAATCGCCCGGCGCGATGAACGGATCGAAGTCGACTAGCCCCTGCGCAGGGTCGTCCACCTTGTGGTAGATCTCCTGCTCGATCTCCGCCGCCGTGCACAGGTCCCAGTTGTTGTACTCGGCGTTCACGTCAGCGGTGGCGCCATCCATCTCCACCAGATAGTTCAGGTCACCCAGGACACCTCCACAGGTGACGAACGTATTCGCATCGCTGGGGCTGCCGCCGATGGTCGCCGTCAGCCCGAAGGCATCACTCGGGTCCCAGTCGGAAAGCTGGATGGGGACCCTGATCTGGGCGAAGGTGTTTTGGCTGATGGTGACAGAGGTGCTGAGGGCGCTCTGCGGCGTTGCATCGATCCCGTAATAGTCCGCGTCGCTCAAGATGTTATTTGTGACCGTGACCGGATTGCCGGAGACGTACAGCGTGGAACTGGCGGTGCCTGCCGATATCTGGTTGTTCTGCACCTTCAGGTCGTTGCCGATGGCGCTCACCGTGCCGTTAGTCACCACGTTCCCCCCGATCGTACCTCGGTCGCCCTCGAGCCCGAGAGCGGTACCACCACCGGCGTCGACGGTGTTGCTCCACAAACCGGAGTCGTCGCACATGCAGCCTATCCCCCCACCATTGTCGTGGACGTTATTCCTGAAGATGCTCACGTTAGTGGGATGGGGAATCCCGCCCGCTGACACCGCCGACGATGTGGCGTTGTGGATCTCATTGTGCTGTATTGTAACGTTGTTCCCGTCGCCCACAATGCCAGACGTAGTGAAAACCCACCCTGGAGGCGGGGTGGCATCCAGGTCCAAACCTTCGAAGGTCACGTTGTCAGCGCTGATATCAACCATGGCGCTGGATCCGCCGGCGCCGTGGTGAACAGTGGCCACTCCATCGTCCGCCTCGGTGGCGCCCGGGCCCGTAATCGTCACGGAAACGTTGATGACCAGCGTGTCCTCCGTGTAGTCGCCCTCGCAGACGCGGATCGTGTCGCCAGCGTTCACCGTACCCAGAGCGTCCGTGATGGTGTGGTAATCGGGCGCTCCCGGCTTAGCACAGTTCTGGAGCAGGTCATCATCGACCACGTAGGTGTACCCGACCGCGGCGACCGGCGATGTGACGGTGGGAGATACCATCAGAGCAAGTACGAGGATCAGCAGATAGAGAGCGCCTCGATGCAACACAGTGAGAGCTCCTTTCGAGACACCGCTGCCCGCCAAGGGCAACGGCCGGTCTGGAGGGTGTACCTCCGCAGCGGCATTATAGCATGCCGCCTTCCTATGAGCCCGGCCATTTGGCTCAGCCTCGCCGCGGGCTCAGGACGTCGTTCAGGGCGTCGCCCAGGAGGTTGAAAGCGAACAGGAGGAGGGCCACCACCGCCGCCGGCACCAGGAGGAGATGGGGATGAGCTCGCAGGCTGCTGAGATCGCTGCCGGCGGCGATCATCGCCCCAAAGCTGGGATGAGGATACGTGATGCCGATGCCCAGCCAGCTCAGCAGGATCTCCGTCCCGGCCATCGCTCCCAGGGAGAAGGTGACGCTGACGATGATGATGTTACCGACGTTGGGGAGCAGGTGCCGGGCAAGAATACGCCCCACCGAGGCGCCCGACGCGCGCGCCGCCAGCACGTAGTCGCTCTCCCGCAGGGAGAGAACCTGAGAGCGGATAAGGCGAGCGATGCCCACCCAGCCGAACAGGGCCAGGGCGCCAAACACCAGGAAGTAGTCGGGGGCACCCGCTTCAACCAGACCGCCGGCAACCGGCCACGATTCGAACCTGTCGAACAGGTCCTCGACGCGCGGCCGGATGGTGGCAGTGATCAGAAGCAAGAGAAGGATGTCGGGGAGGGCAAAGAAGGCATCGGCCACCCGCATGATGACGTTGTCCAACCAGCCGCCGACGTAGCCGGCCAGCAGGCCCAGCCCTACCCCCAGCACCAGGCCGCCGGTGAAGATGGCGGCGGCGCTGATGATGACCGTGGTCTGCGAGGCCCAGATGACTCGACTGAGCATGTCGCGGCCCAGGCGGTCGGTGCCCAGGGGATGGGACAGGCTGGGGCCGGCAAAGGTGTTGTCCAGGTCCTGCTCGTTGTAGCCGTAGGGCGTCACCCAGGGAGCAAGGAGACCGGCCAGGTAGATGACCACGATCGCCACCAGGCAGACCATCGCCAGCCGCTTGCGCGCCAGCCGCCGCAGGGCCGTCCCGCCCAGGCGAGGGTGGGCCTCTTCCATCGGCTCCCCTACGGTCAGATCCGCATCCGTCATGCTAGTACCTCGGCCCTCCCGCTCCTAAGCGGACGCGGGGGTCGATGAAGCCGTAGGCGATATCGGTGACCAAGTTGGCCACGATGAAGGCAGTGGCCGTTATCAGGGTGACGGCCATGATCACGTCGTAGTCACGGTTGCCCACGGCCTCCCAGGTGAACTGGCCGATGCCGGGGATGCCGAATAGCGCCTCCACGAACAGGGAGCCGCCCAGCAGACCCACCAGGGCGAAGCCAACGATGGTGGTCATGGGCAGAAGGGCGTTGCGAGCGACATGGCGAGTGATCACCACGATCTCCCGCAGGCCCTTGGCCCGCGCCGTGCGCACGAAGTCCTCGTCCAGCACCTCCAGGGTCTGAGCGCGCATCAGGCGGGCCACGCCGGCGATGCCCGGCAGTGATAGGGCCAGAATGGGCATGATGATCCGCTTATCGAAGATGCCGATCTTCATGCCCAAGATGTCTTTCTCCACCCAGCCGCTGCTGGGCAGCCATCCCAGCTTGAGGGCAAATATAAACTGCAAAACAGGTATGGTGACCAAGACAGGGACAGACCTGAAGAACAGAAAACCGCCGATCGTTAAGGGGTCCTGCCAGGTTCCCTGCCTGAGAGCCGCCCAGATCCCCGCCGGAATGCCGATGGCGAAAATGATGATCAGAGCCACCAGGTTGTACTGGATGGTGACCCACATCTTGTCGAAGATAATGTCCTTCACGGGCACACCCAGATAGGTGAAGCTGGTGCCCAGGTCGCCGTGGAAGACGTCCCACATGTAGCGGCCGTACTGGGCAAAGAAGGGGTCATCCAAGCCCTGCTCGTGGCGAATCGCCTCCACCCGCTCGGGATCGTGGTATTGCCCCTGCAGGATCTCCACCGGGTCGCCCGGCCCGAAGCGGCCGAGGGCGAAGGTAACCAGCGACACCGCCAGAAGGACGAACGGCGCCCAGATCAAGCGCCGCACTACGAAGGGGAGAATGCCCTGCATCTTCTCTTACATGTCGCCGTCGCGAGCCTACTCCTCTATGTAGACGTAGCGCATCCTGGGGATGACGAACGGAGGAAGGGTATAGTCCTTGACGTAGGGCTTGATCAGCACGTTGAACTCGTCGTGGAACAGGGGTATCCAGGGCACGTCGTTGACGATGATCTGCTCCGCCTGCTGATACAACGACAGCCGCGTGGCCTCGTCCGCCTCCGCATCCGCCTCCTCCAGCAGGCGATCCACATCGGCGTTCGCATACTGGCTGTAGTTGGTGGTGCTATCGCTGTGGAACTGGATCGTCAAGAAATTCTCCGGGTCAGGGTAGTCGGCCACCCAGCCCATTTCGAACATCTGGTACTTGCCCTCATGGACATCGTGGAAGAAGGTGGCGGTCTCCGCCTGACGAGTGGAGATCTCAATCCCCAGGTTCTCCTCCCACATGGCCAGAATGGCCTCGCTCACCGGCCCCACGCTGGCTCCCCGTCCCGAAGAGGCGATCTCGATGTCGGGCAGACCCTCGGGCCCGCCGTAGCTGGACTCCGCCAGCAGTTGACGCGCCTTCTCCGGATCGAACTCCAGACCCTGGAGGTCCTCGTTAAAGCCGGGGATGCTCGGCGGCAGGATGCCATCGGCCTCCACCACTGCATCCAGCAGCACTACCTCGATGAGCTTGTCCTTATCGATGGCATGAGCGAAGGCCTGGCGCACTTTGAGGTCATCGAAGGGCGGCGTCTGCACGCTGAAGCCGATGTACCAGATGTCCATCCGCGGCGCCTCATGAAACTCCGCATTGAGAGGCTCAGCGGGGTCGCGCACCCGCTCGATGTCATTCAGGCCAACGCCAGTGACATCGAGCTCATCGTTCTCGTACATGGTGATAGCAGAGCCGCCGCCAAGGGTGTACACCAGCCGACCCAACAATGGCGCTCCTAGGTGATAGCGGCTGTTCGGCTCCAGAACGATGCGCTGTCCCAGGTCCCACTCCGCCAGCTTGAAGGGCCCGGTGGCGTTGGGCTTGCGCTGCCAGTTGGTGCCGCTGAAGCAGGTGCTGCCCTCCACCTGATTGCGATCTACGACAAAGGCGGTGGGATAGGTCAGCTTGGCCAGGAAGGAGACCTGGGGAGCGTCGATGGTGATGTTAAGGGTGTAGTTGTCCACCACCTCGATGCCTGTGACCTCTTCGGCCTCACCGTCAACGAACTCCTCAGCCCCCACGATATCGCCCAGGTAGACTTCGCCCACCGTGGACTGCGTGTCAGGGTCAAGGGCCCGCTCCATGGAGTACTTGACGTCGCTGGCCGTTACCTGACGATCCCCTTTGTGAAAGAGGACGCCGCGCCGGAGATAGAAAGTGTAGACCGTGCCGTCGTCGCTTATGTCCCACCTTTCAGCAATGTCCGGCACGATCTGGAGGTCGCGGTCGATGGTCACCAGGCCGCCGAAGACCTCCACGATGTAGTTGGCGGAATCGACATCGCTGGCGCAGGCGGGGTCAAGGGTCAAGGGGTCTCTGCCCAGCAACCGCAGTTCGCCGCCAGCGGCTGCGGAAGGTGTCCCCGTGATCTGGGCGGCTGGCGTCCCCTGGGATGACTCCTCCCCATCGCCACCGCCGCCGACCAGCGCCGCCACCACACCAACGACCACGGCCACCGCGATGACCAAACCGCCCAGAACCAGAACCAAGTTCCTCATCGCAACCCAAGAAGCCTCCGCCCGGCAGGCGACAGTCTTCCCCTACCGATGACGGAAGCTAGCCCACAAAAGTTACACCGCAGGAACAGCCTCAAGGAGATTCCTTCGGGACTACCCCCGGCCTCAGCGCTATGTGCAGCTCTGCCAGTTGGGCATCGGACACAGTGGAGGGAGCGCCGAACAGGGGGTCGGAGGCGGTCTTCGTCTTGGGAAAGGCGATCACCTCCCGAATGTCCCGCTCGCCGGCCAGGATCATCACCGTGCGATCAAGGCCGGTGGCGATGCCGCCGTGGGGCGGCGCACCGTATTCGAATGCCTCCAGCATGTGGCCGAAGCGGTACTGGGCCTCCTCAGGCGAGATGCGCAGCAGGCTGAACATCTTCTCCTGCACGTCGCGGCGATGAATTCGGATGCTGCCGCCGGCTATCTCCCAGCCGTTGCAGACCAGGTCGTAGGCGCGCGCCCGAACGTGACCCGGGTCGGTATCCATGAGGGGCAGATCCTCTTCTTTGGGAGAGGTGAACGGATGGTGCACCGGATCCCAGCGCTCCTCGGCCTCGTTCCAGTCCAGAAGGGGGAATTCGGTGACGAAGCAGAAGGTGAAGACGCCCTCATCGACCAGATCCAAGCGGCGGGCCATCTCCCGCCGCAGGCCGTCCAGCGCCTGGCAGACCTGCTCCTCCTGATCGGCCACCATGATAATCAGGTCGCCGCGGTTGGCCCCCGCGCGGGCAGCGATGCCCCGCACCTCCTCCAGGCGAAGGAAACGGTGCGTGGGCGAGTGGAACTCTTCGGCGGTCAGCTCCTCCACTGGCCCTTCGCCGGTCAAGCCGATGGATATGAGCCCCTTGCCGCCCACCGTCTTGACGAAATCGGTGAGCTCGTCGATCTGGCGGCGGCTGAGGACGGCACCGCCGGGAGCGCAGATGGCCCGCACCACACCGCCGGCGGCCAGTGTCTGCTGGAAAACTTCAAACTCCGATTCGGCCAGCAGGTCGGAGATGTCCACCAGCTCCATCCCGTAGCGCAGGTCCGGCTTGTCTGTGCCGAATCGACGCATCGCCTCGTCGTAAGTGAAGCGGGGGAACGGCTTGGGCAGCCGCACGTCAGGCCGAATCGTCTCCACCATCGCAACGTGGAGGTCCTCCATCAGATTCAGCATGTCATCTTCGTTTATGAAGCTTATCTCCATGTCCAGCTGAGTGAACTCCGGCTGGCGATCGGCCCGCAGGTCTTCGTCGCGGAAGCAGTGAGCGATCTGGAAGTAGCGCTCGAACCCGGACACCATTAGGAGCTGCTTGAGCTGCTGGGGCGACTGGGGCAGAGCATAGAAAAGGCCGGGGTTGACGCGGCTGGGCACCAGGTAGTCGCGCGCCCCCTCGGGCGTGCTCTTGATAAGAATGGGCGTCTCCACCTCTGTGAAACCTCGGTCGCTGAGGAAGTTGCGAATGAACCGAGTCACGTTGTGGCGGAGGATCATATTTTTGTGCATGCGCTCACGCCGCAGGTCCAGGTAGCGATAGCGCAGTCGTAGCAGGTCCTCAACCTCCGTATCCTCGTTGATATAGAAGGGCGGCGTCTTGGATGGGTTGAGAAGGGCCGCGCCCTGGGCGCGCACCTCCACCTCGCCGGTGGGCATATTGCGGTTCTCGGTACCCGACGGCCGCCGCGCTACCGTGCCCTTCACGTGGAGCACGTACTCGTTGCGCACATCGCTGGCCACTTTGTGGGCCTCCTCGGCCCCTTTAGGATTGAACACTACCTGAACGATGCCTTCGTGGTCGCGCAGGTCGATGAAAATGAGGCTGCCGTGGTCGCGGCGGCGGTGTACCCAGCCGGCCAGGGAGACCTCCTCGCCTTCGTGTTCGGCGCGCAATTCGCCGCAGCTACGAGATTTCAGATACGTTTTCATGATACCCAGAGTTTCGCATTTCCCCTAGCCAAAGTCAACGTTGCTGCCCCTCAAAGGCGGTGCTACGATGCGAGTAGGTATCATGAGCGAGACAAGAGTCAGCCTGTACATCCACATCCCCTTCTGCCAGGCCAAGTGCTCCTACTGCGACTTCAACTCCTACGCCGGGCTGGAGTCGCTAGTCCCGTCCTACGTGCGCGCCCTGCTCGCCGAGATGACGCTCTGGCAGCAGCCCATCCAGGGCATGCAGGCGGCCACCGTCTTCCTGGGCGGCGGCACCCCCAGCCTGCTGCCGCTGGCAGATATCGAGCGCACGCTGACCGCCCTCCGCCAGCGCTTTCGCCTGGCCGCCGACGCCGAGGTCTCCTGCGAAGCCAACCCGGGGACAGTGCACCGCCCCTACCTTCGAGGGCTACGCTCGCTGGGAGTGAACCGCCTCAGCCTGGGCGTGCAGAGCTTCCACGATGACGAGCTGGCCGTCCTCGGCCGCATCCACAGAGCAGCGGAGGCCAGCGAGGCCTATCGCACGGCGCGGCAGGCGGGCTTCGACAACGTGAACCTGGACCTGATCTACGGCCTGCCCGGCCAGACAATGGCCGCCTGGCGGCAAACGGTGAGGGAAGCCATCGCCCTGCGGCCCGAGCACCTGTCGCTGTACGCCCTGACGGTGGAGGAAGACACCCCCCTGGCCGACGATGTGGCCCACGGTCGCCTGCCCCCGCCGGACGCCGATCTGGCCGCCGATATGTACCTCTGGGCCGAGGATGCCCTGGCGACCGCC
>LJUA01000063.1 GCA_001303545.1 Dehalococcoidia bacterium SM23_28_2
AACAATCCAACTGCCAGCAACCTCACAAGCCTCAAGTTCGCGCACAGCTACCTTATTTTCTTCACCGGAGCGGTTGCGGCGCAAATGATCACAGAGGACATGCTGTACAGCCCACCACCCACAGCCACTCCCGATGACTTTCCAGGACAGAGCCTCTGTGAGCTGCTTGATGAACTCGACGAACTGAGTTGGGCCAACCTGAGCACAGCGTTCGCCGTTGACTGCGGCATAGACCTCGAGTGTACCCTGCAGTGTGACTTGGACCACCAGTTCGAGCAAGATGTGAACGCCGTTGCCAGCTTCCTTCGAAGTTCGCTCGACCTAGACTTGAGCCTGTGGCAGTTGGAGCACTGCATCGGCTCCTGGTATCGACCGTAGCAGTCGGTTCTGGCACCTACCCCTGTGCTATACTTCCCTCTGGTGATCCTGCCATGAGCACACGACCCGACGGCCGCCAGCCCGACGAGATGCGCCAGGTGCGCATCACCCCCGGCTACCTCGCCCACGCCGAGGGCTCCGCCCTCATCGAGCTCGGCCAGACCATCGTCCTCTGCGCCGTCAGCGTCGAGGACCGCCAGCCGCCCTTCCTCCGCGGCTCCGACTCCGGCTGGGTCACCGCCGAGTACGGCATGCTCCCTCGCTCCACCGACACCCGCAGCCCCCGCGAGGCCACCCTCGGCCGCGTGGGCGCCCGCACCCACGAGATCCAGCGGCTCATCGGCCGCTCCCTGCGGGCGGTCACCAGGCTCGACCTCCTCGGCGAGCGCACGCTCACCGTCGACTGCGACGTCATCCAGGCCGACGGCGGCACCCGCACGGCGGCGATCACCGGCGCCTACGTCGCCATCCGCCAGGCCTGCGAGCTGCTCGTCCAGCGGGGCACCATCCCCTCCACGCCCCTGCGCTGCGCCGTCGCCGCCACCAGCGTCGGCATCGTGGACGGCGTGCCGATGCTCGACCTCTGCTACGAAGAGGACGCCCGCGCGGGGGTCGACTTCAACGCGGTGATGACCGCCGAGGGAGAGCTGGTGGAGGTGCAGGGCACCGGCGAGAGCCACCCCTTCACCCGCCAGGCGATGGACGATCTGCTGGACCTGGCGGAGACGGGCGTCCGCCGCCTGTTCGAGACGCAGAAGGCCGCCCTCGCCGAGATCGGCATACGCGACCCCTAGGCGTACTCCCCCAGGAAGGCGCCCCCCAGGACGTGCACGTGGCCGTGCTCCTGGCTCTGCAGCGCCTCCAGCCCGAAGTTGGACACCAGCCGGAAGCCCTTCGGGCAGTGCTCCTGCCCCATGCGCACGGCGATCTCCCCCACGCGGCCCATGTCCCGCCACAGCTCCTCCTGGGTGACGTGCTGCTTCGGGATGACCAGGAGCATCACGGGGACCCAGTCCAGCCGATTGCGAAACACCAGCACCTCATCGTCCTCGTAGACGATCTCCGCCTTCGTCTCGCCGGAAACGATCTGGCAGAAAGTACACGGATAGCGCACGCTGGGCCCCCTGCTCGAAGCGTCTTCTCGCCGACTGCGCCCGCCGGCATGAGCCGACGGAGACAGGGCCATTCTAGCGACACGAAACCGAAAGGATCAACGGAGCGCCGCTTTACGCAGGGCCTGCGATTAGGCTATCATCCCAGCAAGGAGTTACCTTGACAGAGATACGCCCATTTCGAGGCCTTCGGTATCAGGCTGGCCAGGTCGATGACCTGGCCAGGGTGATCGCGCCCCCCTTCGACGTCATCTCGCCCGATGAGCAGCGAGCCCTGCACGCCAGGAGCCCCCACAACATCGTCCGCCTGGAGTACGGCGAAACCCACGACGAGGACAACGAGGCGAACAACCGCTACACGCGAGCGGCGGCCACCCTGGCCGAGTGGTCGGCCTCCGGCGTCCTCGCCCAGGATGACAGGCCGGCGTTCTACATCTACGACCAGGAGTTCGAGCACGACGCCAGGCACTACTGCCGTCGTGCCCTGCTGACGCGAGTGCGCCTGGAGGACTGGGCGAAAGGTACCATCCGTCCCCACGAGAACACCATGGCCCCGCCCAAGGAGGACCGCCTCCGCCTGCTGAGGGCCTGTCGCGCCAACTTCAGCCCTGTCCTCACCTTCTACCGCGATCCGCAGGGGGCCGTCACCAGCGCCCTACAAGAGACCACAAGCGGCCACAACCCCCTGGCGGTAGCCGAGGGCGCCACCGAAAGGCACACCCTCTGGTCGCTCAGCGAGGAGAAGGCCCAGCGCTGGCTACAGCAGCAGCTTGCTCCCGCCACCCTCTACATCGCCGACGGCCACCACCGCTACGAGACGGCCCTGGCCTATCGGGACGAGCGGCAGGCGGCGGCCGCCCCCTGGACGGGCCAGGAACCGGAGAACTTCGTCCTGGCCGGCCTCACCGCCGCCGAGGACCCGGGCCTGCTGATCCTGCCGATTCACCGCCTGGTGCACTTGCCTCGGGCCGACGACAGCGTGCTGGAGCGCCTGCGGCAATACCTGGCGGTGGAGGAGGTAACGTCAGCGCAGACTCAGGGCGAGGCTGCCCCTCATCGACTGCTGGAGCTGATCGCCGAGCGTGGCAGGTCAGGGAGCGCCTTCGGCCTGTGCTGGCCAGGCAAACGGTTCTTCCTGCTGACCGCGGAGGACCCCCAAGGGCTGGTTGCCCATTTCTACTCGGAATGCCCTGTTCAGTGGCGCGACCTGGACGTCATCGTGCTTGAGATCGCCCTCCTGGAGAATATCCTGGGAATAGACCGGAGGCCCGTCCAGGAAGGGGGCACCGTAGCCATTGAGCCAGAGGCTCTTGAGGCCTGCAGGCAGGTACAGGCCGGCCACTACTCGGCGGCTTTCCTCCTCAACCCTGTGCCCGTCGAGAAGGTGATGGACGTGGCCGACGCTGGCCAGCGCATGCCCCGCAAATCGACCTTCTTCTACCCCAAGCTGGCCGCCGGGCTGGTCATCAACCGCCTGGACGACTAGCTACAGCCGCACCAGGCGGGCGGAGAAGATATCGGGGATCTCCTGAACTTTCTTCAGTTGCTCGCTGGTAAGCGCCCCGTCCAGAGCGAGCACCATGAGAGCGCGACCGCGACGCTCATGGCGGCCCACGTTCATGAAGCTGATGTTGACATTGAAGTCGCCCAGCATCGTGCCCAAAGCGCCGATCATCCCCGGCCGGTCCTCGTTCTCGCAGACCAGCAGATAGCCCTCGCTGGGCGGAATGTCCACCCAGTAGTCATTCACCAGGACAATATGCGGCCCATCGTGGGCCAGGGTAGCCGAGATGGTGGTATCGCCGGCAGTGGTAACAAGCCGCACGCTCACCAGGTTGCTGTACATCTCGTGTGAGGGGCCCTTCTGCTCTACGATACGCAGGCCTCGTCTCTGGGCGATCAGGTCAGCGTTGACGATGTTCACCGGCTCCTCGCTTATCGACGACAGCAGCCCCCTGATAACCGCCACCTTCAAGATGGTCACGTCGTGCTGGCCGATATCGCCGGCGTACTCTATCTGAACGTCCTTCAACTGCCCCTCGCACAACTGCTGGGCGAGCAGCCCCGCTTTCGTTGCCACGTCAACATATGGCGACAGGAAGGAGAGGGTCTCCGGCGGGATGAGAGGAGCATTGACAGCGTAGCGCACGGGCTCGCCCTTCAGGTAGGCGATGATCTGCTCTGCCACGCCGACGGCCACCCGCTCCTGGGCCTCGGTGGTAGAGGCCCCCAGGTGAGGGGTCACCACGATGCGATCACTTTCCGTCAGCCTGCTGCCCACCGCCGGCTCCTTGGAGAAGACATCGACGGCAGCGCCAGCGATGCGGCCTTCCTCAACCGCCTGATAGAGCGCATCTTCATCGATAATGCCGCCGCGGGCAGTGTTGATGATACGGGCAGAGGGCTTCATCATCGCCAGCTCCTCGGCGCCGATGAGGCCCCGCGTCCCTTCGGTGAGGGTTGTGTTGACGGTAACGAAGTCCGATTGGCGAAGAAGATCCTCCAAAGGGACCATCTTCACTCCCAGAACGCGCGCTCGCTCTTCCGGCACGAAGGGGTCATGGCCCACGACCTCCATCTCCAGGCCCAGCGCCCGCCGCGCTACCTCTGACCCGACCTGGCCCAGGCCGATGATGCCCAGGGTCTTGCCCCGCAGCTCCACTCCCATGAAGCGCTTGCGATCCCACTTGCCGCCCCTGAGAGAAGCGTTGGCTTGGGGGACATTGCGGGCGAGGGCTAGCATCAGGGCGATGGTATGCTCAACGGCCGAGATGATGTTGCCGGTGGGAGCGTTGACCACCAGGACGCCACGCTGGGTGGCAGCATCCAGATCGATGTTGTCTACGCCGATCCCGGCCCGTCCGACTATCTGAAGCCTTTTGCCCGCTGCGATAGCGTCGGCCGTTATCTTCGTCTCGCTACGGACAACGACGGCATCGTACTCGCCGATGACGGAGTTCAACTCCTCGGGCGACATGCCCAGGCGGACATCTACCTCGGCGCCGAATTCTTGCAGGGCCTTGACGCCGTCCTCAGCTATCGGATCACAGACCAGTACCTTGGCGGCCATCAGGCCGTCACTCTCAAGAACCGGCGGCTGGGACGGCGAATCCCACTCGCGGCAGGGCCTTGGCCAGCACGTCCAAAGCCGACCGTACGTCCTCCTCCGTCACGAAGCCCAGGTGACCGATGCGGAAGATCTTGCCGGCAAGCTTCGCCTGCCCACCAGCGATTACCAGGTCGTACTCGTCCTCGCAGAGCTTCTGAAGAGCCTTGCCGTCCACGCCCTCGGGCACTTTGACAGCGCTGATCGTGTCGGAGGCAAAGCGCTCGTCGGAAAACATCTCCAGCCCCAGCGCCTTCACGCCGTCGCGCACGACCTGAGCTAGGCGCCGATGGCGAGCGAAGATGTTCTCCAGACCCTCCTTGGCCATCATCTCCAGGGCTAACTCCAGGCCGTAGAAGACAGAGACCGCAGGGGTCCAGGGTGTCTGGCCACGCTCAAGGTAGCTCTTAGCGGTACCGACGTCGAAGTAGAAGCGGGGCATCTTCGCCTTGGCGTGGGCCTCCCAAGCACGGGGGCTCACCGAGACCATGCCCAAAGCCGGCGGCACCATCCAGCCCTTCTGGGAGCCGGTGACCACGAAGTCCAACCCCCATTCGTCGGTGCGCACGGGAATAGCGCTCAGGCTGCTCACGGCGTCCACCAGCAGGAGCTTATCGAACTCACGCACGACGCGGGCGATGTCCTCCAGCGGGTTAGTGACACCGGTCGATGTCTCGTTATGGGTCACCAGTACCGCCTTGATAGCGGGATCAGCGGCCAGGGCGCGCCGCACGTCCTCGGGATCGGCAGCCTTGCCCCAATCGTAGTCGAGGCGGCTCACCTCAGCGCCATAGGCCTTGGCTATGTTGGCAAACCGATCGCCGAAAGCGCCGATGGAGATCACCAGCACGCGATCACCGGGGGAGAGTGTGTTAACCACCGCCGTCTCCATAACGCCGGTGCCGGAGGTGGTGAGAATGTAAAGGTCGTTCTTCGTCAGGAAGAACTCCTTCAGACGGTTGGTCACGCGGTCGAGGATGCCGGCGAACTCTCGCCCCCGATGGTTGATCATGGGGCGAGCGTTGGCCTCCAGTACCTCGGGCGGAACAGGCGTAGGACCAGGAATGCGCAGGTTCACGGCCATTGAAATCCTCCGATTTCTAGCTTTGAGCGCACAGTTTTGAACTCATGATAGAGTAGGGTCACATAACGGTCAAGAGAAAACGCTCGATATGATAGAATAAGGTCGCCTTTGGGATTCTGCTCGAGGTTGCCATGACCAGTCCATTCCGTAACCTGCCTAGCGTCAGCCGCCTGCTGGCCCACCGCCGTATCCGCCCCCTCGCCTCGCGGATGGCCAGCGACAGCGTGGCCGAGGTGATCCGCCAGCAGTTGGAAGAGGCCCGGCGAGCCATCGCCGCCGGCCATGAGTGCCCGCCGACCGAGACTCTGGTAGAGTCGGTGCTCGCCCGTGCCGAGCTTCTTCTCCAACCGACCCTGCGACCGGTGATCAACGCCACCGGTGTCATCATTCACACCAACCTGGGCCGAGCCCCTCTCTCGCCGGAGGCCATAGCGGCCATGGAGGCAGCATCGCGAGGCTACAGCAACCTGGAGTTCGACCTGCCGGAGGGCGAACGAGGCGATCGCCTGGCCCATCTGGAGGCCCTCCTATGCCAGATCACCGGCGCTGAGGCAGCGATGGCGGTCAACAACAACGCTGGTGCTGCCCACCTGGCGCTTACCGCGCTGGCCAAGGAGCGAGAGGTGATCATCTCTCGCGGCCAGGCAGTGGAGATCGGCGGCGGCTTCCGCATCCCCGAGGTGATGCGCCAGAGCGGCGCTCGCCTGGTGGAGGTGGGCACCACCAATCGCACTTACCTGAGCGACTATCAGCAGGCCATCACTGACGACACAGCCGCTCTCATGCGCGTGCACGCCAGCAACTTCCGGATCATCGGCTTCGTGGAGTCGCCCCCTGTTGAGGACCTGGCCCGCCTGGCCCACGAGCACGGCCTCCTGCTCCTGGACGACCTGGGCAGCGGTTGCCTTATCGATACCAACCAGTTCGGCCTGGCCGCCGAGCCCACAGTCCAGGAGAGCGTGGCGGCTAATGCCGACCTCACGATGTTCTCCGGCGACAAGCTCCTGGGCGGTCCGCAGGCAGGCATCATCGTCGGCCGCCAAGAGCTCGTGGCCCATCTCCGTCGCCACCCCCTAACGCGCGCCCTGCGCATGGACAAGGGCAGCGTCGCCGCCCTGGCTGCCACCGCCATTCACTACGTGCGCGACGAGGCACTGGAGAAGATCCCCGTGTGGCGGATGATCTCCATGCCCCTGACGACCATCGAAAGAAGGGCCCGCCGCTGGGCGCGGGCCATCGGTGCGCCCGCTCGCTCAGTGCACGGCCGCTCGATGGTTGGCGGCGGCAGCTTGCCGGAAGAGGGGCTGCCCACCAGGGTCATAGCCATCCCTGCCCACGACGGCAGAAGCGTGACGGAGTTGGCCCAGCGTCTGCGCCTGGGCCAGCAGCCGGTCATTGGCCGCATCGAGCACGATCAGCTCCTCCTCGACCCCCGCACTGTGGCGCCCGAGGACGACACGACCCTGGTGGAGGCCGTAACAGCCGCCCTCGGGCGATAGGCTCCCCCTCACTCTGCCATGGCTCGTTAACAGCGGTTCTTTTGGGCTGAGCCCGCCCACCAGTGCTATAATTCCGCTAAGGGAAGTGAGCAGCATGGCTATAGTATTCGCCTGCGTCTCCCCACATCCACCGATCATCGTCCACGAGATCGGGCAAGGCCGCGAGACGGCCACCCGGAAGACGATAGACGCCCTGGCCCAGGCAGCGCGGGAGATCGCCCAGCACCAGCCGGACACAGCCATCATCATCAGCCCTCATGGGCCGGCGGAGCTCGATGCCTTCGCCATCCTGGCCGGCCCCAGCGCCGACGGCAGCCTCGAAGCCTGGGACGCCCCCCAGGTGACGTTCGCCTTCCAGAACGATGTGGAGGCGGCCTCCCTCATCCGCGAGGAGGCCCAGCAGGTCGGCCTGCCCCTGAGGCCGCTGGAGCGCTGGCGCCACCGCGACTCCACGGGCAACTGGTGCGGCGGCCTCGACTGGGGCTGCACTGTCCCCCTGTATCACCTGCTCTCGGGCCTGGGAGAAGCCAAGCTGGTGCCTCTCAGCATATCCTACCTGCCGCCCCGCCAGCATTTCGCCCTCGGCCAGGCCGTCGCCCGAGCGAGCGCGCGCCTGGGCAAGCGAGTGGTCATCATCGCCAGCGCCGACCTCTCCCACAACCTGAACTATAGCGCCGCAGGCCAGGTGTTCGACGAGAAGATCGAGCGAGCGATCGCCGAGTGGGACGTGCACACAGTGCTGGAGATGGACGCCGATTTCCGCCAGCAGGCAGCCGAGGATGCAGTGCCATCGCTGAGCTTCCTCATGGGCGCCCTCGACGGCCTGAGGGTCAACCCCCGCGTGCTCTCTTACGAGGCGCCCTTCGGCGTGGGCTACCTGGTGGCAGCCGTCGATATCGAGCAGGCCGAAGAGCCGGAAAGAGATTCGGCCGCCGCTGTGGCGGTTGGCAGCCACCCTCTGGTGCACCTGGCCAGGGAGGCGGTGGAGACGTTCGTCCGCCACGATCGCGTCATCGAGCCCAAGGAGCTCTCGGAGGAGATGCGGCAACAGGCGGGCGCCTTCGTCTCCATCAAGAAACGGGGCGAGCTGCGCGGCTGCATCGGCACCATCGAGCCAACGAAGGCCAACCTCGCCCTGGAGGTGGTGCGCAACGCCATCGACTCCGCCACGCGCGACCCCCGCTTTCTGGAGGTGACCGCCGAAGAGCTCGCTGAGCTCTCCTACAGCGTGGACGTCCTCTCGCCGGCGGAGCCGGTGGCCGGGCCGGAGGAGCTCGACCCCAAGCGCTACGGCATCATCGTCCGCCTCGGAGCCCGCCGCGGCCTCCTCCTGCCGGACATCGAGGGGGTGAGCACAGTGGAGGAGCAGGTATCTATCGCTAAGGCCAAGGCCGGCATCCTCCCCGAGGAGTCGCCCGAGCTCTTCCGCTTCACAGTGAACCGCTACACCTAGTGGAGACAAAACCAGTGATCAGACTCTGCAACCAGGCGGACATCGAGCGAA
>LJUA01000064.1 GCA_001303545.1 Dehalococcoidia bacterium SM23_28_2
GTGCCCCCAGGCCGCGGTGCACTCCCCCCTCCGGCGAGATGACATCGATGTTTTGCTCCGCCTCGGGGTCGGCCAGGGCCCACACCGACATGCCCTCCTTATAGATGGCCTCGGCGGTCTCGCTCAGCAGGAGCGCGCGCAGGTCGGCGTCGGAGATGGTGGCCGCCTCCTCGCGGGGCAGCTCCACCGCCAGCGGGAAGTGGGGGACGGTGACCGTCTCCTCCTCGCCGGTCTGGGCTGCCTCCGCCAGGTCGGCCTGGATCGTGGGCAGGAGGGCATCGATCTCGGTGAGGTCGGCGACCGCCCGGGAGAGGATGCGCTGGGCGGTGCCCGGGGAGCTGAGCTGCATCGCGTTGATCACCAGGAAGAAGGCAATGAGGGAGATGGCGAGCAGCATGCCAAAGAACCACTGGAAGGCGCCGCGCAGAAGGGGCAGGGTGGAGACCAGCGCACGGACTGTCATCTCGGCTCCACCACCAGGGTATCGGCCAGCCGGTCATGGAGTGCGCGTCGCTGGCGGTCGAAGGCGATCATCAGGAAGCCGACGAACAGGAGCACGCTCGAGAGCAGGTAGCCTATCAGGCGGAGGATCGCCGTGCCCAGGCCCACGGGTCGGCCGTCGGTTCGCACCACCTTGATGGCCATCGCCATCTTGCCCACCGTCTGGCCTCGCCAGGCCCAGAGGACCACGAAGTACAGGGGAAGGAAGGCGAAGAAGTAGACCAGAAGGATGATGGCCGCCAGGTAGAAGGCCGAATCGGGCGGATCGACGTCGCCGAAATCGCTGCGCAGCAAGATCTGAAGAAAGGCCACAGTGAAGAACAACGCCAGCACCGAAAAGAGCACTATCGCGTCGAGCACGAAGGCCACCAGCCGCGTCTCGAAGCTAGCGTAGCGCAGACCAACCTCCATGGGTACGTTGACCACCCTCTGTTCGACCATCAACCAAGCCTGCATGTCGATCGACAGGATCAGCGGCGATTATAGCACGGCTGCCAGCAGACAGGCAGACCCCGTCGGAACTTGGGGGCAACCGAATCCTATGGCTTTCCCTCGAGCACCTTGAGCATCTCGCGGGCCAGCTGCATCCCCCGGCCGATGCGGCCGGCGTAGTCGGCGTTCTGACGGCAGAGCTGCTCGTTCTGGCGACGGAGTGTGGCTACCTCCCGACGCAGCTCTGCCGCCTCATCCGTCCAGCCCGTCCAGGGCATGCCCTCCACCGGCCAGGGATTGGCCGCCAGGGCCTGCCAGCGGGCGTCGTCCATGTGCTCGTACGACCAGAAGCCGACGCCCTTGCTGCCGCGCTCGCCGGCCATCTGGACGAAGCGCTGCATCTCCTCGACGCTGGGGTAGGGGACGAAGCCCTGAGCGTAGACACCGGCCACAGGGAAGATGGTATCGACTGGTATGCCCAACGAGGCGTAGTCCTCGTACATCCATCCCAGGCCCTGCTCTACCGGCCAGCGGAAGGCGTTCCAGTAGACCTGGGGCAGCGTCCCCGCGCAGTGGCGCTGGAAGGGGGCATAGGGGAACTCCCGATGATAGCGGGCGATGGCGAAGGTGGAGTAGAGGAGGGGAAAGTGGGAGCCTGCGGCCTGGCGAAGGCGCTGACAGAGGGCCTCGGCTACGTCCGGGCGGCCCTTGAATTCGCTCTCCACGTCCATCACGTAGGCATCGGCCTCCCCGTAGTCGATCGTCTCCACGGCCCGCTGGGCCTCGCCCTGCCAGTCGCGGCCGTAGAGGTAGGCCCAGCCGGCCACCCTCAGCCCGAACGACTTGAGGGCGCGGCATATCTCCCGCCAGGGCTGGCCCTGGTCGAACCAGTAGGGCCCGTCGTGGGCCTTGACCAGAGCGCCACAGCAACCGGCCGTCTTCAGCCGCTCGGCCACCCTCGTGGCATCGCCGCCATCGCAGCGGCGCCAGTTCCAGACCCAGACCCACTTGCCCTCGAACATGCGTTCGCTCCCGCTCCATAATGCCCTGCGAAGGTTGGGATTGCAAGACGGAAATGGCGCTGTCGCCCTGAGCGCAGCGAAGGGTCTCACCTCCAGCGGCCCGGCGTCGGCCGCTGGCTAGCGGCTCGGGCGAAAGCGGAGTGTGATGACCTCGTTGGGCTTGAGCGACAGCCGCACCCTGCCATCCTCCACCTCGGCCGGACCCAGGGGCTCCTCGTTCAGGTTGACGACCTCCACGGCGGCGTAGGGCTCCTCCAGTCGCAGCTCGCCCGAGGTCGGCCGGGAGGCGATGTTGTACAAGCGGACGATGATCCCCCGCCCGTCCTCGGCGGCCTTCAGGGCGGAGAGTACAAGGGAACCGGGGACGATGGAGAGCAGGCTGGCCCCGGACGCAAGCCGGCCCTTGCCGCCGCTGACGGCCACGCCCCGTAGGGGGTGGGCGAAGCGATGAGCGTGGACAAACGTCGACTCCCAGCCGCCGCTGTGCGGGATGAGCGAATAGTGGAAGACGTGCTTGCCCAGGCACTGGGCGCCGGGCACGGCCAGCGGCGGGCCGGCCAGCGTCCGCCGGTTGGGCAGCGATGGCCGTGCCAGCCAACCGACACAGCGCAGGAGCAGGCCGCGCTGGCCATCGTTCACGTCCACGAAGGACTTCTGGGGGTAGGTGCCGATCGGCGTCTCTGCCCAGGTGCCGTCGTCCTCGGGCACGGCGAGCGGCCGGGCCACGACGCCGAAGTGCTGCTCGGCATGGGAGAACTGGCTTCGCACGCCGGCAGGAAAGTGGACCCGCAGTCGGTGGTCCTCGGCCGAGTTCTCCACCTCCGTCTGGAAGTCCAGGCGGGGCAGCCCAGCATAGACGCTGGCCCAACTGACGATACGGCAGGTGCGCCGCTGGCGGGAGCGTCGCTGGCGGTCGGCGGTAAGGCCCGTGGGCAGACTGTAGTCCAGAGCGATCTCCAGGGTGGAGCGAGCGGGGCCATCTTCCACCAGGCGGATGCGAGGTGGCTGGCGGGGGCCATCTACCAGTCGGTCGTTGGCCGGCGGGCAGTAGTTGTACTCGTCGCCGCAGTCGCCGCCATCGATGAAGCGGTTGAGGCCGTCGACGGTCACGCCGGAGGCCTTGTCCGTGAGGGCGATGGTGCCGTCTTCGGCGTCGACCTCGATGCGAAAGCGATCGTTCTCGATGGCTCGAGCTGGCCGCGGCCGCCGGGGGCGGGTCGGCCTGCCGTAGACAACGCCGAAGGTCTTGTATCCATGAGCGGGGACGTCGGCGGCCAGGAACCCTACTTCGGCGCGCTCGCCGCTGGCGCCGGTCGAGCCACGGCGAAGGGGCTGCAAGCCGATTTGCCTGCCATCCTCGTCCTCGAGGGCCAGCGGCAGGCGGCCATCCTGGAAGGGCAGGCGAGCGGTGCAGAAATCGCTGCGGGGGCCGTTGAGAGGGTTGAAGACCACTACGTGCGGGCCGTTCTCCGGAGCAGCCGCCTCCGCGATGGAGCGCAGGGCACGGTGGCTAACGCCTTGGGCGAGCCTCTGGCAGCGCCGGAAACGAACGGCCATCTCATCGTGAACCTCGTCGATGCTGCAGCCGCAGATGGAGTCGTGGGCCTGGTTCTGGAGGAGGAGCCTCCAGGCCGTGCTCAGAAGGCCGGCATCGGAGGCGGCTCTGTCGTCGCCTTCGCCGCGACGGCAGAGCAGGTCGGCCCAGAGAGAGAAGGGCTCAGCCCAGCGCAGCAGGAGGTCCTCGCACTCCTGGTTATGCTGCTTGATCCACATGCGGGTTGAGGTGACCCCGGCCAGGATCGGAGCCCGCTGGCCGGAGCGCAGCTCCCCCTCGACGCAGGTCCAAGTACGACTGCTGGCGGCCATCTCGCGGCGGACGGCCTCGATCAAGGCGGGGAGCGTGGTCTGCACCAGCTCGGCGTCCCCCAGGCTCTGGTTGGCGAGGGCGATGATCGCCGGCAGCTCGGCCTGGGGTGGCAGGTGGTCGTCGCCGTTCATCACCAGCAAACAGGAAGTGCCGGCCCAGGGCTCCAAGGCCTGGCGAATGCTCTGCAGGCGATCGAGCAGCGGCTCTCGCCCCAGGGGGAGAGCACGGCCGACGGCGTAACCCTCCGGCAGGTGGATGACCAACACCTGCGAGCCGTCCGGCGCCCGCCAGTGGAATTCGGAGGTGGAGATCGAGCTATCGACGCCCCGCCAGATGACGGCCGCCGAGATGCCGAAGCCGGCCAGGACGGCGGGCATGTGCACGGCCTGGCCGAACATGTCCGGCAGGTAGCCGACCATCATCGGCGGCCCGAATTGGCGAGCGACGGCGATGCCACGCTGAAGGTTACGGATGAGGGCCTCGGCGCCGACCAGGAACTCGTCGGCAAGGACATACCAGGGGCCCGCCAGCAGACGGCCGGCCTGCATGTGGCGGGCGATGTCCTGACGGCGGTCGGGGCGCATCTCCAGATAGTCCTCGAGGATGATGCTCTGGCCGTCCAGCGTGAAGTGCTTGTAGTCGGGGTCGGTCTCCAGAAGGTGCAGGAGTCGGTCAACTAGGTCGACCAGCCGGGCGCGGAAGGCCTCGAAGGGCAGATACCACTCGCGGTCCCAGTGGGTGTGGGGGACCACCATCAGTCGCCGCTTGGGGGCAGGGGCCATCCTCACCTCCCGGCGGAAAGACCCGATTTGGCATCCATGGTATCACGAGCAGAGCAGGGGTTCGACGCCGACCTGGCGGCCATGACCTTCGTAGACGGACAGTCAATCTTCTGTCGGCCCGAAGGATCAGCCCCCTGGGCAGCGTGTCCCCGGCTTCCCGCGCCTATTTGATCGCTTTCCCACGTGTAGGTGTAATAACGGCGGTCGCTGCGCGTCTTTTTTGCAGAGGAACCAACACAAACATGGCAACCGACAGCTCGATCCAGGAGGCGGTAAGAGCAAGGTCGGGGAAGGACCCGCCAGAGGAACAGATCTGCGGGCCTGCGCCGCCGCCGTCCTTTATGCTCTTGGCCAACGCCATCTTAGGCATGGTGGGCGTGGCCACAATAATCGTCGCCTATCTCTACGAGGCGTACACTACGGTGTTCCTCACCGCGATTTCAGCCATTGCCGTCGCGGAGCTGCTCGGGGTTGCCTCTGTCTACCTGTCCCGAAGAAGACTGCAGGAATCGCAGCGTCGATATCAAGCGCGGCTGTTCATTCGCAACCTGGAGCTGCGAGACATGGCCATGCGGGACGAGCTGACCCAGCTCTTCAACCGCCGCTATTTCTACAGCCGCCTGGAGCGAGAGCTGGAGCAGGCGCGTGAATTCCAGCGGCCGTTGGCAGTGGTGGCACTGGATGTCGATGGCCTCAAAGCGATAAACGACAACTACGGTCACAAAGCTGGCGACCTGCTCCTTGCTACTGTGGGCAAACTGCTGGTGCAGTATACCCGCACCTGCGACCTGCCTGCCCGCATTGGCGGCGACGAGTTCGCTATCGTCATGCCGGAGACGGACAAGTCGGCAGCCTTCGCTGTAGCCAACCGTCTGCAACAGGCTATGGAATCGGCCCAGGTGTTCGAGGCGGACGGCAAGCAGCTCAATCTGAAACTGTCGATGGGAGTGTCAGGCTATCCCTGGGGCGGTGACGATGTGGACACCATAGTGCAGTGGGCGGACACCTATATGTACGCTGCCAAGACTGTCCGCCGAGACGATACTCGCCCTTCCACCTCCCACCGCAGCAGCAAGCGGTAGCGGCTGGGTGCGCACTCAGCGCTGCGCCCCTTGGTCCCGCCCGTGGACTGTAACCGATGAGTAGCGTTGGGCGTCTTAGATTCTGAAAGTAAGGAACAGAAGACCAGGACTTTTGCCTATGCAGGCTACCCAACAGGACGCTGGCAACATGCCGGGTGCATCTACGTTTGGCAGGCACGCTGAACGCGACGCCGCGCTCGCGACCGACCTGGCACGCTATCGCTGGCTGATGCGCAGCGCGGCGGCTCTCGTTGCCGTCTTTGCTGCAGCCATAGTCTATGCCGCCCACGCCGCTGCCAGTGATGCCGAATTCTACCTAGTAGCGAGCATCGTCTTCCTGAGCAGCCTTTTGGGCTTCTTGGCGCTCGCCGAGCATTCCCGCAAGACCCACGTAGATTCGGAGCGCCGCTACCGAGCGCGCCTGTTCATTCGCAATCTCGAACTGCAAGACATGGCCATGCGGGACGACCTGACCCAGCTCTTCAACCGGCGTTACTTCTTCGAGCGCCTACGGCGAGAGCTGGACCGGGCCCGCAGCCTGCAAAGCCCCGTGGCCATCCTCATGCTGGATGTCGACAAGCTCAAGGGCGTCAACGACGCCTACGGCCACAAGGTGGGCGACATGGTGTTGCTCAACCTAGCCAAACTGCTGGTGAGATGCACCCGCGCCAGCGATATTCTTGCCCGCCTGGGTGGCGACGAGTTCGGTGTGATTATGCCAGAGACGGATAAGGACGGGGCTTTTGCCGTGGCCAAGCGGCTCCAGCAAGCCTTGGAGATTACCCCCGTCTACAAGCAAGACGGAGACTCCCTCAAGATGAACGCATCTTTGGGGGTGTCGGGCTTTCCCTGGGGTGGCGATACGGTGGACGAGTTGGTTCAGTGGGCAGACGTACACATATGCGCTGCCAAGGCTTCCGAGAAAGAAGACGCTGGCTCCTTGTCCAACGCCCGCGGACGCTCGCGGAAAAAGGGTCTAGCTACGGAGAAGTCCCCATCCACCTAGCAGGGGGGTGGGGCAATGAGACCAGGCTCGATTAAGACATGGTTCCTCAGAAGTGAGCGCTCCGGCATGGGAGCGACACTCCGGAAGATCCAGCTGTGGTTGACGAGCCACATATTCGTATGGCAGTTCACTGTGGTGTTCGCAGTGCTGAGCCTGGTGTTGGTGGGGCTCACTGCCCTTGGCCTCAGCTTCTACCTGACTCATGCCATCAAGGACAACGAGATCGATCATGCGACTGAACAGGCCGAGGAGCGTGCAACCGCAGTGATCATGCCTCATCTGTCGCCGGGGCAAGCTACGATACCCCTGACCGGAGAGCAGTACTCTGAGTTCGATAGTTACGTCCAGGTTGGCCTCATCTCGGCCGACACGATTCGGGTGAGGCTGTGGGGACAGGACGGTACCCTGCTGTATTCGTCGGACAGCCCGGAGCGGATTGGAGAGGACTTCCCCGTTGAGCAGCATCTGGCGGCCGTCTTCGGCGGCAGCACTTCCTCCCAGGTGGCGGACAACCCCAGTGCTCTAGAAGAACCTGTCGGCACCGACTCCAGGTCTGTGCTGGCGGTCTACACCCCCTTGACCTTTGAGGGCGAGCCGGATGTGGCGGCCGCCCTGGAGATACATCAAGCGTATGCCCCCATCGCCTCTCGTATCGATAGAGCCCAGACGATCATCTATGTGGCGGTGGCCGCTGCCATGGCCTTCTTATATGCGGCCCTCCTGGCCGCCGCCGGACGGAGCTCCGTTTTCGTGAACAAGCAGAGGAGCCAGCTGATGGAGCGCACCCGAGAGCTGAAGCGGAGCCACGATTCGCTCCTACAGGTGTTGTCTGCCGCTCTCGATCTGCGCGATCAGGCGAACAAGGGCCACACCCTGCGACTAGCACGGTTGGCCTTAGCTGTAGGAGAGGAGCTTGGCCTCTCTGATGCGGATCTGAACCACTTGGAACAGGTGGCGATGCTCCACGATATGACCAAGCTAGAGTTGCCGAAAGAGATTCTGCAAAAGGCCGGCCCTCTTACCTCAGACGAGTGGGAGACGGTCCAGAAGCATCCAGAGCTAGGTTACCAGATCGTGAGGAACGCTCCCTTCCTTCAGGAGGCAGGAGAGATTATCCTCTGCCACCATGAGCGCTATGACGGCGGCGGCTATCCTTGCGGCCTCGCGGGGGAGGAGATACCCTTGGCCTCACGCGTATTCGCCGTGGCCGATGCCTACAATGCCATGACCTCCGACCGTCCCTATCGCAAGGCGGTATCGCACAGCGCAGCTATCGAGGAGATCAAGCGCGGTGTCGGCACCCAGTTTGACCCCAAGGTGGTTGAGGCCTTCCTGGGGGCTAACCTCAAGGGGTTGATTGAGGACAAGACCTTCCAGCAAGAGAAGGGCGAACAGTCGACGGTGGCCGGCGTGGTAGGCCAAACGGCTTTCGGTGAGGAGCCACATGACTGAGAGTAGCTACGGTCAGCCCCTGGGCGGCCAGCCTCACAGCAATGACCCCCTGCACGGCGTACGAAGGCTCAAGGGATGGGTACGGCTAATCGTCTACCCGGCCATCGCCTTCAGCGCGCTGACCTACCACCTGAGCCTCGACCTTTCGCTATTGGAAACCCTCGTGCCGCTAGGCGTAAGCTACGTAATTGCCACGGCAGCTATCGAGTACACTTTCGCCCAGATCGCGCGGCTGCGTAAGCAGGGCGTATATGAAGACATTCTCCATATCCTCTCGTCGGCGTTGGACAAGCGCGATCAGGCAACCGGCGGACATTCTCGCCGGGTAGCCGAGCTTTGTATTGTCGTGGCCAGGCAGCTAAATATCAATAACGACCATCTGACCGACCTAGAACGGGCGGCTATTCTGCACGACATCGGCAAGGTGGCAGTTGCCGATGCCATCCTGTCCAAGCCCGGGCCACTGACCGAGGCGGAGTGGCGGGAAATGAAGAAGCACCCGATGGTGGGCTATCAGATGGTGAAGGATGTGCCTTTCTTGACTGAGGCGGCAGAGATCATCCTCAGCCACCACGAACACTTCGACGGCACGGGCTACCCCCGGGGGTTCAAGGGGGAGGAGATACCCCTGGGAGCGCGCATCTTCGCTGTGGTCGACGCCTACGACGCCATGACCTCCGACAGGCCCTATCGTATGGCCTTGCCCCACGATCATGCCCTGCAGGAGATCACGCGCAACGTTGGCAGCCAGTTCGATCCACAGGTAGTGGATGCTTTCCTGGAGGCTGAATTAAAGGGCCTTATCCACGTCGATGATACGATGCGCGAGCACGCTCCTCCTCTATCGTACGCGGCAACGTAGTTCCGAGATTACCAGGCAGCATACGCGCGGGAAAACTGTCGCCCGGCACGGCTGCTCACGAGGCGCTAACGATGATAGGACCGAGCCGGATAGCGCTCCAGACGGAGCTGTTCACAAATGGCTCCCATATGGTAGGCCGTTTGAACATGCCTCCCGGGCAGGGCCGCCTGGTAGACGTTCTCAATTTCCGCGGCGAGTCGGTCATCGTGCTCTACGACGTAGAGGCGAAGAAGCTGGAGCCTGGGTCGGACGAGGTGTTCGCCTGGCCGATGGCCCAAATCCGCCGGGAAGCGATCTTGCTGGCGATACCCCATGATGAGCGGAGTCCAGCAGGCGAAGACCAGCGCCCACTGGAGTACGTGGCCAAGGAGCCTCACAGGTTTTCCTTTCTTCTGACCAACTTCGCTGTTGTTGGCGACTTCCACCTACCCAGGGGAGCGGACATCGGCTCTGTCCGTCCCCTGAACAGTTCGGAGTTTGTGCCCCTGACCAACGCCGAGGCCACCTATCTACCCGATCCCGCTCTCACCTGGAGGGCGGATGTCATCGTGGTGAACGCGGCCAAGGCCGAGCTGTGCTACCCCGGCGCCGATCTGTACCCCCAGCAGCGTTCCTAGGTAGCGCATCCTACTTCTGCTCACAAGCACGCCCACCAGGGGCGTAGTGTACCCACAATGGTCGGTCGAGGTGAAGAGGCGGTAAAGAGCGGTGAAGAGATAGTGGAAACGCATGGCGTTCACCGGTCGTTAACTGACATAACGATGCCCGTCGCCTTAGGCTGGAATTACGGAAGGCTGCCTTCCGTGATGACCAATGCCGACAGCAAGGGTATGTTGGATAGCAACCCGGTTGGCGGCACAAGCCGGCCTGGCGTGCTGCTTGCTTCTGGGTCTCCTGTGGACGACGGGGATCGCTCTGTCCGACGAGGGTCCTGTCGCTTCCCACTGGCAGCAGGAGCCTGCCGCCGCCCAGTTCTCCCGCTGGGCACCCCTCTACGACAACGAGATCGTCTTCTGCCTGGAGGACAGAGCCGACGTAGGCGTCAGCGACGCCTGGGTGCAGGACAATCTCTCCCGCTACTGGGGGGTCAGCTCCCGGCCTTCGTGCGTGCCTGGGGTGACCCCCGACCTGCGTATCACCATCGAGGACTTTGGTGTCCCACAGCCGGCTGGCTGGGCACGGGTGAACTCGCCTGCCAACCAGGGGGACTGGCTCAACCTGCACCTGTACCAGCACTGCGAGATAAGCCTTAACGCCGCCATCTTCCAGCAGCGGCTCAACTACGTCTGGCCGGGAACCTCCGACTTTCTGCCGGACGTGCCGGAGAAGACGCTGCTGCACGAGTTCGGCCACTGCACTGGCATGTCACATCGGGAGGACGCTGGCTACGAGGGATCCATGTATCCGATGATGCTCTACTATCCCAACGAGGAAGACGTGGCTTCCCTGCAGCACGACTACGACCCCCAGCTGCTCATTAGCTTGATTCGGCCTGTGCTGTGGGTCATGTGGACGAGCGCCTAGAGCCGACTGTCAGCAGATACAACAGTCCGAGCAACAATGAGGCCGCCCGCGGGGGCGGCCTACTCATGGATGGGCGGTTTGTTCTCAGTCGAACAGCAGTTGAATCAATGCCGGCAGGGTCATTCCCAGGACGGCTAATATGGCCAAGGCCACCAGCGTCGGTCGCAACCAGCGGTTAGGCTTTTCGGCCGGCTCCCAGGCTCCGTAGCCCGCGTCCTCCGACAGGTCGTAGTCAGGATGGCGGGGGTCGTTGGGATCCAGCTCCCAGGTGGTGCCGTCCTCGTCAACGAAGCCGATGTCGGAGGCCTCTTCCTCGTCCCGTTCCCGCTGCTGCATGACGCCACCCTCGATGACAATGGTCGGGGCGACTGGATTTGAACCAGCGACCTCCTGAACCCCATTCAGGTGCGCTACCAGGCTGCGCCACGCCCCGACCAAAGCCCATGCTAGCACAGGCCTGCTAGCACAGGCCCATACCCTTCGCAAGGTAATCTCCCTAGCGCTGGACGCCGGCCCTGGGCACATAGATGACCCCCTCCCGCGGGTCGCCGACGGCCTCCGCCTGACCCCGGCCGCGCAGATAGGCCGTGTGGGCGGCCACAACGGCGTCGAGCTCGTCGTGGCTGAGGGCACGCTCGTGCTCGCGTAGGCCGGGCACCATGCCCTCCAGGCGCTCGCGGAGCCACTGGCGACCGGCGCTGGTGGTCTTCTTGGGGATGGGGCGCCCGAACAGCCGAACCTTAGAAGCGTAAGGGTAGACCTCCATCACGGCATATCCCCGCTCTTCCAGCGCTCGCCGCAACCCTATTGCCCGGCAGACCATGGCCTTGATGATCGACCGCTTGGTCGTTCGGAAGAGGCCTATGCCCTCCTTGACCAGGGCGCGCTCGGCGGCCTTCAGGCCGTCGGGCGCGACGGGCGCGCAGGGACAGCTCTCCTCCAGGCAGCACATGCCTTCCGGCAGGCTGAGGGGCGCATCGATGGCCAGGTAGCGAGGCCGCCAGCGCTCGGCGAGGGCCAGGATATCGTCGTCCTCCTGCACAAGGCCCAGGTCGCGCAGGCTCCCCTGGTCGTCGAGGACGGCGAAGGCCGAGGGCCGCCGCGCTGTAGACGCGGGGTCGATGCCGAGGTAGGCGGCCATCGGGCCGTCAGGAGGCGGCGTGGGCGATGACAACGATCGCCAGGCCGACAAGGGCGACGGCGGCGAACTCGGTGGCCGTCTCCAAATCGAGCTGGCGGAGGAGGTGGTTCTGGACGACGCCCGTCGCTATGTACAGGCAGAGGAGAAGGAAGGCGGCGGCCAGGAAGCTCTCCAGGGGCAGAAAGTGGAGGGCCCAGGTCGCCTGGGCAAGGAGCAGGGCGATAGCCATCGAGTAGAGGAGGGTCGGCCGCGGCCCCAGCTCCACCTCGCGGAGCATCTCCAGAGAGAGGAGAAGGCTCACGACGCCCACGCAGAAGGCGGCCGGCAGCAGGTCGACCTCGAACTCGTAGGCGACGGCGAAGAAGGCGAAGGCGGTGACGTAGGTGGCGACGTTGGCCACCAGGCGAGCGGCGGTGTAGGCGGGCGAGCGGGCGTCCACCGACAAGTACTGGCCGTAGAGCAGGACAGCGAACAGGGGGATGGTGGCGATGGCCACCAACACCGACCAGTAGCCGCTTACCACGTCCTCCAAGAAGAGGCCGCCGCCGAGGGCGAGGAGGGCAGGGAGGAAGAGGAAGGCGACGGTGTCGTCGGGGCGGGTGAAGGGGCTGGCGGGATGGGAGCGCAGGACGCCGTCGGTGCCCAGGGCGGCGAGGCCGGCCACCAGCAGGAGCAGCCAGGGCTGGGTGGGCTCGATGGCCAGGTAGAATGCCATGCCCGCGCCGAGGACGATGGCCAGCAGGTTGGCGCGGTCGACTCGCGGTATGGCCTGAGCGAGCGTACTCACGGGGGCGATCCTACGGGACGGGAGCGCCAGCGTCAAATGCCTGCGGGGCGATACTGGCCAGCTCCTCGAGTACCCTGCCGGTACAGACGGCGCAGCCGCTTCGTCACCGGCCCTGGCTTGCCTGAACCCAGCGGACGCCCATCCAGACGCGTGAGGGGCATCACCTCCATCACGGAACCAGTCAGGAAGACCTCCGACGCTTCCTGGAAGGCGGACAGCTCCACCTGCGATTCCACGGTCTGCAGCCCGGCTGCGGCTGCGAGCTCCAGCACGGCCTGCCGCGTGATGCCGGCAAGGACGCCGGACTCCAGGCTGGGGGTGACCAGCCTGCCCTCCTGGACCAGGAACACGTTGCTGGCGCTGCCCTCGGCGACGAACCCACGCGTGTTGAGCAGGATCGCCTCATCTGCGCCCCTGCGGCGAGCGTCCTCCCTCGCCAGCAGGTTTTCGAGGTAGTTGAGGGACTTGACGCCGCTCAGAGGCGACGTCTCGTTGCGGCGGACAGCGCTGACCACGGCGGCCATGCCGCGGCGGTACAGCTCCGGCGGATAGTCTGTCAGCGGCCTGGCGAAGAGAATCGCCGTGGCATCCGCGGCGCTGCCCGCCGTTAGCGTAAGCCTCAGGGACGCGTCGGCCACCCGATTCCGCCGGAGGACGCCGTCCACGGCCTCCTTCAGATCCTCCAGGGAGAGCGGTACCGGTATCGCCAGCACGGCCGCTCCCTGGCAGAGCCGCTGGTAGTGGGCCTCCAGGCGGAACACGCGGCCGCCGTAGGAGCGCATCGTCTCGAACAGGCCGTAGCCGTACAGGAGGCCGCGGTCGAGGGCGGAGACCGCGGCTCCTTCTCGCTCTACCAGCTCACCGTTGAGATACATCCACCGCATGGGGGCTTCCCGGGCCCGCTTCGGGCAGACCGTGGTCGGTCAGGGCGCGGCATAGGGCCCTCGCCTTGTGCAGAGTCTCCTGGTACTCCATCTCCGGCTCCGAATCGGCGACGATGCCGCCGCCGGCCTGGAAATAGGCAACCCCGTCCTTGACCAGGATGGTGCGGATGGCGATATTCAGGTCCAGGGAGCCGTCGAAGCCGACGTACCCGACGGAGCCAGTGTAGACGCTGCGCGCCGTCGGCTCCAATTCGTCGATGATCTCCATCGCTCGGATCTTGGGCGCCCCAGTGATGGAGCCGCCGGGGAAAGTGGCCAACAGGAGGTCCACCACATCGAGGTCCTCTCTGAGGACGGCCTCCACTGTGGAGGTGAGGTGGAAGACGGTAGCAAGCGTCTCCTGGCAGAACAGCTCAGTGACGCGCACGGAGCCGATCTCCGCCACGCGGCCCAGATCGTTGCGCTCCAAGTCGACGATCATGACATTTTCGGCCCGATCCTTCTCGCTTGCCAGCAACTCCTTGGCCAGCGCCGCGTCCTCTTCAGCCGTGCGGCCGCGGGGCCGTGTCCCCTTGATGGGCCGCGTCTGCACGCGGCGGCTAATGGGGTCGAACCGCAGGAAGCGCTCGGGCGAGGCGCTGAGCACCTGCACTTCCGGCAGATTGATGTAGGCGGCGAAGGGGGCCGGATTGTCGCTGCGCAGCCTCAAGTAGCCATCGAAGGGGCTGCCCACCAAGGGGAGCTGGAAGCGCTGGGAGAGGTTGACCTGATAGATGTCGCCGGCGAAGATGTAGTCTCGCACCCGCTGCACCGCCCGTTTGTAGCCCTCCAGAGTGAAGTTCGAAGGCGGTGCCAGGGCGCCATCCAGGGGGCTGTGTCGCGGCATCGCGGAAGCGCCAACGGCGAGAGGCCGCGGATCAAAGCGGGCGATGGTCTCATAGAAGCAAAGGTAGCTCTCCGGCAGGCCCAGGTCATCGACGGCCCGCTGGGGCAGGTTCTCGCCGAAGCGCTTCAGCTCGTACGCCAGGTAGCCGACGGCGCCGCCGCTGGCGCCATCGCGACGCGACTGGCGCAGCAACTGGCGCAGCGTCTCCAAGGGGTTGCCGCTGAACCGATGCGTGCCGCCCCGCGTCCACAGCTCGATTGACCTCCCCCAAGAGCGCAGGATGAGGAACGGCTCGGCGCCCCAGAAGGAGGTCCGTCCCAGGCGCTCATCGGCCAAGGCGCTGTCCAACCAGAAGGCGTAGGGCTGGCCGCAGACGCGGCGAAGGGATCCTAGTGACGGCAACCGTTCATCTTTCATCGCGATGCGTTACTGACACGCAGGTGCGGGGAGACCTCAGGGCATCCATTCAGAAGCCAGGACACTTTGCCTATTGGCGCGGTCGAGTCGCGGCACGGCCTGAGCGAGTGTACTCACGAGGGCGATGCTAACGCGGTGGCGCTGTGTCGTCAAACCGTGGCTGTTGGGCCTGCAAGGACTGCCGCACAGCGGCTTCAAGACCTTCGATCTTGCGCATCAACACTTCTATCTGGCTTTCCTCGTTCTCGGCCGACTCTGCACGCGTGAGAAAGGCCGCCAGGTTTGCGGTCAGCACGCTGAAAAAGGTGATGCCCGCAATGATGAGGACAACGCCGACGCCTCTGCCCTCGGCTGTCGTGGGGGCCTCGTCGCCGTATCCGACAGTGCTAATGGTAGCCACGGCCCACCACAGAGCATCTCCGAAGTGGGCTATACTCGCATTTTCCGTCTGGCTCT
>LJUA01000065.1 GCA_001303545.1 Dehalococcoidia bacterium SM23_28_2
GATGGCGTTGCCCTCGCCCGTGGCCAGCAAGGACGTCTCGGAGTAGTTGATGATAGAGCCGATGCCCTGGCGGGCCAGGTAGTCGCGGTAGTTGAAGTCCTCGAGCTCGGGCGGCGTCTCCAGCTTGCCCTTCACCTCCAGCAGGTCGCCGTAGTCGTAGCGAGGGAAGAGCCCGCCGCGCATCAGCACTCCGCCCGAGATGCTCTGCCAGCGGCCGTCGACCAGCGCCTCGCGGGCGGACAGGCGCAGGCTGAGGTAGGTGCCCCGCTCGTCGGGCTCGTCGGAGACGACGGCGCGGAAGGTGACGGCGGGGCCGTCGTTGTAGCGGGCGATGCCCTGCGGCTCGGCCGGCGGCAGGCTCGACTGGTAGAGCCAGGCGCCACCCACCAGCAGGGCGGGAGCCATGGCGGCCCAGAGGAAGGCGAGCGCCGAGCGTCGGGCAGCCAGGGGCACGATGGCCGCCAGGAGCGCGGCGGCTGCTATAGCCCACGGACTGCCCTGGGCGAAGGCCGCGGCGGCCATACCCAGCAGCCAGCAGAGGGCCAGGTAGCCGAGGATCATGGGCCGACGGTGATCAGCTCGCGGATCTGGTCGAATACCGACTGGGGGATCAGGTTGCGCTCGACCAGCTCTTCGATGCGGGAGAAGGGGCCGTCGCGCTGGCGGGAATCGACGATCCTCTGGGAGCGCACCTCGCCGATGCCGGGGAGCGTGTCCAGGTCGGCGGCGGAGGCGCTGTTGATGTCGATCAGCTCGCTCTGAGGGGCCTGGGCGGAGTCGAGCACCGTCTGCTCACCCAGGCGGGGCACCAGCACCTGGTCCTCGTCTTGCAGGCGGCGGGCAAGGTTGACGGCCTCCAGGTCGGCGTCCTCGGCGGGGCCGCCGGCGGCCTCGACGGCGTCTATCCAGCGGTCGTCATCGCCGAGGTAGTAGACGCCGGGACGATTCACCGCCCCGGCGACGTAGACCTGGATTTCGGAGGCAGAGAGCGTCTCATCCAGGTTGATCTCCAGGGGCTGCGGGCCCTGGAACTGCTTGTCGATGAGTACGCCAATGGTAATAAGCAGAGGCACGGCCATCAGGCCGATGACCAGCCAGCGATAGCGCTCCAGCCAAGCAAGCAAATAATAGCTCCGGCGGGGGAATGCCTATAGCGGTAGCTAGGCCCTGGTTTCGCAATATAGGCGGTTACCAGGTTTTCGTCAAGAGGCGGCTCCTGGCCGACAGGCTCGGCCACAGCGCTGGCTGGCCGCGCAGGGAGGCCAGGCGACGAGTGCCAGCGGAGCCTACGCCAGCCACCGCCTCCTGGCGCACCAGGCGCCTGCGGCGATGGCGACCAGCCCCGCAGCGGTCGGGCCGGCCATGGCGCAAAGCGAGCGCCCTGCGGGCCGCGCCCTACGGGGCACCCTGGCAACTCCAAGCGCTTCGGTAGATGCCCTCCCACCAGTCGGGGTCCCTGTTTCTTCCGGCGAAAGTCAGTTGGGTCTCGTACCCCCACGGTCCCTTCCAGGTGGTGCCGCCGTTGTAGATCCTGTAGATCTGGTCCGTGCCGGTGCGATCGGAGACGAAGGCGATGTAGACCTCGCCTGGGCTCCAGGTCGGCTGGCGGTCGTCCGCCGGGTCATTTGTGATGCGAAGCGTATATTCCTTCCACTCTGTCCCTATCCCAAGTGTCTTGTGAGAAATCGCATAGCTCATCGAAGACATCCAAGACCCCCGATAAAGCCAGATGTCGAGGTTGAAGTCCGCTGGATTATAGTCCAGCACGGACTCTGTCCAGTCCTGCCGCGGATCATTGGAGGCGAGGGCCAATATAAGGCTTCCAGGTGCGAAGGCTGGATCGATACGGGACGGCATGCCCAGCGCATCGCGGTCAAAATGCCACCAATCCTCGTCAAACGCGGATTTGCCCCAGTGCCGTAGCTGAAACCCGCACAGCTGATCGACCTGCCCTCCGTCGGCGTCGCACTCGTAGGTGAATGCGATCCCTGATTTCCCCTGTTTTGGGTAAAAAGGTGCCGCCCAATCGCCATTCCTGGCGTTCGTTCCATGGCATCTGAGATCACCCGACTTCAGGGTGATGTGCCAGTCTGCCTCACAGGCATACGTCTCTCCGGAGTTCCAAGCCCAGCCTTGGGGAGGAGGCCAAGGAACGCAGTCGATTGACCAACAGGGGGAGGAGAGGCCGCACCCCCACAGATCCTCGTAGCAGATCTTATCGCCGTCGGGCCACCAGAAGGGATTGAACTGGTCGCCTCCCATCTTCTGTCCTGTGCCTGGACCGAACAGCGGCTTGACTGTACCGCCTCTGTTGTCCATCACGTAGATGTCGAAATCATCCTCCGGGTCGGTATCGCCGTCGCGGTCTCGATTGGAGGCGAAGGCGATGTAGAGGCCGTCGGGCGACCAGGCGGGCTGGATCTCATCTTCGGCATTGTCGGTAAAGGTCAGCTCCTGCTGTTTGGCCCCGTCGCCGTACATCCTGTAGATGTCCCAGTCGCCGTCGCGGTCGGTGGCGAACACGATGTGTCCGTATTCGCTGTCCTCCAGGGGGTCGGCGCCGAGGAAGTCTTGAGCAGTGTACTTCTTAAGTGCCCCGAGGGCCATGAGCTGTTGCCCCGGCTGCAGCTTGTCAAGGGTGTTGATGTCCGGCGGCTTGATGTCCGCCGCGCTGCTAATTTCGGGCTCCGCTCCCGCCGCGTAGCGGAACCAACGCAGCCAGGTGCCCGTCGCCGGGTCCAGGGCGTAGGCCACGTCCACCGGCCACACGCTGCACGTGTCCAGGGCCGCGGCCGTATCGGTGCCGTTCGAGTCGTCGCCCAGCCAGACCGCTATCGACCATTTTCCCGGCACAGGGCAGCCCACCATTTGGCCCCCCGTCGGCAGCGTTGCCGCCTCGGCGTCCGCCGGGTTGGCCGTGGGAGACCCGAGGAGGAGCAGGTTCTGCATTCCTTCCCGCGCCACCAGGTTGCTGGCCTCCGGGTTGCCGCGGAACCAGCGCGACCACTGCTGCGTCTCCGGGTTGAGGTAGTAGGCGGCGTCCACCGCCCCCTCCCCGCAGGCGGCCAGGGCCTCGCCAACATCGCTGCCGCAGCCGCCCTGCCAGGTCGCCGTCGACCACTTGCCTGCCTCGGGGCAGTTCCATACCTGCTCCGGTCCGGGTTTCAGCTCCAGATCCGATGGAGGCGTGGGCTCGACTATGGGTCCCGTGACCTGGAACCGAGCCACCCCCAAGCTCCAGATCTCGTTGGTGGAGTCCCACTGGCAACGCGTGACCGTGTGCTCACCAGGCGCGGCATCCGGCGGCACGTCGGCCTGTATGCTCACGGAGGTTTCACCCGCGGGCCAGGTGATGCTGGCCATGAGCTGGCCTCCCCCCGGAAAAACCAGGTCCCAGATCACCTCTACCAACTCGCCGGTGATATCCACGTCAGTACTGGTCAGCTCGGCCTCAAAGGACGAGCCTGGGGCCCCCGAATTAGGGTCGAGGTAGAGGTGGGGGTCGAGGAACGGTTCCCAGGCAAAGACTGCGTCTCCGCCATAAGTGCCGCACTGTATGCCGACCGTGGTTGTGGGCGTAGGTGTGGGTGTAGGTGTGGGTGTGGGGGTAGGGGTAGGCGTGAGTGTCGCCGTCGGCGTGGGCTCACAGGCGGGGTCCCCATCGCAATCTGGGTCCTCGCAGTCCACATCGCCGTCCAGGTCGTTGTCGATGGCGTCGTCACAGTCCTCGGCGTGGGGGCAATGCGGGACGCCGACTACCGGCTCTTCCTCATAGTGAAGGAAGGCAAGATCATTGTATAGGAAGAGTGTGCCCTCCGTGTCCACGGTTTCGACCTGGTGGCACTCCTCGTTACCGCCACCTGAGTTAATCACGATCCAGTCATCTACGGCAAAGCAAGTCTCGTCCGCCACGTTGATGTAGTCATCACCGCTCTCCGTGTCCATGACCACGGTGGTACTGCACCCGTTTGTGGCGGTGGTGCTTCCGCTGACCCACAAGGCGAAGCCCAGGCCCACCAAAGCAAGCGCTCCAACGGCGAGGAGCGCCGTCGCCTGAAGAGATACGCGCAGGGTCTTCATATCGGGGCCTCCGGAAGTGTTCTAGAATCTAGGCGTAAGTGGAGCATAGTATACAGGCACGGATTCTGATCGTCAATCCCGACAGCGGCCCCGTCGTACCCGCAGGGGTGAGGGTGGGCAAGGGAGGGACAGCAAGCGTCTCGCCATCGCCACCACAGACGCCACGATGAGCGCGGGCACAAGACATGCCGCACCACGGGTTCTTTAACTATCCGAACGCCAGCGCAAGACGGGAGCTAGTCAGCAATCTGGCCTTCCTTGATGGGCAGAGGGCTTTCGATGATGCTATGATGCTGTAGCTAACGCAACCAGGGAGGTCGAGGCCGATGATAAACAAGATCGTAGGCAGCTTCGATGAGGCCGTAGCTGACATGGTCGATGGGGCCACTGTCATGATCGGCAGCTTCGGCGGGCCGGCGGAGTGCCCCAGCTACCTGATCGCCGCCGTGGCCCGGAAGGGGGTCAAAGACCTGACCATCGTCGGCAATACCGGCGGCTGGGGGCCGGACCTGCTGGCGATCCTGCGCGAGCGCATGGCCGTCATCCTGACGATCCCCGAGGACTGGTACGACCCCGGCCTGCTCGTGGGCAGGGGCCAGGTGAAGAAGGGCGTCTTGTGTTTCCCGGCGGCGCCCGCTCGCGTTCTCACCCCCTTCGAGCAGGGGGTGTTGCAGGGCCAGGTCGAGCTGGAGCTGATGGGCCAGGGGACACTGTGCGAGAGGATGCGAGCGGCCAGGGGGGGCATCGCCGCCTTCTATACGCCCGTCGGCGTGGGCACCGTCGTCGAGGAGGGCAAGGAGGTGCGGGAGTTCAACGGGCGCAAGTACCTTCTGGAGCACGCCCTCAAGGGGGACTACTCCCTCATCCGGGCCCACAAGGCCGACAGGTACGGGAACCTGGTCTATCGGGGGACGGCGCGCACGTTCAACCCCGTGATGGCCGGCGCGTCTACCGTGACGATTGCTGAGGTGGACGAGGTGGTGGAGCTGGGCGAGCTGGACCCGGAGTGCGTCGTGACTCCTGGAGTGTACGTGCAGCGAGTGGTGGTGCGGCCCAAGGAACTCAGGCCCTGGGACGAGGCGATGTAAGGAACAGAGGGAGGCAGAATCATGCCTGGCGAGAGACTAGACGAGCAGGTCATGGCCCTGCGGGCGGCCAAAGAGTTTCAGGACGGGATGATAATCAACCTTGGGGTGGGAATACCTACCTACTGCAGCAACTTCGTGCCGCCGGAGCGGGAGGTGTTGTTCCACTCGGAGAACGGGGTGATCGGCTTCGGGCCGATCATCGACAACCCCGACGATGCCGACGATACCCTGATCAACGCCGGCGCGCAGCCCATATCCAGCAAGCCGGGGATGGCCATCATGGATCACGCCGAGAGCCTGTGCATCATCCGCGGCGGCCACGTGGATATCACCGTCTTGGGGGCGGTGCAGGTGTCGGAGAAGGGGGATCTGGCCAACTACATCATCCCCGGCAAACAGATCGGGAGCCTGGGCGGAGGGCAGGACCTGGCTTTCTGTGCCAAGAAGGTCATCGCCCTGACCACCTTCACTACCAAGGATGGCGATCCCAAGATCGTCAAGGAGTGCACGCAGTCGCTTACCGCGCCGCGGTGCGTGCACCGGATCATCACCGACATCGCCGTTCTGGATGTGACCCCCGAAGGGCTGGTGCTGCGGGAGGTGGCCCCCGGCTGGACGGCGGAGGATGTGCAGGCCCTAACGGACGCCAAGATCATCGTGCCGCCCGATGTTGAGGAGATGACCCTGCTGTAGGGGGCTGGCCTGACTGCTGCCCTTAACTCGATGCCTCGAACTGGCTGGAGGCCCTTATCGGTGGCAGCTATAATCGGGGCGGGAACTCGGTTTCACCCGACGCACGCCTGAAAGGGGAATTGTGATGGAGCGCGAGGTGCCGACTGAGCCGATCTCGGAGGGGACCCTTCTCTGGCAGCCCTCGGAGGAGCAAAAAGCGCAGGCCAATATCAGCCGGTACCTGCGCTGGCTGAAGGAAGAAAAGGGGCTCGCCTTCGGTTCCTACGAGGACCTATGGCAGTGGTCGGTGACCGACCTCGAAGCCTTCTGGGCTTCTATCTGGGATTTCTTTGGGGTGAAGGCTCACCGGCCCTACACGCAGGTCTTGCCCGAGCGCTGTATGCCTGGGACACACTGGTTTGCGGGCGCCGAACTGAACTACGCCGAGCATGCCCTGTGGCGCCGAGACGATCAGCCGGCTGTGGTGTTCAAGTCGGAGGTCAAGTCGCTCAGCTCGCTGACCTATGCCGATCTGTATTCGCAGGTTGCATCGGTGGCGGCGGGACTCAGGCGGCTCGGTATCGGGCGCGGCGATCGGGTGGTGGCCTGCATGCCCAACATCCCCCAGACGCTGGTCGCCTTTCTGGCCACCGCCAGCATCGGCGCGGTGTGGTCCAGTTGCTCGCCTGAGTTCGGCATCCGTAGCGTGGTAGACCGCTTCCAGCAGATCGAGCCCAAGGTGCTGTTCGCGGTGGACGGCTACCACTACAACGGCAAGCCCTACGAAAGGCTGGCCGCCGTCGCCGAGATACAGCATCACCTTCCTACGTTGGAGGCCACCGTCTTGGTCCCCTATCTCGGTGACCATCCAGTGACGGCAGACCTGGGCAACGTAACGCTGTGGGGTGACCTGCTCGGCGAAACGGGGGAGCTGCTCTTCGAGCCGGTGCCCTTCGAGCATCCGCTGTGGGTGCTCTACTCGTCGGGCACCACGGGAGTCCCCAAGGCTATCGTTCAGGGGCACGGCGGGATCCTATTGGAACACCTGAAGGCGCTCTCCCTGCACTTGGACCTGACCGCCGAGGACCGGTTCTTCTGGTTCACCACCACCGGCTGGATGATGTGGAACTTCCTGATAAGCGGGCTGCTGCTGGGCATGACTGTCCTGCTGTACGACGGAAGTCCTGGCCATCCCGACATGGGGGCCCTCTGGCGCTTCGCTGAGGAGACGGGGATGACCTATTTCGGCACCAGCGCTCCTTACATCCTGGCTTGCCAGAAGGAGGGCATCGAGCCTGGCCGCCAGTTCGATCTGAGCAGCCTACGGGGGCTGGGCTCCACAGGTGCGCCGCTTCCGCCAGAGGGTTTCCGCTGGGTCTACGAAAAGGTAAAGAAGGACCTGCTGCTGGGCTCGGTAAGCGGAGGGACGGACGTATGCACGGCATTCGTTCTGTCCTGTCCGACCCTGTCGGTGCATGCCGGAGAGATCCAGTGCCGCGGTCTGGGCGCTCGCGTGGAGGCATATGATGAGGAGGGGCATCCCATGGTAGAGGAGGTGGGGGAGCTGGTGCTCACCGAACCTCTGCCTTCTATGCCCCTCTTTTTCTGGAACGATCCCGATGGCCAGCGCTACCAGGCCAGCTACTTCGATACCTTTCCAGGAGTCTGGCGCCACGGCGACTGGATCAAGATCGGGCGCAAGGGTAGCTGCGTGATCTACGGACGCTCGGACTCCACCCTTAACCGGGCCGGCGTCCGCATGGGCAGCAGCGAGTTCTATCGGGTGGTGGAGGAGCTACCCGAGATCGTGGACAGCCTGGTTGTGGACACAGGCCAACTCGGGAGCGAGGGCCGTCTGCTGCTGTTCGTCGTGCCGAGCAGTGACGTAAGCCTGGACGAGCGGCTTCAAGCGCGAATCAAGGAGAAGCTCCGGCAGGAGATCTCTCCCCGATACGTGCCCGACGCGATCTATGCCGTCTCCGACATTCCCCGCACTCTCAACCAGAAGAAGCTGGAGGTACCGGTTAAGCGGATTCTCGCCGGCACTCCGCCGGAAAAGGCGGTCAGCCCGGACGCGATAAGCAACCCCCGGTCGATCAACTTCTTCATCGACCTGGCTCGGAGCCTAGGGGAGGCAAACAGCTAAAGTACGGTAGTCCCTCGCCGGGCAGGCTGGGCCTTCTTACCCGACCGGTCGGAAATATTCGATGTCGCTGATCTCCCCCTTGCGCTCATCGCGCCAGACGACCTCCACCCGCATGCCGATCTTCACCACGTCCTTGGCCTTGTCTGGGTCGCTGAGGTCAACGCCGCTCAGGATATGACTCAGACAGCCGTCGGCGCCGTCCAGCTTGACCATGACGGTGGCGATAGGCGGCGGCGGCAGGCCCAGGAAGGGCACGTAGCAGATGGTGAAGGCCTCCAAGGTTCCCTGCTGTCCGACCTCCACCCACTCGTCGATGGCGGCGAAGCACCGCTCGCACAATGGGCGAGGCGGCATCAGCACTCGGCGGCACTCAGGGCAGCGCACGCCGAAGATCTTCTTGTTGTCCCTTAATTCTCGGAAGAAGCGGCTGGCAAACCTCCCCGCCGTATGGCGGAAGGGCAGGTTCCAGGCTCCCGGCATTATCAGAATTTCCTCTTCCTGTGTCATCGCCTCGTCCTCCCGTTTTCACAGTGCTTCCTTGTCACCTGCCGCTTATCAGCCTTGCCCATCACCTGTAGAGCGGCCTCGGCTATTCGGAAGAGGCCCGTAGCGCCGATGGGGTTTGTGCAGAGTGTTCCCCCCGAGGGGCAGATAGGCAGCTTGCCGTCCATGCTGGTCACGCCCTTGCGGAGGAGTTCGGTCCCCTTCCCTGGCTCGCAGAAACCCAGGGCCTCGGATTCAATGATCTCCTGAATGGTGAAGGCATTGTATAGCTCGGCCACATCCAGTTCTTCCAGCGGATTGTCGATCTTGGCTTCACTGTACACGCGGTGGGCCAGTATCGATAGAGCCTCCCAGTCTTGAAACCAGGGGCGGTCGCCCACGTAGTAGTTGTCGGTGATCTGGCCTGCCCCCCGTACCCAAGCGGGCGTCTTCGTTATCTTGCGGGCCCGCTTTTCGCAGGCGAGGATGATGGCACAAGCGCCATCGGAACTGGGGCAGCAGTCGCTCAGGCGGAGAGGCCAGGAGATCATGCGCATCTTCAGGCAGTCCTCCATCGTCAGGTGGCGTTGAAGGTGGGCATAAGGGTTGTTGAGGGCGTTGGCGTAGTTCTTGACGGCCACCATCGCCAGGTCTTCCTCGGTGGTGCCGTAGAAGTGGAAGTGACTGGCGGCCTGGTTAGCACCGACCATGATAGCGCCGCCGCCCATCCAGCGCTCGTATATGGGGTCGATGCAGGTGTTGAGAACGAGCTGGGCCTCCAGGGTTTCGCCTACCCGCTGGGAGGCCACTACCAGCACCACATCGAACAGCCCCGAGGTGACGTGGTAGTACCCGCCGAGGGCCACGGAGCCGCCGGTGGTGCCGCCGGTGGTGAGCTTGATGAAGGGCTTATTCAGGGCGCCAGCGCCCACGCAGGCGTCCACGTTCCACCTTTCGGGGGCAAAAACGCCATCGAAGGGGTCCATAGCGCCGTAGACGACGGCGTCGATATCCTTGTGCTTTAGGTTAGCGTCGGTCAGGGCTGCGCTGACCGCCTCGTGGACGAGCTCCGGGTAGGTCACGTCGCGGCGGTGGCTGGAGCACTTGGTCAGGCCGACACCAACGATAGCTACTCTTCTAGCCATGGCTCACCCCCGCTCCAGAATTGCCACACAGTTGGTGGGGGCAGCAGCGCCAGCAGGGGCGCTGAGGCCATGAGCCAGGGCCAGCCCGGCCCCCGCTACCTGCCGACCGTGGGCCT
>LJUA01000005.1 GCA_001303545.1 Dehalococcoidia bacterium SM23_28_2
CACTACGAGATCTCCAACTGGGCTCTCCCCGATCGCCACTGCCGCCACAACCTGGCCTACTGGCTGAACGAACCGTATCTGGGCTTGGGAGCGGGTGCCCACTCCTGCTTCGGCGGCTTCCGCTTCGCCAACGTCAAGGACCCGCGACGGTACATACCGATGGTGGAAGGGAGCGCGAAAGCCAACGCACGTCCCGCCGAGGGTCTCGGCTGCTTCCTGGCGAGCCTGGAGCACATCGCTTCCGTCGAAGAGATGACGGCCGCTCGCGCCATGGCCGAGACGGTCGTCCTCGGCCTGCGCCTGACAAGTGGGCTTCCGCTGGAAGAGTTTCGCCGCCGCTTCGGGCAGGAGCTGATGTCCGTTTACGGTGCTGAAGTGGAGGAACTGGAAGCCCTCGGCCTCCTTGAGCGCAGCAACGGCTGCCTTCGCCTTAGCGCTGGAGGACGGCTCCTGGGCAACGAGGCCTTCCAGCGCTTCCTGCTGGACTAGGCCAGGCCGAGCAGTTCCTTCACCGCCGTCAGCAGCGGCCCGATGCCCGGCTCGTAGTCCGGAGGAGCGGAGCCCAGCGGGTCGGGCGCGAAGGGATTGCCCAGCAGCACGTCGAGGCAGGCGCGCACCGACCAGGCCAGCGAATCGCCGCCGTAGCCGCCCTCAAGAGCGAACAGCAGTCGTCCCTGGCACGTCTCGTCCGCCACCGCCTGCAGGATCAGAGTCAGCGCCCGATAGCCGGCGCAGCTCAGGCGCATGCTGGCCAACGGATCCTTGAAGTGGGCATCGAAGCCGGCGGAGACGAGGATGAGCTGGGGCTGGAACCGCCGCAGCACGGGCACCAGCACCTCCTCAAAGGCCCGGCGATACTGGTCATCGCCGCAGCCCGCCGGCAGGGGCAGGTGCACCGTGGAACCGCGGCCCTCGCCCTCACCTACCTCCCGCCAGGAGCCGGTGCCCGGATAGAAGGGCGACTGGTGAGTGGAGAAGTAGAGCACGGACGGATCGGCGTAGAAGGTGTCCTGGGTGCCGTTGCCGTGGTGTACATCGAAGTCGACGATGGCCACGCGCTCCAGGCCCCGTCGCGCCTGGGCGTGTTTGGCGACGATGGCCACGTTGTTGAACAGGCAGAAGCCCATCGGCCGGTCGACTGTGGCGTGGTGGCCCGGCGGCCGCACCAGGCAGAAGGCCGAATCGATCTTGTCGGTTAGGATAGCATCCACCGCCTGCAGGCAGCCGCCAGCCGCCCGCAGAGCCACGGCATACGATTTGGGGCAGACCGCCGTGTCCGCCTCCAGCCAGCGCTGGCCGGCCTCGGTTGCCTCTCGCACCCAGCGGATCATATCCGGGTCGTGCACCAGCTCCAGGTCCGCCTCGCTGGCATCGACGGCAGTGACAGGCGCGAGAGAAGAGAGCAGCCCGCACTCCTCCAGGAGCGCGAGAACGGCGAGCAACCGGCCCGAGTTCTCCGGATGACCGCCCGTGTCGTGTTCTAGGTAAAAGGGGTCGTAGACCCAGCCTACGCGTGCCATATTCCGTCTCGCTATTCCATGGTAGCAAACGCCTCCCCCAAGTCACAATGGCCCTACCCAACGAAGGCCTTTGTTCCCCCTCCTGCCTATGCTATGATCGGCCCGCGAATCGTCCAGCCCATGCTTCCTCACGACAGCCGTCCTAGGGCATAGACCAGATGTACGTCATAGGCACCGCTGGCCACGTCGATCACGGCAAGTCGGCCCTGGTGAAGGCCCTGACCGGCATCGACCCCGACCGCCTCCAGGAGGAGCGGGAGCGGGAGATGACCATCGACCTGGGCTTCGCCTGGCTCGAGCTCCCCGGCGGCCAGGAGGTGAGTATCGTCGATGTCCCCGGCCACGAGCGGTTCATCAAGAACATGCTGGCCGGCATCGGCGGCATCGACCTCGCCCTGCTGGTCATCGCCGCCGACGAAGGGGTCATGCCCCAGACCCGCGAGCACCTGGCCATCCTCGACCTGCTGGACGTCCGCCGAGGCGTCGTCGCTATCTCCAAGAAGGACCTGGTAGACAGCGACCTGCTATCCCTGGTGGAGGCCGAGGCCGCCGAGGTCATCGACGGCACTACCCTCGAGGGCTCGCCCATCGTGACCTGCTCCGCCGTCACCGGCGAGGGGCTCCCGGGGCTGATGGAGGCCATCGAGAAGGCGCTGGCCGAGATGCCTCCCAAGCGTGACCTGGGCCGGCCCCGCCTGCCCATCGACCGCGCCTTCACCGTCGCCGGCTTCGGCACCGTCGTCACCGGCACCCTCGTCGACGGCTCCTTCCGGACGGGCCAGGAGGTGGAGATCGTCCCCGGCGGCCTGCGGTCGCGTCTCCGCGGGATGCAGACCCACCAGCGCAAGCTGGACGAGGCCTCGCCCGGCCGCCGGTTGGCCCTGAATCTGGTGGGCGTCTCCCCTCGCGACCTGCAGCGGGGCATGGTGGTCACTACCCCCGGCTGGCTCCGCCCGACCACGGCCGTCGATGTGCGCCTGCGGGCGGTGAGCTACCTGCCCCGACCCATTCGCCACAACCTTCAGGTCTCCTTCCACGCCGGCTCCAGCGAGGTGAGCGGCCGCCTGCTCCTCCTCGATCGCGACGAGCTACCGGCCGACCAGACGGCCTGGGCCCAGCTCCGCCTGGAGGAGCCGCTGGCGGTGGCCGCCGGCGACCTGTTCGTCGTCCGCTCGCCCAACGATACCCTGGGCGGCGGCAAAGTGGTGGACACCCACGTGCGCCGTCATCGTCGCTTCCATCAGCCCACCCTAGAGACGCTGGAGAAGCTGGACCGCGGCTCCCCCGAGGACATGGTGCTCGTCGCCCTGTCACGCCTGGAGCCCTGCGAGGTGGGCCAGCTTGCCCGCCACACGGAGCTGGCTTCCGACCAGGTGCTGGCGGCGGCCGCCGGCCTGGTCGAGGGCGGCCGCGCTCTTGTTCTCGGCGGCCGGAAGCTCGACCCCAGCTCGCTCCTCTACAGCGCCCAGGGGTTCGCCGATCTCAGCGCGCGCGTAAAGGAGACCCTCTCCACCTTCCACCGCCAGCGCCCCCTGCGCCGGGGCGTCGCCAGGGAGGAGCTGCGCAGCCGCCTGAAGCTCGACCCGCGGGCATTCGACGCGGCCGTGGCTACCCTGGCCGAGCGAAAGGAGGTTCGCGAGGAGGCCGGCACGCTTGCCCTGCCCGAACACGCGCCGAGCGTGAGTCCGGCCGAGCAGGCCGCCGCCGACGCCTTCCTCGCCTCCCTGCGGGCCAGCCCCTACGCGCCGCCCACCCACGGCCGTCCCGATGCCGAGCTCCTGGCCTACTTGGAGGAGAAAGGCCAGATCGTGCGGGTGGCCGACAACGTCGCCTTCGCCAGCGAGACCTACAAGGAGATGACCGCTCGCATTGTGGAGCACCTGAAGGCCGAGGGCACGATCACCCTCGCCCAGGTGCGGGACATGTTCGCCACCAGCCGCCGCTATGCCCAGGCTCTCCTGGAGCACCTGGACGAGCAGCGCATCACCCGTCGCGTGGGCGACGAGCGCGTCCTCCGCCGGCCGGAGGGCAGCTAGGCGGCAGGAGATAGATGGGATGGCAGAGACGAATCTAGCAGCCGTCTGTGGAATCTACTGCGGACGTTGCAGCTACCTGGGCAAGGAGTGCAACGGCTGCACCGCAGAAAAGGGCAGAGTGTTCTGGACAAAACTGGATCAAATCCCCTGGGACGTGTGCCCAATCTGGAAATGCTGCGCAGAAGAGCGAGAGCTTGAGCACTGCGGTCTCTGCCCCGACTTGCCCTGCGCAACGTACCTCGATCTGAAGGACCCCAACGACCCGCAGGCCGATCTGCAAAAGAAGGAAAGCATCGAAAGCCTCAGGCGTCGCGCCAAGCTCGGGACAACTGGATGGCTCGAAGAGCAAGAGAGGCTGCCCGAGAGCCGAAGGCCTTCTGCCACCGACTAGACGCTGCGAAGAGGCGATATGCCGCGGGCCTAGCCTACAGCTTCCGGTGGGCGAACCACTTGCTCTTCTCTTGCCGGCGCTTGCCATGCCGCCGCGTGGGCAGCCAGTCCAGGGAGCGCCAGTCGCCACGCCCTGGCATTCCTTCGCGGATGCTATGGTCCTCCCAGTGCTGGAGGACTTCGGCCACCTTGTACTCCTTGCGGCCGAGGCGGAAGGTCACGGGAGCGCCCGCAGGCTCTCCACTCAACTCCACCTCGATGGGCTTGCCGATGAACTCGACGGGCATAGGCGACCCTCAGCAGGCGGCCCTAGCTGCCGGGCACCGGCGCCAGCCTGGGGAACAGCCGCCGGAAGATGCGCAGCACGTCCCCCTCCTCCCAGCTCACCAGGAGCTGGCTGGCCACGAAGATGGAGCTGTAGGTACCGCTGACCACGCCGATGAGCAGCACCAGCAGGAAGCTCTGAATGGTCACACCGCCCAGCAGGAGCAGAGCGACGATGGTCATTACCAGGGTCAGAGAGGTGTTCAGCGAGCGGGCCAGCGTCTCGGTCAGGCTGGCGTTGACGATCTCGGCGAACCCCACCCCCGGGTTGCGCATCACATTCTCGCGTACACGGTCGAACACGACGATGGTGTCATGCACGCTGAAGCCGATGATCGTCAGCAGCCCGGTAATGAACATCGTGTTGATCTCCATCCCGAACACCTTCCCCAAGATGGAAAATGCGCCCACCACCACCAGCGTATCGTGGAGCACGGCGATAATGGCACACACGCCGTAGCGCCAGGGCTTGGGCAGATGGCGGAAGGCCCAGATTATGTACAGCAGGATGCCCACCGCCGCCGCTACCACCGCTATGGTCGCGTTGCGGGCGATCTCCCGCGAAACGATCTCGGACACGGAGGCAAAGTCCCGCACCGTCAGCGCGCCAAAGCGATCCTCCAGCCCGCTCTCGATCGCTTCCCGCTCCGAGGGCATGGCCGGCCCCACCGGCGGAACGTCGGCGATCGCCTCCAGTTCGCCCATGCGGACGATGAAATCGCCCTCGGTCGTGCGCTGCACGCGCGCCTCGTCATGGCCAAGGTCGGCCAACGCCGACCGCAGGTCCTCCGCCCCCACCGACTGCTCGAAGCGAATGGTCATGCTCGTGCCGGCGCCAAACTCGACGCCCGCCTTCAGGGCAGGAGGAACAAGCAAGGAAATGATGCCTGGAATCAGGACCACCAGCGACAGCAGGAAGTACCAGCCGCGGCGATGCACGAAGTCCAGAAAGCCCACGCCCTTGGCCGGCGAGGGATTGGAGGGGGTCGGTGCAGGAGCAGCAGGCATCCGCGCCCTCGCCCCGGTAGCGAACCACTCCATGCGCTTGGCCAACGCCGTTCCCACCAGCAACCGCAGGAAGGTCCGGGTGACGACTATGGCCGAGAACATGCTCACCGCCACACCGATGGCCAGAGTGAGCGCGAAGCCCTTCACCAGGCTGGCACCGAACTGGTCGCCGAACCACCACAGGATGCCGCAGGTGATGAACGTCGACACGTTGCTATCGCGGATGGAGGGCCAGGCGCGGGCAAAGCCGGCATCGATGGCCGCCACCAGACCGCGGCCGGCCCTCAGCTCTTCTTTCATACGTTCGAAGATGAGAATGTTGGCGTCCACGGCCATGCCCACCGAGAGGACGAAGGCGGCGATGCCGGCCAGGGTGAGGGTCACCGGTATGAGCTTGAAGATCATCAGGATGACCGAGATGTAGGTGACCAGGGCCATGCTGGCCAGGATGCCCGGCAGACGGTAGTAGAGGATCATGAACGCTATGACGGCCAGGATGCCTATCTCGCCAGCCTGCACGCTCCTGCGCACCGACTCATCGCCCAGGGTGGCGTCCACCGTGGACTCCTGGATGACCTGCAGGGGCACAGGCAAAGCACCCGAATTGAGCTGGATGGACAGGGTACGCCCTTCCTCCACGCTAACGCCTGTGATCACCGCCTTGCCGCCGGCGATCACCTGCCTGATTGTGGGTGCGGAGATGATGTCCTCGTCCAGGAAGATGGCCATCGGCAGGCCAACCAGCCGACCGGTGAGCTGCTCGAAGAGGTCGGCTCCCTCAGAGTTGAACTCGATGGCTACGAGCGGCTCGGTGCCCATATCCAGGCGCACTTCGGCGTTGGCCTTCAGGAAATGCCCCGTTAGGGCCTTCTCCTTGCCATCGCTGCCGATGCCCATGGCCGCCACCCACTGAACCTCGCCTGTGGCTGCGCTCGCGCCCTCCGGCACGCAGAACCACGCGTGTTCACCCTCCCCCTCCTCGCCGGCCACCGCCACCAGATAGGCCGGCTGCGGGTTACCCGATACATCCACTGTGTCCGGCGGAACGGTGACCGTCTCGCCCGCGTCACCTAGGCAGACGATGTTGCCTTCCTCGTCCCGCTGTGGCTCCTTGAACTCCAGCTCGGCTGTCCGGCCGATGAGGTCGCGCGCCTCCTCGGGGGTGATGCCCGGAAGCTGCACGGCCAACCGGTTGGAGCCCTGGCGCTGAATCTCCGACTCGGCGACTCCCCAGGCGTTGACCCGCCTCTCGATGATGTCCTTGGCCCCCTCCATGGCGTCGTCCCGCTGGTCGGGGGGCACCTGGCTGGTGTCAGCTTCCAGCAGGACGTAGGTGCCGCCCTTGAGGTCGAGGCCCAGGCGCATCGTCTCCCGATCGAAGTCGCCGACTTGCACGCCTTGCCCCTTCGGCCAGGGGAAGAAGTCGGGCAGATAGCGCCCGGGGTCGGAGGGCCACACAATGACGATAGCAAGAGCGGTAAGGATGGCGATGAAAGCGAATGTGAGAAGATTTGTGGTGTTGCGCATTAGAGCTTAGTCCCTATCTGTTCTAACTCCTGGCGGGCCAATGCCAGGGCTTCCTCCCTCGTAGCCACCTCGCCCGCTGCCTGAGCCTCCTGCACCGCCTCCAGCAATCGCCCAACCAGCGGCCCGGGCGACAGGCCAAGGGCCTCCATCAGATCGTGGCCGGTAACCAGCCTCGGTGGTGCTGCCAGCTCCTTCTCCTGGAAGCGCCAGGCCAATATATAGCCTACCACAGACAGATGAGCCCGCCAGTCGTCCCAGTCCAGGCGAGGCCCCACCGTGGCCAGGTGGTCGGCCAGGCTAAGGAAGAGCACATCGATGGCCGCCTCACCCGTATCGCGAAAGTAGCGATAGAGAGCGCGACGGCTGGGCGGCCCGTCCCGGGCTATCTGGAGCGGTCGCAGGTGCTCCTTGACCATCGCCTCCACCTGCCGCACCTCGGCCCCGCTGAAGCGCAGGCGCCTGGCCACCGCCGTCGACCTTCGAGCGCCCACCTGGGCATGGCCGAAGAACCGCATGCGGCCGCCGTCTTCAATGGTTCTGGTCTCCGGCTTGGCGACGTCATGGAGGAGAGCGGCCAGCTTGAGAAGAGCCGCTCGACTATGGCCCTCGGAGACCTCCTCCTGGAAATGCCCCTCAACCGCCGGGAACTCGTCCATCTGCCTCCATAGCTCGCGCCACAGACGGGCCCAGTGCCCATCGGCGGGCTCCTCCGAACTCAAGAGCGCATCCAGGGCGGCCACCGCCTCCAGGCTATGTTCGAACACGTCCCACTGGTGCTCCTTGGGCTGCTCCTCACCCCTGGTGGCCGTTACCTCCGGCAGAATGGGCTCGAGAAGACCCAGGTTGTCGGCCAGGCGCAGGCCTGGGGCCGCCCGCGACGTGGCCAGGATGCGCATCAGCTCGTCGCGCTGGCGCTCAGGAGCCGCCCGCGACAGGAAGGACGCGTTCTCGGCCATGACAGCCGCCGTCTGAGGGTCGAGGCCGAAGCCCAGCTCGGCACACAGGCGCACCGCTCGCAGCAGCCGCAGGGGGTCGGCGCGAAAGGCCTCCGGCCGCACCATCCGCACGGTCCCTTCGGCCAAGTCCCGCCTGCCGCCGTAGGGATCAATGATCGATGGCTGCGCCTCGCCCGCCAACGCCTCGACACGGACCGCCATGGCATTGATGGTGAGATCGCGCTCACCCAGGTCGGTCTCTATGTCCGCCCGCAGGGGCAACAGGTCGAGGCTGCGGACGGCCTTCTCGGCGGGGAGGACGATGCGAGCGGCCTTATGCTCCTCGTGCAGGCGCACGAAGTGGCCGGCCAGGGCATCGGCCAGTTGGCGGCCCACCGACAGGGGATCGGCGACCACCGCCACGTCCACATCGTGGCTCTCCCGCCCAAGCAGCGCATCCCGCAGGAAGCCGCCCACCACATATGCCTCCACGCCCTGGGAATCCAGAAAGGAAGCGATCTCAGCGAGGACGGCTCGGGTCTGGGAGTCGACGCGCAAGCTATCCGCTTCCACCTCTAGTAGCAGGCCGCTGGCCTTACAGTTCAGCGGCCCCCTCCCCTTCCGTCTCCGTCGCCGTCTTTCGTAGCTCGTCCATGCTCTCCAGATGGTCGATGTAAAGGACACCGTTAACGTGATCGATCTCGTGTTCCAGAGCCTGAGCCAGGAGGTCATCCTTGGCCTTTATGCGCACCTGGCGACCCTGAAGGTCCCGGCCCTTGACAGTCACGCTCACCGAGCGGGTGACCTCCGCCCAGTAGCCGGGAACGGACAGACAGCCCTCCACCACCCTCCGCTCACCCGACCGCTTAACGATCTCAGGGTTGATGAGGGTGATGACCTCCTCCCCGGGGATGCCGATGACCACCACCCGCAAGGGCACGCCCACCTGAGGCGCTGCCAGGCCCACGCCGCTGTTCTCATGCATGGTCTCGATCATGTCCTCAACCAGCCGCCTGATGGAGCCGTCCACCTGCGGCACTCGCTTGGCCTTCTGATGAAGAACGGCCTCACCCAGTACCGTTATGGGCCGAGTCGCCAAGACAAGACCTCCTCCTCCCAAGCAATCGCTACTATTTTAGGACATACTATGCCTACTGTCGCCCCCGTAGGCAGATACAGCCGCCGGCGGCGCCGGGCCTCATAGCAGGCTAACGGGGTCTACATCCACCGTCCAGCCCTGAGGGAAGGAGAGCTCCCGCAGGAGCTCGGCAGGGTCGTCGCCCCGCAAAAGGATCTGCCAGCGATGGCGACCGCGCATCTTGGGCACGAAGGAAGGAGCGGGGCCCAGGATGTCCAGATGGGGAATCCCCCGGACGTCCTTCTCCCGGCGTAGAGTCTGGGCAAGGCGAAAGGCCTGCTCCTGAGCGTACAGCGGGTTGGTGTGGGCGAACACCAGCCGCGCCAGCCGCCCGAAGGGGGGATAGCCCAGACGCCGCCGCAACATCGCCTCGTGCTCGTAGAAGGCGGCGTAGTCGTGGCGGGCAGCCGCCTGGATCGCCCAGTGCTGAGGAGTGTAGGTCTGGATGATCACCCGCCCGCCCAGCGGCCCCCGACCGGCCCGGCCGGCCACCTGCTCCAAGAGCTGAAACGTGCGCTCGCCGCTGCGATAGTCGGGCAGGTTGAGGCTCACGTCGGCCGAGATCACCCCCACCAGGGTCACCGAGGGCATGTCCAGCCCCTTGGCGATCATCTGGGTGCCGATGAGGATGTCCGCCTCCTTGGCCAGAAAGCGGGCCAGGATGCGTTCGTGGGCGCCCCGATGGCGGGTGACATCGCGGTCCCAGCGCAGGAGGCGAGCCTGAGGGAAAGCGCGGGCGGCTTCCTGCTCCACCTTCTCGGTGCCGATACCCATGAAGCGAATGCGAGGGCTGCCGCATTGAGGACAGCGATCGGGCAGGCGCTTCCCGCGACGGCAGTGATGGCAGATGAGCCGCCCCTCGCTGGCGTGATAGGTGAGGGAGACGGCGCAACGAGAGCAGGTGGGGACGTAGCCACAGTCGCGGCACTGAACGAAGGTTGCGGCGCCGCGACGGTTCAGGAAAAGGATGACCTGCTCGTCGGCGGCCAGGGCCTCGGCCACCGCCTGAGCCAGCGAGCGGCTGAAGATGCTGCGATTGCCCGCCTTCAGCTCCTCGCGCAGGTCCACCACCTCCACCTCCGGCAGCGGCCGCACGACACAGGAGCGGCCATCGCCGGAGACCAGCGGCTGCACCCGCTCCCCCAGCTCCAGCAGGCGATAGCTGCCGGAAATGGCCCGATAGTGGCTCTCCAGGTCGGGCGTGGCGCTACCCAGCACCAGGACGGCCCCCGTCAGCTCGGCCAGCTTCTCGGCCACCCGCCGAGCGTGGTAGCGAGGCGCCGGGTCCTGCTGCTTGTAGGTCCACTCGTGCTCTTCGTCCATGACGATCAGGCCCAGGTCGGGTTGAGGAGCGAAGACGGCGCTACGGGGCCCGATGACCACCGCGTAGTGGCCGTCGCGGATGCCCCGCCACTGGTCGAACTGCTCGCCCAGAGAGAGGCCGCTGTGCATCACCGCCACCCGCTCAGGAAAGCGCTCGGCGAAGCGACGCACCGTCTGCGGCGTCAGGGATATCTCCGGCACCAGGACGATGCCCCGCTTCCCCAGGGCCAGCGCTTTCTCCAGCGCTTGAAGATAGACCTCCGTCTTGCCGCTGCCGGTGACGCCGTGCAGAAGGAAGACGGAGGGCGGGCCGCCATCGCCAGCCACCGAGCGCTCCAAAGCATGAGCGATCTCTTCATAGGCTGCCTGCTGGGCCGCTGTCAGGACGGGCGGCTCGCGGGGAGGGTACGAGCTGGCCGCCAGCGGATCGCGCTCCACCTCCACCTCCTCCAACGCCACCAGCTCTCTGTCCACCAGCGCCTTCAGCCCAGCCCTCGTGATGCAAGTGCGGGCGCGCAGTTGCGCAGTGGGCATTAGCGGCCCATCTTCGGCCAGAGCCGCGAGGGCCGCCGCCTGCCGCCGCTCGCTGGCCGACTCGCCCAGCTCCTTGGCCCGCTTGCGGGCCTCCCTGGGCTTCACCAGCAGACGTACGGGGGGCACCAGCTTCGGCCTCACCTTGGGGCGGGCCAGCTCGTAGGTGCGCTCGACCAACTCTCGCCGCACCAACTCCTCCACCGCCGCCGACAGGCCGCGCAGCTTCAGCTCCTTGCGCAGCTCCTCCAGCTCCACCCGCCGACGGCCAACCACCTGCTCCAGCACCTCCCTCTGGCGAGGCGTGAGCTCCAGGGAGGCTACCTCCTCGGCGGGGACCAGCGCTCGCAGGAGGGTGAGGGGCTTGCGCCGGAAGCCCGGCGGCAGCATGGGGGCCACGCAGTCGAACAGGGGGGCCAGGTAGTAGTCGCTGATCCAGCGGGCCAGGATGGTGTGATGATGCGAGATCAGCGGCCGCGATTCCATGGCGGCGATGATGTCCCGCGTTTCGGGGTAGGAGGGCTCCTCGGTCACCTCCAGCACGATCCCCTGGAGGGTGCGGTTGCCGAAGGGAACGTACACAGCCTGCCCCACTGCCACTGTCTGGCCGGCGGGCAGCGAGTAGGTGAACGTGCGACGATGAGGCGCAGTGGAGTTGACCGCTACTTCCGCGAAGGGCATAGCCGACCCATCCCAGGTCAATATATCACCGCCCGATCGCAGATCAAAACGGGGGCTGTCATCACAGCCCCCGCGTTTCTCGCTCTGTCTGTGGAACTATTCGGCCTCGGTCTCCTCTTCCTGCTCCTTGGCGCTCGCCTTCCGCCGCTCGGGAGGGGCCCTGCGCGCCTCCTTGATGCGGGCGGCTTTGCCCGTCAGGTCCCGCAGGTAGTACAGCTTGGCCCGGCGCACTTGCCCCCGCCGCGTTACCTCCACCTTCTCCACCCGCGGCGAGTAGATGAGGAACGTCCGCTCCACTCCTACGCCGTGGGTCATCCGCCGCACGGTGAAGTTGGAGCTGCTGCCCGCGCGGCGCTTGCGGATGACCACCCCTTCGAACACCTGCGTGCGCTCCCTATCTCCTTCCACCACCTTCACGCTTACCCGCACGCTGTCGCCGGGCTGGAAATCCTCGATCTCCGGTCGCTCTTTCAGTTCTACCAAGGACGTTATATCGGTCATGGTTACCCTCTAGTGAACTACTGATTGGGCAGGTTCGTCAATAGCCACTGCCGCTCTTCGTCGGTCAGATCAGCTCTGGCGAGCAGGTCGGGCCGCCGTTTGGCTGTGCGCAGGAGGCTCTGCTGACGGCGCCAGCGGGCGATCTCGGCGTGATTACCGGACAGGAGCACCTCCGGCACCTTCATCCCCCGGAAGTCGGCCGGCCGCGTGTACTGGGGATGCTCCAGAAGGCCGTGAGCGAAGGAATCGTCGGCCGAGGACAGGGGCGAGCCGAGCGCCCCCGGGATCTGGCGCACCACGGCGTCCACCACGACCATGGCCGCCAGCTCGCCGCCCGAGAGCACGTAGTCGCCGATGCTGATCTCATCGGTTGCCAGGTGCTCATGCACGCGAGCGTCCACGCCCTCGTAATGCCCACAAATAAGGATAAGCCTATCGTGGCCGGCCAGCTCCGCCGCTACCTCCTGGCTGAACAGCCTGCCCTGAGGAGTCAAGAGCACTATCGGCCCCCGCTCCGGTGCCTGGCTCTGAACGTCTTCCACAGCGGCAAACAGTGGCTCCGCTTTCATCAACATGCCTTGCGTGCCGCCAAACACGTAATCATCCACCGTGCGATGCTTGTCGCTGGCGTAGTCACGGATGTCGTGGAGAAAAACCTGCACGAGTCCCTTATCCACCGCCCGCTTGACGATGCTCTCCTCGAAGGGGCCACGAAACATGCCCGGGAAGATGGTGAGGATATCGATGCGCATGACGCCCACTATTTCTACAGCCGCTCGGCGCCCTCGCCTGTGGCCGGATGGTCGCCCGCCTCCCCCCGCAGCATCTCCAGGGCGTGAGCCAGCACCGGCAGGATATAGGCCAGGTTCTGACGCACCGCCCGCTCGCTGCCCGGCAGGTTCACGATCAGAGTACGGCCGCGCACGCCAACCACCGCTCGACTAAGCATCGACATCGGCGTATGGCGCGCTCCTTCCTGGCGCAGCGCCTCGGCCATGCCCGGCACCAGCCGGTCGACGATCTCCAGCGTAGCTTCAGGGGTTACGTCTCTTGGCGCGACGCCAGTCCCGCCGTTGGTGACGATCAAGGCCAGGTCCGCCTCATCGGCCCACTCCCGCAAACGAGCGGCGATGATCTCCCTCTCGTCGGGCACCACCTCATAGTGCTCCACCATTGCCTCCAGGGAGGCCAGCATCTCGCGGACGGCCTCGCCGCTGGTGTCCTTCCGCTCGCCGCGCGCTCCTTTATCGCTCACTGTGAGGATTCCGACCCGCCAGGCCATAATCATCCCTCGGCCAAATTTTTTGAAGTTCCCACAAAATTACTCGCGGATTACTCGCGGAACATACTTGACAAGAAAACCGTGGGTGATATGATACCCACAAAGTGGGAGAAGGTGGGAGGTTGTGGGGCTTCCTCCCTTGAAGCGGAGGACTGCGAGACCTTCCCTCCTCCCTTGTTGTTGGCCCGTCGATAATACCACAAGAACCGACCCCGGGGGAAGTCCCCCTATCGGCAGGCCAAGAGGAGACCTGAGTTGACCTTTCGGGGCATCTATGAGCACACCCTCGACGACCGCGGGCGGGTGGCAATCCCCGCACGCTACCGCCATCTGTTCGGCGAAGGCCTCATCCTCGTGCGGGGCGAGGACGGCTGCGTCGAGGTATACACGCCCCACGACTACGACGTGACCTCCGAGGCCTACACTGTCGACCCCGTGACCACCCCGGAAGGCCGCGACACTCGCCGCAACCGCTTCGCTTACGCTTATGACGCCGAACTCGACCGCCAAGGGCGAGTCGTTGTCCATCCCTTCCTGCGACAGTGGGCCGATCTCAACGGAGCGGTCATCATATCCGGCCGCGGCGATTGCCTCGAGATATGGAATCCTCAGCGCTGGGCCCATCGACCGGGCCCAATGGGCCAGGCTCAGGCAAAGGAAGGCATGTAGCAGGCAGGAAGGCAGTGAACACAACGACCCAGCCGACAGTAAGTCACAAGCCGGTCATGGTTGGTCAAGTGCTACGGGCACTGGCCGTCCAGCCCGGAGGTCGTTATGTCGATTGCACTGTCGGCGGAGGCGGCCACGCCGAGGCCATCCTGGAGGCCGCCTCGCCAGGCGGACTCCTCCTGGGCATTGACGCCGATCCCAGGGCCCTTCAGGCAGCCCACAGTCGCCTTGCCCGCTTTGGTGACGCTGCCCTGCTGGTGGAGGGCAACTTCCGCGACGTGCAGGCCATCTGTAGCAGCCGCGGCTTCGACCCCGTGCACGGCATCCTCTTCGACCTCGGCCTGTCTTCCCTGCAACTGGCTGAGGAAGGGCGCGGCTTCAGCTTCCAGATGGAGGCCCCCCTGGACATGCGCTTCAGCCCCCAGCAGGAGATCACCGCAGCGGACATCGTCAACACCTACAGCGAGAAAGCCCTAGCCGACCTCCTCTGGCGCTACGGCCAAGAGCTTCACAGCGGTCGCATCGCCCGCCGCATCGTCCGCGATAGGCCCCTGGAGACCACAACCCAGTTGGCTGAAACGGTGGAGAAGGCCGTGGGGCATCGCTACCGTCGCCTCCATCCCGCGACCCGCACCTTCCAGGCCCTGCGCATCGCCGTCAATGAGGAGCTGGACAACCTAGCGGCTGCTCTGGAGGGAAGCCGCGACCTGCTGGGCCACGGAGGGAGGCTGGTCGTCATCAGCTTCCATTCCCTGGAGGCCGCCATCGTTAAGAACTTCTTTCGTCAGGAATCGCACGACTGTATCTGCCCGCCGGATGTGCCGGTCTGCGTGTGCGACCACAAGGCCAGCCTGAAACTGGCAACCCGCGCTGCCGTCAGACCCGCACCGTCGGAGGTGGAGGCCAATCCCCGCTGCCGCAGCGCTCGCCTGCGGGCGGCGGAGAGGCTATAGCATCATGGCAAGAGCACATACGGCCACCGCCGATGAGCGTCACGCCCCGCCCGCCAAGGGGCGGCCTATCCCCATGGCGGCGGTGCTGACCATCGCCCTGGTGGCCATGGGCCTGGCCGCTTTTCTGCCCCTGCTTCAAAGCAGCCATTTAACCAATACCGGCCACAACATCCGCGAGCTGGAAGGCCAGCGGGACGACTGGCAGGCCCGAACCCACGAACTGGAGGCAGAGATCGCCTCCCTGGCGGCTCTGGACCGCATCGAGAAGGAAGCGCGCGAACGTCTGCACATGCAAGAACCAGAGGAGAAGCTGTACATCACGGTCGACGTAGCCGCACCAGAGGACCAACCTGTCCCTGCGCGCTTCCTGCCTCCTACGCGCCAGCCCGCCGAAGAGCACCAATCCTGGTGGCAGTCCCTCCTGCATCTGCTGCCTTTCCCATAAGTAGGAGCCTAAGTGATAACAGCACTCATAGACAACGAAGGCACGCCCAACCGAGAGGAAGAGGAATTCGAGAACTAATGTTCTGCAAGCGGACGGACGGTAAATAGTGGCAGGGCAAGGCAACGGCATCTCCAGACGGCTGGGGTTAGTGATCGTCCTTCTCCTCATAGCCACCCTCGGCCTGGTGGGTCGCCTGGCACACCTCCAACTCTTCAGCCACCAGGAGTACCAGGAGCAGGCTCAGGACGAACACCAGGGCAGCCTGGCCTTGAACCCCCGCCGTGGGGCCATCCTCGACAGCAACGGCTACCCCCTGGCCGCCAGCATCGATGCCTACGATGTCGTGGTGGATAGCCAGGTGTGGGACGACCCTGCCCGCGCCCAGCAAAGGGCTGAGGCCCTAGCCGATGTCCTCAACCGGCCTCCGCAGGATATTCTCGACGATTTGAGCACGTCCATAACCCGCGAGGTCACCGTCGGCCGCGGGCTGGACTATCAGGGCAGCCTGCGCGTGGAGGACCTGGGCCTGCCAGGCGTCAGGCTAGTTCGCACTGGTCACCGTGTCTACCCAGAAGGGAATCTGGCGGCGTCTCTGATCGGGTTCATTGGCCGGGACAATGTCGGCCTCACCGGCCTGGAGGCCGACTACGATCGTGACTTAAGGGGCGCCGCCGGTTCCCTCTCGTACGAGCGCGACGCGCTGGGCCGTCAGATCGTCCATGGCTACAGCAAGCGCGTACCGCCCGAGCCAGGAGCAGACATCGTTCTTACCATAGACCGCTATATGCAGCGCCTGGCCGAGCGGGAACTGGATGCCGCCGTCGAGCGGCATGAGGCCAGCGGCGGCACGATCATCATCATGGACCCCCGCACGGGGGCCATCCTGGCTATGGCCAGCCGCCCCTCTTTCGACCTGACTAACCTCGACCTCAGCGATGAGAGCATGATGGACCTGTACCGCAATCGGGCCATCATCGACCTGTATGAACCGGGCTCTGTGTTCAAAGTGATAACGATGGCCGCCGCCCTCGACGCTGGTCTGGTTTCGCCCGAGAGCGTCTACGTGGACGAAGGCGCAGCCCGCGTCTCCGGCTGGACCATCGTCAATTGGGACTACGGCACTCATGGCACCCAGACGGCCACTCAGATTCTAGTGAAAAGTTTGAATACCGGCGCTGTCTGGCTCAGCGAGCTCCTTGGATCGGGCCGCTTCTACGACTACGTCCACCGCTTCGGCTTCGGCCAGACTACGGGCGTCGGCCTATCAGGGGAGGCGGCGGGACAAGTGCGGACTCCCGCCGAAGACGACTGGTCAGAAGTGGACATGGCCACCAATTCCTTCGGCCAGGGGATCAATGTCACCGCCCTGCAGGTGATCGCTGCCATCTCCGCTATTGCCAACGACGGCAAGCTGATGCAACCTTATGTCGTGCAGGAGATCCGTCGCGGCGATGAGCGTCAGGTGTTCCAGCCACTCGAAGTCCGCCAGGTGATCACCGCCGAAGTGGCCAATACGCTCACCCACATGATGAACGCTGTGGTAGACGGCATCACGGCCATCTACGCCATCTCTGTACCGGGCCATCAGGTGGCCGGCAAGACGGGCACGGCATCCATCTCCATCCCGGGCGGCTACAAAGAAGATGCCTATATTGCCTCCTTCGCTGGGTTCGTTCCCAGCGACGACCCTGTTCTCGCCATGCTGATAAAGATCGACGAACCCAAAGACGTGCCCTGGGGCTCAGCGGTATGCGCCCCCGTCTTTGCTCGCATGGCTCAGTCGATCCTAGATTACCTCAAGGTTCCACCGGCGCCGGAGGCTCTGGTACATGAGAGCCCTTAGCAATAAGATCGGGCCATGCAAACCATTCAAGACATAACGGGCGCTCTCGGCTCCCTGCTGATCGCGGTGAGCAGAGCCATCGAGAAGCGATCGTTCACCGGCGTTGCCGTTGATTCGCGTCAGGTACAACCCGGCCACCTGTTCATAGCCCTGCCCGGCGAGCATCGCGACGGCCACGAATTCATCGACGACGCTATCAGCCGCGGGGCAACAGGAATCATCACTCAGCAGCCGCCGCCGTCCGACATGCCTCAGGAGGTCTCCTTCTTCCGGGTAGGCAACACCCTTACCGCCCTCCAGCGCCTGGCCGCCTACTGGCGAGGCAAGCACAGGGTGAAGGTGGTGGGCATTACCGGCAGCGTCGGCAAGACCACCTGCAAGGAGATAACAGCCGCCGTCTTGAGCTCAGCCTATAAGGTGCTCAAGAGCGAGGCCAACCTGAACACGGAGATCGGCCTGCCCCTGTCGCTTCTCCAGCTCCGACCGGAGCACGAGCGGGTTGTGCTGGAGATGGGCATGTATGGCCCGGGCGAGATTCGTCTCCTCTGCCAGATAGCCCGCCCTCAGATAGGCGTAGTCGCTAACGTCGGCCCCGTGCACCTGGAGCGCCTGGGCACCCTGGAGGCCATCGCCGCGGCCAAGGCCGAGCTGGTGGAGAGCCTGCCGCCCGACGGCTGGGCGATCCTCAACGGAGACGACATTCAGGTAGCGGCTATGGCCGACCGCACCAGTGCCCGCGTTGCCCTCTTCGGCGAATCGCCGCAGTGCTCCGTGCGAGGCGCTGTTCTGTCCACCAGCGGCCTGGAGGGCATCACCTTCCGCCTCACCTGCGACAATGAGTCTGAGGACATCTCAGCGCCCTTGCCCGGCCGTCACAACCTCTACAATGCCCTAGCAGCCGCCGCCGTGGGCCTGGCCGATGGCCTATCCCTTCAGGAGGTAGCCGCCGCCCTGGCTGCCGCCGAAGTTCCCCTGCGCCTGCGAACCTTCGCCGGCCCTAAGGGCAGCACCATCCTGGACGATACCTACAACGCCAGCCCCACCTCCATGCTGGCCGCCCTCGACCTCCTGGCTGAGCTCCCCGGCCGCCACCTGGCCCTTCTGGGCGACATGCTGGAGCTGGGCAGCTTCGAAGAGGAAGGGCACCGCCTGGTGGGGGAGCGAGCAGCTCAGACCACCAACTTTCTCTACACCCTCGGTGAGCGAGGGCAACTCATCGGCGAGGCCGCCAAGGCGGCCGGCCACCAGAACGTGCAACTCCTGTCCTCCAAGGAAAAGGCAGCGGCAACCATCCGCGAGACATTGAGCGAGGGCGATCACCTGCTGGTCAAGGCCTCGCGGCTCATGGCTCTGGAGACGGTAATCGAGGAACTGACGGGCTGACATGGTTCGAGCCCTAATGCTGGGAGCGATGGCTTTTGCGCTATCGGTGGTAGTGGGACAGCCGCTGGTCGAGTTCCTGCGGCGGCGAAGGCTGGGCAAGGAGATCAGCTCCGACGGCCCGACTTCGCACATGGCCAAGGCCGGCACGCCCACCATGGGAGGCGTGCTCATCTTCTCTATGGTCCTTCCCATCACCCTGGCCGCCAACATAGTCGAGCGCCTGTCCATCCTGCTGCCCCTGGGGACGATCGTCGCCGCCGGCCTCCTGGGGCTGGTCGATGACCTGCGCACCATCGTCGGCAAAGCCAGGACAGGCCTCAACAAGCGCCTCAAGGTCCTGCTGCTAACCGCCCTGGGCCTGACCGCCGCCCTGGTCCTCTACTTCTCTCTGGACGTGGAGGACGTTAAGATCCCCTGGGCCGGCGAGTTCGACCTCGGCCTCGGATACATACCGCTGGCAGTAATCATCATCGTCTTCACCACCACCGCCGTGGCCATCACCGACGGTCTGGACGGCCTGGCCGGCGGCACCAGCGCCCTCGCTTTCCTGGCCTACGGCGTCATCGCTCTGCTCCAGGAACAGACCTTCCTGGCCACCTTCTGCTTCACCGTCGTGGGAGCGACAGCCGGCTTCCTCTGGTACAACAGCTATCCCGCCCAGGTGTTCATGGGCGATACCGGCGCCCTGGCCCTGGGCTCCTCCTTGGCGGTGGTCGCTCTGATGACCGGCCACTGGTTGCTCCTGCCCGTCATCGGCATCGTCTTCGTCCTCGAGGGATTATCGGACGTTATCCAGATACTCTACTTCCGCCTCACCGGAGGCAAACGCATTTTCAAGATGAGCCCGCTGCATCATCACTTCGAGCTGCTGGGCTGGTCGGAGCCCCAGGTGGTGATGCGATTCTGTCTTCTGGGAATCGTAGGCTCCCTGCTGGGAGTGGCCCTGGCGTCGCAGGTGTAGACGGGACTATGACAAGCCAGCACGACTTCAAAGGCAAGCAGGTGACGGTGGTCGGCCTGGGGATCGAAGGGGTGGACCTGGTGCGCTTCCTCCATACCCGGGGCGCCCGCATCACTGTAAGCGACGCCAAGCCCGCCGAAGGACTCGGCGCCCGGCTGGAGGAGATCGCCGGCATCCCCGCTCGCCTGTCGCTGGGGGCCAACGACCCCCAGGATCTGCTGGCCGCCGACGCCATCTTCGTGTCCCAGGGCGTGCCTCTCGACTTGCCGGCGCTGGCCGAGGCCCGCCAGCAAAGCATACCGATAAGCTCCATGTTCAAGCTCTTCCTAGAACTCTGCCCAGCGCCGGTGGTGGGCATCACCGGTAGCAGCGGCAAGACGACCACAACCGCCCTGGTGGGGGAGATGTTCCGCTGCGACGGCCGCCCCCACTTCGTGGGGGGCAATATCGGCGTCGGCCTGTTGTCGCATCTGGCCGACCTCACGTCGGACACCTGGGTCGTCCTGGAGATCAGCCACACTCAGCTCCAGCTCCTGCCGGAGCGCAACCTCAACGTGGCCTGCCTACTGAACATCACTCCCAATCATCTTGACCGCTTCTCCTGGGACGAGTACCGCCGCCTCAAAGCCAGAATCCTCCGCCACCAGAGTGGCGACGACTACGCCGTGCTGTCCTACGACGACAGGGAGACGCGCGCCCTCGCCGAGCGGGCCACGGGCCAGGTGCTCTACTTCAGCGTGGGCTCGGAAGTCCCCGGCGACGGCGTCTTCCTCCGCGACGGCTGGGCCGTTTCCAGACGGCACAACCGCGAAGAGAGACTTTTCCCTATTGACAACCTCAGCCTGCGAGGCCGCCACAACTGGGGCAACGCTGTGGCGGCGACCGCAGTAGCCAGCGCTTGCGGCCTGAGCCCGCAAGCCATCGCCCGAGCAGTGGACGGATTCCAGACGCCGCCCCACCGCCTGGAATCCGTCCGCCGGCTCGGCGGCGTCGCCTACTACAACGACAGCATCGCCACCACACCCGAGCGCACCCTGGCCGCCCTGCGCTCCTTCAGCGAGCCGCTGATCCTCCTCCTCGGTGGGCGCGAGAAGCACCTTCCCCTGGAGGAACTGGCCGAGGAGGCCTGCCGCCGCTGCCGGGCGATCATCTTCTTCGGCGAGTCGGCGCCCGTCCTAGAGGAGGCTGTACGGCGAGCGGCCGACCGCCAGCCAGCCGACGACCGGCCCAGGCTGACGCGGGTGGCGAGCCTGGCGGAGGCAGTGGCAGCCGCTCAGGCCCTGGCCCAGCCGGGAGACGTGGTTCTCCTATCGCCTGCCTGCACCAGCTTCGACGCCTATGACAACTTCGAAGAGCGAGGAGCCGATTTCCGTCGATTGGTCCTGAACCTAGCTCAGGAGGTGGAGCGATCGCCACGCTAGAGACAGGCCGCCTGCGACCGGGCGCTCCCGACTACATCCTGATCCTGGCCACCGCCGCCCTGCTGGTCGTGGGCCTGTTGGTCGTGTACAGCGCCAGCTTCGCTGTTGGCCACCTGGAGTATGGCGACACCAACTACTTCATCGCTCGCCAGGCGGCCTTCGCCCTGGTGGGGCTGCTGCTGCTGTGGGTGCTCATGCGCCTCGATTACCACTACCTGCGGCCCCTGAGCATAGGCCTGATGGCTATCGCGCTGGCGGCCCTGCTGGCCGTCCTCCTGCCTGGCGTCGGCGTGGAGCAGAACGGCGCCAAACGCTGGCTTGCCCTCGGGCCCCTGCCGCCCATTCAGCCATCGGAGTTCGCCAAGCTGTCCATCATCGTCTACATCTCCGCCTGGCTGGCCAGCCGTAGCCGTGGCGACGACATCAAGCAATTCTGGGCGGGCTTCCTGCCTTTCGTCCTGATGGTCGGCCTGGTGGCCAGCCTGGTGGTCGTCGAGCCCGACATGGGCACCACCATCATCATCGTCCTCACCACCTGCACCCTCTTCTTCGTGGCAGGAGCGCCCTCCAGGCACCTGCTGCTGCTCATCATCGGAGCCGGTCTCATTAGCTGGGCGATCATTTTCCTGGCCAACTACCGACTGGAGCGGATCCTCACCTTCATCTCCCCTGGAGAAGACCCGGAAGGCTCCGGCTTCCAGATCCGCCAGCTGCTCATCGCCCTGGGCAGCGGCGGGCCGGCCGGCCTCGGCTGGGGGGCCAGCCGCCAGAAGTTCTTCTACGTGCCCGGCTCCCACACCGACGGCGTCTTCGCCATCATCGGAGAAGAGCTGGGGTTCATCGGTGCCGTGGCGATCATTGCCCTCTTCGCTTTCTTCATCTATCGAGGCATACGGACGTCCCTCAACGCCCCCGATCCCTTCGGCGCCTACCTGGCGGTAGGCATCGTAAGTTGGATCGCCTATCAGACGCTGATCAACATAGGCGGCATCACCCGCTCCATACCCCTCACAGGGGTACCCCTGCCCTTTGTCAGCTACGGCGGGTCATCCTTGATGGCCGTCCTGGCCGGAGTGGGCGTCCTTCTGAGCGTATCCCGCTACGGCCGCGATAGGGGCTACCTGGAGCGGGAAATGATCCGAAGGAAGAGGAGATGAAGGTTGTCCTCAGCGGCGGCGGCACCGGAGGCCACGTCTATCCTGCCCTGGTCGTAGCCACAGCCCTCGCCGAGGAACTGGGCGAGGGCAAGGACTTGGACGCCCTCTACATCGGCACGCCCAGCGGCATCGAAAAGGAGCTGGTGACCAAAGCAGGCCTGCCCTTCCGCGCCGTAACCGCCGGCGCCATCCGCGGCCGCTCACCCTGGGGACTGGCCGCCAGCCTGGTCAAGCTGGGCAGAGGAGTGGCCCAAGCGCGAGAGGTCATCGGCCAGTTTCAGCCGCAGGCCATCCTCACCACCGGCGGCTACGCCAGCGTGCCCATGGCCCTGGCCGCCCGCACCGCCGGTCGCATTCCCCTGGTAGTCTACCTGCCCGATGTCCGCCCCGGCTGGGCGGTTCGCCTCATGGCCCGCCTGGCCCAGCGGGTGGCCGTCAGCAGCGATCGTTCCCTCTCCTACCTACCTCGAGCGAAGACAGTGGTCACCGGCTACCCCGTCCGGCCGATCTTCTGGCAGGTAGACAAACCGGAGGCTCGCCGCCGCCTTGACATCGACGCTCGAGAGCGCGTCCTGTTCATCGCCGGCGCCACCCACGGCGCCCGCACGCTCAACCGCATGGTCGGCGACCATCTCCCTCAGTTGCTGGAGTTATGTCACGTGATTCACCTGAGCGGTCAGCGCCATCAACCGCCGCTGGAGCGCCTGCGCCGCGACCTGCCCGACCGCCTGCGAGACCGCTACCACCTGTACGGCTACCTGCACGAAGACCTGCCCTGGGCCATGGCCGCCGCCGACCTGGCGGTGATGCGCGCTGGCGCATCGGTGATGGGAGAGCTGCCGGCCATTGGTCTGCCCGCCATCCTCGTGCCCTATCCCTACGCCGGCGGTCATCAGCGCTTCAACGCCCGTCTCCTGGCCGATGCCGGAGCAGCCCTGGTGGTCGAGGACAACAAGCTGAACGGTCTGCTCCCCCTGATGGGCGAGCTCTTGGCCGACGATGCACGACGGGCCACCATGGCCGAGGCCGCCCGTCGCCTGGCCCGCCCGGACGCCGCCGCAAGCATCGCTCGCCTGCTTCTGGAGGTGGCCAGGTGAGGCCGAAGGGCATTCCCCAGCGCGTCCATCTGGTGGGCATCGGCGGCATCCACATGTCGGCCATCGCCCACGTCCTCCTCGCCTGGGGTCATCAGATTTCCGGCTCCGATCTCAGGCTGTCGCCCCTCACCGAACGCCTGCAGGAAGAAGGAGCCACCATCTACCAGGGCCACGCCGCCGACCACCTGGGCGACGCCGAGCTGGTGGTCTACACGGCGGCCAGCCAGCCCGACAACCCCGAGCTCACGGAGGCCAGGCGCCGTGGCCTGCCTATTCTCCAGCGAGCGGAGATGATCGCCCGCCTGCTGGAGGGGCGCCAGGCCATCGCCGTGGCTGGCAGCCACGGCAAGACCAGCACCAGCGCTCTCATCGCCCTCATGCTCAAGGAGGCCGGCTATGACCCCACCTTCCTGGTGGGCGGCGAGATAGTCGACCTGGACACCAACGCCCACGCCGGCCGAGGCGAGCACATCGTGGTGGAGGCCGACGAGTTCGCCGGCGCCTTCCTTCACTACCGGCCGCAGGTGGCGGTGGTCACCAACATCGAGCCCGATCATTTGGACTTCTACGGCAGCTTCCAGCGTCTGACCGATGCCTTCCGGCAGTTCATGTCCCAGGTGACGGCCGACGGCTTCGTCATCGCCTGCGCCGACGACCCCACCATCCGCGACATGCTCGCCCATCCGGAGGCCGAGCCGCCTATTCAGGCTACGGTCATTCGCTATGGTCTAAAAAAAAACGAAGGATTTTTCCCCGAAAATCTTTCGCCAAAGGGTATATGCGGGTATACTTTTCTGCTAAAATACGGCAAAGAGTCCTACACGGCCTTCGAGACCAATTTGGCAGGGGGCCATCAAGTGAATAATGCCCTGGCTGCCATCGTTGTGGCGCGTGTTCTCGGCCTGCCCAAGCCGGCCGTGCGGGAGACTCTCGCCCGCTTTCGAGGCGTCAAGCGACGCTTCCAGTTCGTGGGCGAAGCGGCGAGCATCACTATCATGGATGACTATGCTCATCATCCCACCGAGATCAGCGCCACCATCGCCGCCGCCCGCCAGCGCTTCCCTGGCCGCCGCCTGGTCTGCCTCTTCCAGCCCCACACCTACAGCCGAACCCGCTACCTCCTGGACGGCTTCCGTACCTGCTTCCAGGAGGTAGACCAGCTTCTCATCGCCGAGACCTACGCCGCCCGCGAGGAGCCCTCGGCGGGCATGAGCGCCCAGGAGCTGACGGAGGCCATCGACAGGCCGCCGGCCACCTATGTCGGCGGGCTGGAAGAAGCGCCGCCAAAGGTGATCGAGTCCCTGCGACCGGGCGATGTCTTCTTCACCATCGGCGCTGGCGACATCGATCAGGTAGGACCGAAGGTCTTGGAGACACTGAAAGAGGAGCCGTGGACAGCGAGTTCCTAGCGGAGTTGCGCCGGGCAGCACCCGTCCGCCTGGCCGAGCCGATGTCCAGCCATACCACCTTCGGCATCGGCGGGCCGGCGGATGCCTATGCCGCCGCCGAATCGGAAGGGCAACTACAGGCGCTGGCAGATATCGCCCAGCGCTACAGCTTGCCCTCCTTCATCCTCGGCTCGGGCAGCAACGTCCTGGTGGGCGATGACGGCATCCGCGGCCTGGTCATCGAGAATCGCAGCGGCCGCGTCGATCAGCCCATCCGCCAGGGCAACGGCAGCCTGCTGATACGCGCCGAGTCCGGGACCAGCCTCGCTGGTCTAGCGCGGCGGTTCGCTCAGGCCGGTCTGGCCGGCCTGGAGTGGGCCTGCGGCATCCCCGGCAGCCTGGGCGGAGCGGTCATCTATAACGCCGGCGCCTACGGAGGATGCCTGGCCGACTGCCTGCGCAGTGTGCGCGTCACCAATAGCAGTGCCGAGGTAGAGGCAGTAGCAGCCAGCGATCTGGCCCTCAGCTATCGGGCCAGCGCCTTCACTCGCGGCCTGCTTCAGGGGAAGGTCCTCCTTTCCCTCGATCTGATGCTGCACGAGGGCGACGCCCAAGCATTGACCGCACGAGTGGCCGAGCTGGACGCCCGCCGTCTGGCGGCCCAGCCACGAGAGCGCAACGCCGGCTCGGTCTTCAAGAACACCCTCGAGCATCCCGCCTGGTGGCTCATCGATCAGGTGGGCCTGCGGGGCCATTTCATCGGCGATGCCCAGATCTCGCCCAAGCACACCAATTTCATTGTCAACTGCGGCCAGGCCCGCGCCGCCGACGTTAAAGCACTGATGGACCTGGCCCAATCGAAAGTGGAGGAACGCTTTGGCGTTCGCCTGGAGCCGGAGGTGACCCTGGTGGGGGAGGGATTCGGTGGCTAGGGGAAAGCGGCTGCGAGTGGGCGTCCTCTTCGGCGGTCGCTCCGTCGAGCATGAGGTGTCGGTTATCTCCGCCCAGGGCGTGATGGCCGCCTTCGACCAGGATCGCTTCCAGGTGGTGCCAATGGGCGTCACCAAGGACGGCACCTGGCTCACCGCCCAGGAGACGCAGGCCGCCCTGGCCGCCATCAGAGGCGAGCGCCTGGGCGCTTTGGAGAAGCCCGCTGGCCGCGGCCTCAGCGGTCAGATTCTAGCCGCCCTCCGGAAGATCGACATCCTGTTTCCGCTGGTGCACGGCACCTACGGTGAGGACGGCTCTCTCCAGGGGCTCCTGGAGATCCTGGGTATTCCCTACGTGGGAGCCGGCGTCACCGCCAGCGCCGTGGGTATGGACAAGGCCCTCCAGCAGATGGTCCTCCGCCAGGCGGGCCTACCCCTGCCCAACTCGCTCGTCGTCGGTTCGCCCCAGTGGAAGAACGAAAAGGCCGCCGTCGCCCGCCAGATAGAGCAGGAGCTGGGCTACCCCTGCTTCGTCAAGCCGGCCAGCGGCGGCAGCAGCGTGGGCACCGTCAAGGCCCGCACGCGGGAAGACCTGGCCGATGCCCTGGCCGAGGCCTTCCGCTACGATCGCAAGGTCATAGTGGAGCAGGCCATCGAGGGTCGCCACATCGAGTGCAGCGTCCTGGGCAACGATGACCCCCAGGCCTCACCGCCGGGGGAGATCGTCTTCGCCCGTGAGTTCTACGACTATGTGGCCAAATACGAAGACCCCCGCACTCGACTGATCATCCCCGCCGAGCTGCCGCCGGAGGTGAGCGAGCGGCTGCGGGCCCTGGCCATCGCCGTGTTCAAGGCTATCGATTGCGCCGGCATGGGACGGGTGGACTTCTTCCTCACTCGAGACGGCCGTGCCTACGTCAACGAAATCAACACCATACCCGGCTTCACCCCCATGAGCATGTATCCCAAGCTGTGGGAGGCCGCCGGCCTCTCCTACACCGACCTGATAAGCCGCCTTATCGAGCTTGGGCTGGAACGCCATCAGGAGAAGCAAGGGCATGTCTAGAGACGACTGGCAGCCAAGGACGCGACGTCTACTCCAGGGCCACGTGCTCCTGGAAGCGGACGAGGAGCCCGGCGGCCCACGGCTCTGGCGGCGGCTGCTGGCCCTGCTCTTGGTGGCAGGCCTGATCGGCGGCTGTGTGGCCCTCTACTTGACGCCCGTCCTCCGGGTGCAGGAAGTCCAAGTGACGGGAGCCCAGACCCTGGACGCTCGCTCCCTGGCGAAGCTGGCTGACCTTGAGGGCGCCAGCATGTTCACCGTCCCTCTGGAGGAGGCCGAGGCCCGGCTGGTCGTCCTGCCCATGGTCAAGTCAGTGAAGGCCGAGCGGCAGTGGCCACACGCCGTTCGCCTGGTCGTCGAGGAGAGGCAACCCTGGAGCTACTGGTACACGCAAGATGACGAGTACGTCGTGGATGCTGAAGGCGTCGTCCTGGAAGGCGTCCTGCCTCCGCCGGACGCGCCCGTCATCTACCACCTGGACGGCTCAGCCAAGTTCAAACCGGGAGACGTTATCGACGCTGACGCTGTGCGCCTGGCCCACCAACTCCTGGATTCTCTGCCCGACTCCCTGGATGTGGGCCTGGTGCGCCTGGAGTATGGCAGCCGCGAGGGTCTGTCCCTACTGACCAACGCCGGCTATCGAGTCATCGTGGGCGATAGCCACGGCCTGGAGTACAAACTGGCCGTGTGGCAAGCCCTCGATCAGCGGCTCGGTCACCAGCAGATGGAGGGACACGTACTCGACCTGAGGTTCGGTGATAGACCCTCCCTTCGCTGAAAGGGGGGAGAGAGATGTATCGAAACGGTAACTTCGCCGCCGTCGACGTAGGAAGCACCAAGGTGTGCACCCTGGTGGGCGAGGTAGTCGCCGAGGGGGAGATGCGCATCGTGGGCGTGGGCATCTCTCCTACCGCTGGCATGAACCGAGGGATGGTGGAGAACATCCAGCAGGCCACCGAGTCCATCCTCAACTCGGTAGAGAAGGCCGAGAAATCCAGCGGCACCCGCATCGTCTCCGCCCAGGTGAGCATCAGCGGCAGCCACATCAACTCGATGATTAACCGCGCCGTCGTGGCCATCCCCGGCCGTAACCGACCCATCGGGCCGGAGGATGTGGGCCGCGTCCTGGACGCGGCAGAGACGGTGAGCATCCCCAGCGATCGTCAGGTGCTGCACGTCATCCCCCGCTACTTCGTAGTGGACGGTCAGGAGCACGTCAGCGACCCCGCCGGGATGCACGGCCAGCGTCTGGACGTGGAGACGCTCATCGTCACCGGCAGCGTGTCCGCTATCCAGAACCTCACCAAGTGCGTGGAGGGGGCGGGCGTTCAGGTGGAAGACCTGGTGCTCAGCCCTCTGGCCAGCGCCGAAGCCGTGCTGGAAGAGGAAGAGAAGCGGCAGGGGGTGGTGCTGGCCGATATCGGCGGCGGTACCACCGGCGTTTGCGTCTTCGCCGAAGGCACCCCCTTCCACACGACTATCCTGCCCGTGGGCGGCTATCACCTCACCCACGACTTGGTGGCCGGCATCAGGGCGCCCTTCGATGCTGCGGAGGAGGCCAAGACCCTCTACGGCCACGCCATGCCCAGCACGATCGACGCCGAGGAGATGGTGGAGATCGACACCTTCGGCGCCGATAGGCGCAAGAGCGTCTCCCGCCGCCGCCTGACGGAGATCCTCCAGGCCCGGGTAGAGGAGATCTTGGAGATGATCTACATGGACGTGCGGCGGGCCGGCTACGACGAGCTGCTGGCCGCCGGCCTCGTTCTCACCGGCGGCTCGGCAAACCTGGCGGGCATGGACGTTCTGGCCGAGCAGGTCCTGCGGATGCCCGCTCGCATCGGCGTGCCGCGCGGCCTATACGGTCTATCGGACATCCTGGCCAACCCGGCCTATGCCACCAGCGTAGGTCTCCTGCACTGGGGCCTGAACCAGACGCAGCCAAACGGCCGCGGGCACGGGGTGAGCCAGAAAGCGCACGGCCCTTCCTGGGGATGGCTGCGCAGCATCGGTCGTTGGTTCAAATTCCTTTTGCCTGAATAGCAAACGAAACAGATATGGGCAGCAAGAAAAGGGGAAAGGAGGCAAAGGTGGCGAACAGGGTAGATACTGAAGGACTGCCACCAATCAAGGTGGTGGGAGTGGGTGGCGCCGGCTGCAATGCCGTGAACCGCATGATCCAGGCCGGCGTCAAGGGCGTTCAGTTCGTGGGCGTTAACACCGATACCCAGGCCCTGATGCGCTGCGACGCGGAGTCGAGGCTGCGCATCGGCGACCGCCTAACCAAGGGCCTGGGCGTGGGCGGCGACGCTGATCTGGCTCAGCGAGCCGCCGAAGAGAACCGAGACGAGATCCTGGATGCAGTACGAGATGCCGAGATGGTGTTCATCACCGCCGGCATGGGCGGTGGCACCGGCACCGGTGCCGCTCCCATCGTCGCCGAGGTGGCCAAGCAGGCCAATGCCCTAACGGTGGCCGTGGTGACCAAGCCCTTCTCCTTCGAGGGGTCGCGCCGCCGCCTTCAGGCCGAGAACGGCATCTCCATGATGCGCGACCGCGTCGACACCCTCATCGTCATCCCCAACGACCGCCTGCTCTCCATCTGCGACCAGAAGACCAGCCTCGGCGAGGCCTTCCGGGTGGCCGACGACATCCTCCGCCAGGGCATCCAGGGCATCTCCGAGCTGATCACCACTCCCGGGGACATCAACCTGGACTTCGCCGACGTGCGGCGGATCATGAACGAGGCCGGCCCCGCACTGATGGCCATCGGCCGCGCCGGCGGCGAGAATCGAGCGGTGGAGGCCGCCAAGGTGGCTATCACCAGCCCCCTCCTGGACGTCAGCATCCACGGCGCTCGCGGCGTGCTGTTCAACATCACCGCCTCCACCACCCTCGGCCTGCACGAGCTGAACATGGCTGCCCAGGTCATCGCCGAGGTAGTGGACCCCGAAGCCGAGATCATCTTCGGCACCGCCACCGACCCCGACCTAGGCGACGAGGTTCAGATCACCCTCATCGGTGTGGGCTTCACCACGCCGGAGACATACGAGGAGCGAACGCGAGAGGAGAGGCTACGCCAGCTCAGGGCGGATTCTCTGGAGCAAGGCATAGTAGATACGGAGCTACCAAGTTTTTTGCGACGCCCGGTGGTCCACCGCTAAGGGGTAGCGGCCCACCGGGCAACGGACACTGACAAACTCTAGCGCTTCTACCACCAGCGCCACGGGCAGCGGGCTTGGCCGGGGCCAAAATAAGCCCGCTGCCCCCTTTTTTCAAACCCCGCCCTGGCCACAATATGTTGAGCTTAAACGCTTGACATACCCAACATATTGTGGTAATCTATCTCCTGCCCCCTGGGTGGTAGAGATCATGAAGTGCCCTTATTGCGGCTTCGAGGACTCTAAGGTGACCGACTCGCGGGCCATGGAGGGCGGCATCCGCCGCCGCCGCGAGTGCCTCTCCTGCGGCCAGCGCTTCACCACCGCCGAGCGCGTCGAGCTGGGCGGCCTGATGGTGGTGAAGAAGGACGGCCGCCGCGAGGAGTTCTCGCGGGAGAAGCTCCTGCTCGGCGTGCGCAAGGCCTGCGAGAAGCGGCCCATAGCGCAGGGGGCCGTCGAGGCCCTGGTGGACGACGTGGAGACGCAGGTGTACGCCCAGGGCAAGGCGGAGGTGCCCACCAGCCTCGTCGGCGAGCTGGTCATCGACCGCCTGCGCGACCTGGACGAGGTGGCCTACATCCGCTTCGCCAGCGTCTACCGCGCCTTCCGCGACATGGACGACCTGAAG
>LJUA01000066.1 GCA_001303545.1 Dehalococcoidia bacterium SM23_28_2
GTTCTCCAGGCCGCTGATGCCGTCGCACTCGCCAGGGCGGTCGCGGGCACCGTACAGGAGCTGGGCCGTCTTCTTGTGGAGGATGTCGTCGATGAGGGTGCTCTTGCCGGAGCCGGAGACACCGGTGACGCAGACGAACCGGCCGAGAGGAATGCGCACGTCGATGTTCTTCAGGTTGTTCTCGCGGGCGCCGTGGATGACCACGAACTGTCCGTTGCCGTCGCGCCGCCGCCGCGGCAGTGGGATCTCCTTGGCCCCACTGATGTACTGGCCGGTGATCGACTGGGGGCAGGCCACCAACTCCTCCAGGCCGCCGGCAACCACGATGCTGCCCCCCTGCTCGCCGGCGCCGGGGCCGAGGTCGATGATGTGGTCGGCGGCGCGGATGGTGGCCTCGTCGTGCTCCACCACCAGCACGGTGTTACCCAGGTCGCGCAGCCGCTGGAGGGTGCTGATCAGGCGGGAGCAGTCGACGGCGTGCAGGCCGATGGAGGGCTCGTCGCAGACGTAGAGGACGCCCATCAGGCCGGAGCCGATCTGGGTGGCCAGGCGCAGGCGCTGGGCCTCGCCGGCGGAGAGGGTGGCCGTGGCCCGATCGAGGGTGAGGTAGTCCACACCGACGTCTGCTAGGAACCTCAGGCGAGCGCGGATCTCCTTGAGAACCTGATGAGCGATGGTCTGCTCACGCTCGCTGAAGATGGTCTTCGGCCCCTGGAGCTCCTCTACCCAGGTCAGGGCCTCCACCACGCTCATCCTGGTGACGACGTGGATGTTCCCATCGCCGATGGTGACCGCCAGCGATTCGGGCTTGAGGCGCGCGCCCTTGCAGACCGGACAGGGGTTGGCCGCCATGTAGCGCTCGATCTCCATGCGCACGTAGTCGGATTCCGTCTCGCGATGGCGGCGCTCCAGGTTGGGGATGACCCCCTCGAAGGTGGTGTCGTAGTACTGCGTGCGGCCGAACTGGTTCACGTACTTGACGGTCACCATCTCGTTGCTGCCGTACAGTAGCCGGTCCAGGTCCTCCGGCTTCAGCTCCTTCACCGGAACGTCAGTGGAGAAGCCGTACTTGTCGGCCACCGCATGGATGAGGCGAAAGTACCAGGTGGCGACGGTGCTGGCCCGAGCCCAGGGCTGGATGGCGCCTTCGGCCAGGCTCAGCTCCCTGTTGGGGATGACCAGCTCGCGGTCGATCTCCATCTTCACCCCCAGGCCGGTGCAGGCGGGACAGGCGCCGTGGGGGCTGTTGAAGCTGAAGTTGCGGGGAGCGATCTCGCCCACGCTGATGCCGCAGTGGACACAGGCGAAGTGCTCCGAGTACAGTCGCTCCTCAGAGCCGACCTGAAGGTCGGCCCCTTCCGGAGGGTCGATGGACACCTGGACGATGCCGCCACCCAGCTTGAGGGCCGTCTCCACCGAATCGGCCAGGCGCGTGGCCGCGTCGGAGCGCTCGCCCTCCGGCCCCTCGGTGATCAGCCGGTCGACGACGATCTCGATGGAGTGCCGCCTGTTCTTGTCGAGGAGGACGTCCTCGGCCAGGTCGTAGATACGGCCGTCAACGCGCACCCGCACGAACCCCGCCTTGCGGGCATCCTCGAAGACCTGGAGGTGCTCGCCTTTGCGGTCGCGCACCACGGGGGCCATGATCATCAGGCGCTGGCCGGCAGGCAGGGCGAGAATAGAGTCGACGATCTGCTGCACCGTCTGGCACTCGATGGGCCGGCCGCACTGGGGGCAGTGGGGACGCCCCACGCGGGCGAACAGCAGGCGCAGGTAGTCGTAGATCTCGGTCTGGGTGCCCACGGTGGAGCGAGGGTTGCGACTGGCCCCTCTCTGGTCGATGGAGATGGCCGGGGAGAGGCCCTCGATGTAGTCCACGTCGGGCTTCTCCATCTGGCCCAGGAACTGGCGGGCGTAGGCGGAGAGCGATTCGACGTAGCGGCGCTGGCCCTCGGCATAGATGGTATCGAAGGCGAGCGAACTCTTGCCGGAGCCGGAGACGCCGGTGATGACGACCAGCTTGTCGCGGGGGATGGCGACGTCGATGTTCTTGAGATTGTGCTCGCGGGCGCCGCGGACGATGATGGCGTCCAGAGCCATGCGACCTCCTGTTCAAACCCAGGGCTGATCGTTAATTGTAGCACGAGAGCGCGGTTCGAACAAGGGTGCTAAGGGGCGGTCTCTAAGGCGGGCCGAGCTTCCCCTCAAAGTCCTCTAGGCGGCGCTCCAGGTTGCGCTGCACCAGGGCTATCGTCAGGTCGCCGCGCGTCCGCTCGAGGATGCCGCGCACGGCGTCGGTGGTGCGGCGAAGGCCGGCGGTTACCGCCTCGGGATAGTCCATGGTCACCAGAACGGCATAGATGTCGTCCATGGCGGCAAGGATGCTCTCGCAGCGGCCGATGTCGCCGCCGCGCAGGCTGTCCAGCAGGTAGCGCCGCAGCTCGCCCACGGCCTCGCCCATGCCGTTGAGGTAGGCTGGGCAATCGACATCCAGATCGGCGTGCGAGGGCAACGGGCGACCGGCCACCAGGGCCAGGGTGAGACAGCCCTCGGCGAACTCCTTCTGGGCATTGTGAACGAAGCCGGCGTAGAAGATGTCCGGATGATCGGCCAGGTCCTTCGCCGCCCGCGCCAGCATATCCCTGGCCCCGGTCAGCAGGTCCTCGGCGGCGGCGAAATCCCCTCGATGGACGGCGCGGATAGCGTTGGCCGAATGGCGCAGGGCATCGCGACAGAGGGCCAAGGCCTTCTCGCGAGCGGCGTGCTTGGCGTCCAGGTGGGCCCGCACGTCCTCGACGATGGTGTTCAGGCGCTTCGCTGGCTGCTCCGCTTTCTTTGCCATCGGAAAACCCTACGCGTCCTTCAGCGGCTCGGGCAACTCCCCCTCACGGGCGGCGTCGATCATCTTGCGCGTCTCGTCAGGCATATCCATTCCGTACTCGCTGAACTTGCGCTCCACCCAGCGGCCGATCTGGCGGGGGTCCTTATAGTCCTCCGGCCGCCTGGGCTCGCTGCCGTACTCCTCCAGGATGCTCTGCTCCGATCTGTGGTAGGCAAAGCGGGAGACCACACGACGCAGCTGCCTGCCACCGCAATGCTGGCACTGGGCCTGGCAGGACGAGTCCATCGTCTTGACGAAGACGCTGGTCAAACGACCGCAGTCCTGACACTTGAACTCATAGATCGGCATGCTTGGCTCTGGAACCTTCTAGTCGAAGTCGTCCAGAGGCTCCCCCTCCCCCTCATCGAGACCCTCAGGCATCTCACCGGCCTCCATGCGATCCACCACCTCATCGAACTCCGGGCCGAGGTCCTCGCCCATCTCCCGGCCCATGCGCCGCGCCCAGCGGGCCAGGCTGCGAGGGTCGCTCTCATCGACATCGGCCAGGCTGGCGTCGGAGGCCAGGCCTTCCAGGTGGTCCTCCTCCGAGCGCAGCACGGCCACCCGCGACATGAGACGGGTAAGCTCGCTGCTGCCGCAGTGGGAGCAAGCGGCTGCCGCCGCCCCCTGGATGCTGCGCTGGAAGACGCTCACTCGCCGCTGACAGCGATCGCAGCGATACTCGTAGATAGGCACGGCCGACTACCAACCCTCCTCCTGTCTCAACTGGGCGATCTTGTCACGCTCGGCGCAGACCCCCAGATAATGACAACCGGCGCAGTGCCTGCCGATGGTGGCCGGAAAATCGTGCTCGCCTACCATGTTCTCCGCTGTCGCCAACGCCCGGGTCAGGCCCTCCGCCAACTCCTCGCGCGTCGGATGGATACTCCAGACGTCGCCTTCCTCCAGGAAGAAGTAGGAGGCCCGACGCACAGAACGCGACAGCTTCCGCTCCAACATAATAGCATAGAAACGAAGCTGTTCGACATCCACCTCCGGCGGGCGATCCCCCGTCTTGTAGTCGATGAGATGAAGGCCGCCGTCCGGCTCTTCGTCCAGCCGATCGATACGCCCTATCAGGGTCACCCGCTCAGAGACGGGCACCTCGTAGTAGGCCTCCAGCGCCAGGGGCTGGAGCGAGAGGTCGTGCTGGTGAGAGAAGCGCCGCATCTGAGCCTCTGCCCGCTGCCGCCACGCCTCCCTCTCGGCTGGAGACCCCAGGCGGAAGGCAAGGGCCTGCCACCTCTCGTTCAGAAGGATGATCAGGCGCTCCTCGTCGCGCTCATGGCCGGCGACGTGGGCGAAGAAATCGCGCAGGGTGGCGTGAACGAGAGCACCCACCACATCCTGAGGGCTGGGCCTTGCCGGCAGGCGATCAACGTACTGGTACTTGTAGCGCAGCCTGCAGCGACGGAAGACACGTAGGCGCAGAGCCGATAGCTTGAACATGGGCCAGCGGCTAGTCGAGCTCTCTGTCGGCGATCGCTCCCTCGATGTGCTCAACGACGAGCAGGCGGCCCCTCGATAGCTTCACAGCGACCACATCGATGCGCTGGTTGGGAGGGACATCGTTGTGCTGCTGGAGATAGGCCCTGGCCACCGTCAGGAGCCTGCGCTCCTTGGCCTCGGTCACCGATTCGGCCGGGCTACCGAAGGCGTCGCCGCGACGGGTACGCACTTCCACGAACACCAGAGAGTCGCCGTCCTCAGCCACGATATCGATCTCCCCTTCGCGACAGCGGAAGTTGCGGGCGCGAATGCGGTAGCCTTTGGCCTCCAGATGAGCCGCCGCCACCCGCTCGCCGAAGGCGCCGAGGTCGCGCCGGCCAGGCTTCACACGCACTCCAGGCAAGCCCGCACAGGGGCAAAGCTGCGGCGGTGAATCGGACAAGGACCCAGGCGCGTCAGGGCGTTCAGATGCTCGCGCGTGGCGTACCCCTTGTTGCGATCGAAGCCGTAACCAGAGAAGCGCCCATCGGCCTCCCGCATGAGGTGGTCGCGGGCTACCTTGGCCACGATGGAGGCACAAGCGATGGACAGCGATAGGCCATCGCCGTGGATGATCGGCCGCTGGGGTAGCGAGCAGCGGGGAAGAGACAGAGCGTCGATGAGGACGAATTCGGGCGCCTCCGCTAGGTCGCTCAGGGCAGCGAGCATAGCACGGCGGGTAGCCTCCAGAATACCGCTAGCGTCTATCAGGTCGTGGGGTATGAAACCCAGGCCGATGGCTACGGCATCCTCGCGGATGCAGTCGGCCAACTCCTCTCGCCTAGCGGGTGACAGAGCCTTGCTATCGCGGACGCGTGCCAGCCAGGGGAAATGACAAAGCGGCGGCAGAAGTACCGCCGCCGCCACTACTGGTCCTGCCAGGGGGCCTCGGCCCACCTCATCAACGCCAGCCACCAGATCGGCTCCCTGGGCCCAGAGGTCCTCCTCGTATATGAAACTGGGAGGTTCCCTCATGATGCGCCCCCTACTCGGGTTACACTAACATAAAACGCCGCCGAAGGCAACGGTTGACAACCTATCGAGGCGCCGCTACTTTGGGCGCAAACCCGAAGATTCTCGCCCAGGAGGTGGACGATGCCCATCGTGCGAGTGGAGATGTGGCCCGGTCGCACCCACGCTCAGAAGCAGGAGCTGGCGCGGGTGATCACCGAGGCCGTAGTGAACATAGCCCAAACCACGCCGGAGGCGACGATCGTAATATTCCAGGAGGTGGCAAAGGAGAGCTGGGCCCAAGGCGGAGTACTGGCCTCGGATGCGAGCAAGTAGGAGCAGTGCTCCAGGCGCCAAGTTTCGTGTTGCTGCCCCAATCTGATATAATGGCTAGGGCGGGTGGCGAAGACCTGTTTCGCCATTCGCTATTAGGGATAAGTTAAGGTAAAGGCAATGACGGGTCGCTGGCTCCGAAGCAGCTTCATATATCTTCTCATCCTCGTGGGTGTGATCGCCATCGTCTTCACCCTGTTCAACACGGGCGGCGAGAGCAAGGAAGAAGTCGACCTAAGCACGTTCGTGGAGGACGTCCAGCAGAACAGGGTCGTAGATAAGAGCGTCGAGGTCGATGGCAACAACATCACCTGGAAGGTGATGCTGGCGGATGGCGAAAAGACCTACAAGGCCAAAATGGAGAAGAACGACACCGTCCGAGGCGTCCTGGAAGACGCGGGGATCCCCATCGAACAGCAGCCTGAGATCAATGTGAAGGGCGGCGGCATCGACTGGTTCGGCATCGTCTTGAACTTCGCGCCGCTGATCATCTTCGGTGGGCTGCTCATATTCCTGATGCGTCAGGCGCAGGGTAGCAATACGCAGGCCATGAGCTTCGGCAAGAGCCGCGCCCGCATGTTCAGCGGCACCAGAACAGGCGTCACCTTCGCCGACGTGGCGGGGGTGGAGGAGGCCAAGGAGGAGCTCCAAGAAGTAGTGGAATTCCTCAAGTGGCCGGAGAAGTTCATCGCCCTGGGCGCTCGCATCCCCAGGGGCGTGCTCCTGCTGGGCCCGCCCGGTACGGGCAAGACGCTTCTGGCCAAGGCGGTGGCCGGCGAGGCAGGCGTGCCCTTCTTCTCCATCAGCGGCTCGGAATTCGTGGAGATGTTCGTGGGCGTGGGCGCCTCACGGGTCCGCGACCTGTTCGATCAGGCCAAGCGAACCTGCCCCTGCATTGTCTTCATCGACGAGATCGACGCCGTGGGCCGTCACCGAGGCGCCGGCCTGGGCGGCAGCCACGACGAGCGCGAGCAGACCCTGAACCAGATCCTGGTGGAGATGGACGGCTTCGACACCCACACCAACATCATCGTTGTGGCCGCCACCAACCGCCCGGACATCCTCGACCCGGCGCTCCTGCGGCCGGGGCGGTTCGACCGTCAGGTTGTGCTGGACCGGCCGGACATCAAAGGCCGCACGGCTATCCTGGAAGTGCATACCAAGGGCAAGCCACTGGACAAGGCTGTGAGCCTGGAGGTGCTGGCCAAGCAGACGGCAGGCTTCTCGGGCGCTGATCTGGCCAACCTGGTGAATGAGGCGGCCATCCTTACCGCTCGCCGCAACAAGAAAAAGGTCACGATGGCCGAATTTGAGGAAGCGGTAGACCGAGTGATCGCCGGTCCGGAGCGCAAGAGCAGGGTGATAAGCCCCAGGGAGAAGGAGACCATCGCCTATCACGAAGCGGGGCATGCTCTGGTGGCCCACAGCCTGCCCAACGCCGACCCTGTGTACAAGATCACCATCGTCTCCCGCGGCATGAGCGGCGGCTTCACTCGCTTCGTGCCCGCGGAGGACCGCAACCTGTGGACACGCTCGCAGTTCCAGGACGCCCTCGCCGCCATCCTGGGCGGCATGGTGGCCGAGGAGTTGGTGTTCGGCGAGATGACCACGGGCCCCCAGGACGACCTGGAGCGGGCCACCAAGATCGCCCGCCAGATGGTCACCCAGTGGGGCATGAGCGAACGACTGGGCCCGCGCACCTTCGGCCGCCGAGAAGAGCTGGTGTTCCTGGGCAAGGAGATCGCCGAGCAACGCAACTACAGCGAGAAGGTAGCGGAGGAGATCGACGAAGAGGTACGGCGGATCGTCGACCGCGCCTACCAGAGCGCCCGCAAGGTTCTGGTCGAGAATCGAGCCAAGCTGAACCAGATAGCCAACCACCTCATAGAGGTGGAGACCATCGAGGGAGAGGCCCTGGAGACCCTGTTCGCCGCTCCGGTGGATGAGGAGCCGAGCACGGCCGAGAGGCAGCCAGAAGAGAAGCCGAAGGAGCCCGAGAAGAAGGAGGCCCGCCCCGAGCCGATCATCGCTCCCCCCAAGCCAGGCCTTGCCTGGGGCGGCGAAGCCAGGTCTCGCCTGGACCCGGAGATGAAAAGGGAGTAGGCGCGGCCAAAGGCCGGCCAGGCTGCTCCCGAACAGACGAAACGTTCTCGTTTTGGCACGGCGGCCCCGCGGTCGTCGTGTTTTGGTGCGGTTGATGCTCCGTAGCCAGCTTTGCTAGAATGGCTGGAGTGTTTGTGCCAGGAGGTAGGAAGAAATCTACGCCGTAGTGCGAACGGGCGGCAAACAGCATAGGGTGGAGCCGAACCAGCTCCTGGACGTGGAGCGCCTGCCGGCGGCGGTAGGCGACACGGTGGAGTTGCTCGACGTGCTGCTGGTGGCCGACGGCGAAGAGGTGACCATCGGCCAGCCCACGGTGGCAGGAGCTAGGGTGATAGCGGAAGTGGTGGAGCACGGCCGCGACAAGAAGATCGTGGTCTTCAAGTACAAGCCCAAGACCCGCTATCACAAAAAGACCGGCCACCGCCAGGCCTACACCCGTCTGGCCATCCGCCAGATACTGATCGGCGGCGAACCAGAGGCCGCAGCGGTAGCCGAGGCACCGGCCAAGCCACGCCGGAAGCGGGCACCCGCCAAGCGAGCGCCCAAGGCCGCGGCTAAGGAGGCCGCAGCGGTAGCCGAGGCACCGGCCAAGCCACGCCGGAAGCGGGCACCCGCCAAGCGAGCGCCCAAGGCCGCGGCTAAGGCGAAGGCTGAGGCCACTGCCCCCGAGGCTGAAGCCCCACCGGAGGCGGCCGCCGAAGCCGTCGCTGAGGTTGTCCCCGAGCCGGTCGCGGAGGCAGCACCACCGAAGGAGGCGGCCAAGCCGCGCCGAAAGCGCGCTCCCGCTAAGCGAGCGCCCAAGCCCGCGGCTAAGGCGAAGGCTGAGGCCACTGCCCCCGAGGCCGAAGCCCCACCGGAGACGGCCGCCGAGGCCGCC
>LJUA01000067.1 GCA_001303545.1 Dehalococcoidia bacterium SM23_28_2
GGCATCGGCAAGGAGGCCGGCCTCCGCTACGTGTACGCGGGGAACCTGCCGGGCATGGTGGGCTCCCTGGAGAACACCTACTGCCACAACTGCAACGAGCTTCTGGTCGAGCGGACTGGCTTCTACGTGCGGCAGTATCGCCTGAAGGAGGGCGGCCTCTGTCCCGCGTGCTCGACGGCCATCCCCGGAGTCTGGTGGTAGCGGCGCCGACTTCAGCGAAGGCAAAGGGCCCCTCATGAGAGGGGCCTAGCTTTTTCCGTGGGATAGCGCTACCTGAGGCGGGGGCCAATAGGGATGACGTAGGCCCGGCCGGCGTCCTCTCGCCCGTCGCCTGGTCCGTCGGCGGCGCGAGCGGCTGTCAGCACATCGGGTTGGCCGTCGTCATCCCAGTCTGCCGCTGTGACCCACGTGCCGAACACATCGCCCTGCTGCTCGCCGAAGATGACGGCGCTGTGCTCACTCGAGCCGATGTCTACCGCTTGGCTCAGAGAGGCGGAGCCAAGCACCACGTATACCTCGCCGCCGTCCTGGCGATCGTTGTCGGGCCCGTCTGCTGTTTCCGCCGCCAGGATGATGTCCTGAACGCCATCGCCGTCGAGGTCGCTGCTGGCCAGGGATGCGCCTAGTCGGTCGCCGCGGTCGGCGCCCAGGATGGTCACGTCCTGCTCACCGCGGGCGATGTCGAACGAGCCCGCCAGTGATGGCGAGCCGAAGAGAACATAGGCCTCGCCGGCACCTTCGCGGCCGTTGTCCGGGCCGTCGGCTCTAGGTGCGCCGATCAGGAGGTCGTCGATGCCGTCGCCGTTGACATCGCCGCCGGCGACCGCTGCCCCCAGGTCGTCCTCTGCGTCAGCGCCGGCCACTGTCACATTGGGCGAAACGGAGGCGAAGTCCAGAACGCCGCCGAGGGAGCGGGAGCCGAAGATGACATGGACCTCGCCGCCGTCCTCGCGGGCGTTGTCCGGGCCGTCGGCCCTGAAGGCGGCCACGATGAGGTCGTCGATGCCGTCATCGTTCAGGTCGCCCATCGCCAGGTGGTGGCCAAGCTGATCGTCGGCGTCGGCGGCGATGAGGGCCAGGTCGTACTCGCCCTGGGCCATGTCTCTGGCTCCCGATAGGGAGGGCGCGCCGAGGATCAGATAGGTCTCTCCGCCCTGATAGCGGGCGTTCTCCGGCCCGTCCGCCAGGAAAGAGCCGACCAGGAGGTCGTCGATGCCGTCGCCGTTGGCATCGCCGGTAGCCAGCTCGGCACCCAGGCGGTCCTCCTCTTCGGCGCCGAAAATGGTGAGGGACTGCGCTCCCTGAGCGATGTCTATAGTCGGGCCCAGAGTGGGCGAGCCAAGGATCACATAGGCTTCGCCGGCGTCAGGCCGCTCGTTGCCAGGGCCGTCGGCGAGGAGCGCACCCACCAGGATGTCATCGATGCCGTCGCCGTTGACGTCGGCGGCAGCCACGGTGAAGCCGAAGGAATCGCCGCTGTCGGCGCCGAATATGGTGACGTCCTGCTGGACTTCGGCGAGATCGATCTCCGCGTCCTTATCCGCCGGACCGAAGATGACGTAGGCTTGGCCGCAATTAAGCCTGCTGCCCTCGGGGCCGTCGGCGTTGAACGCGCCGACGATGATGTCCTGGTGGCCGTCGCCGTTGACGTCGCCGGCGGCCACGGCGCTCAACTTATCGTCTGCCTGAGCGCCGAGCAGGCTGAGGGCGGGGCGTTGGCGAGCCAGGTCGATGGTTAGCGAGCCCTTTGGCTCCTCCTCTTGGCAAGCCACCAGAGCGACGGCCAGAACGGCGATGGCGATCAGCGCTGCCCAGAAGGGCTGCTTGCTCAGGGCGTGGCTGAGCTTCCTTCGGCCGCGGTCGGCAGGCTCGGGCCTTTCCACAGAGCGTGCTTTGTGCTTGCCGCGCAGCAGTTTAGGACTTGGCTCCGCCGCCGAGCAGGGAGTTGAGGAGATCGGATACCGGGAAGGGCGGGTACTGATCGGTCAGGGAGAACAGATAGGCGACCAGCCGCGTCTCCCAGCGGAGGTATCCCAGCACGAATTCGAAGAAGCGGCTCGGGTAGCGCTCGTTCACCAGGGCATCGATGATCGTCCAGGGCAGGATGATGATGAAGGGTATGCCCAACAGGCCCAGAACGATCCCGTGAGGGATGAGCAATATCGGTCTGAGCAGGGATTCGAGCCAGGACGGGTTGCCGCTCGGCTTGAACTCAACCTGGACGGAGCTTCCGACGGCCTTGTCGGGTAGCTCGTCGGTGAGGAAGAGGGCATAGGCGTATAGGGCTACCAGCATGCCGCCATAGCGGCTGAACTCGGGGCCGTCCTCCTCGACGTATTTCTCACCGCCCTTCTTGCTCACCCTGTAAGCGATGACGATGGGCGCGACGATGTTCGCTAGAAAGCCGATGATCCCCCCAACGATCCAGAGGATGAACAGGGCGAGCAGGTGCATGATGCCCTGGTCCCGGGGGATGCTCTCACGGCAGGTCATGTCCAGCGTGGCGGGATAGTCTGCAGCCACGGCTCCCTCCTTCTTCCTGAGCACGGCTGGGCTGGCCGAACGGATGGTTTTGGCTTCGCAGCTAATGATGGCGCGAAGCCACCATTTCGTCAAGTGCAAACAAGGGCCGGATGCTGAGGATTATCGCCGAGAGCGCGCCCCGGCGAGGAACTCCCGCCGCCTACTCGTAGCGGATGGCCTCGGCGATGGTGATGCCTGCGGCCTGGCGCGAGGGTAGAACCGTCATCAGGAAGGAGGCCCCGAAGGCGAAGGCGGCGGTGAGGAGGATCTCCCACCAGGGGATGATGAAGCTCATGTCGAGGTTGGCGAACTCGTCGCTATTGAGGACGTTGAAGGAGAGTAGCACCGCCAGGCCGACCCCGGTGGCGATGCCCAGCAGGGCAACGAACGACGATTCCAGGATGAAGGTGAGGGCCACGCTGCCGCGGGTGTAGCCGATGGCCCGCAGCATGCCGATCTGCTGGCGCCGCTCCACCACCGAGCGGAAGGCGATAACCCCCACGGCGGCTGTGCCCACCAGCAGTCCCATGCCCATGAAGCCCTGGATCAGGTAGAAGAAGCTTCTGGAAGTGGCCTGCTGCTCCTCGATCATATCCTTCATGGACTCGGCTTGAGCGCCGGTGGTGACCAGGGCTGACTCGATGGCCTTGGCCATGTCGCTGTCGTCTACGCCCGGCTTCACTTTCACGTAGAAGATGGAGAACTCAGGCTCGCCGAAGACCTGGTTGAAGGTCTCCTCCGAGGTGTAGAGGCCGAAGAAGTTGCCGCTGGAGCCGAAGTCGATCACCCCTATGAGCTCGAGCTCGGCCATCTCCTTGCTGGCCGGATCGCGTAGCTCCAGGGCCAGGGGGTCCATGACCTTGGCGGTATCGTCGAAGTCTTCAACGTGGAACTCGGGACCTCCGGCCTGGAAGCCACCCTCGGAGACAGCGAAAGCATCGATCACCGCCAGGCCTGGCGTGGTGCGAAGGGCCTCCCACACGGCTTTGTCGTCAGGGTACTGGGAGGCGCGCGTCTGGAGCCTGATCTGCGACTCGCTGGCGAAGGCGCCGTCGACGCCCAGCACGTGATAGTCTTCCCACTCATCGCTTACCCCAACCTGTCGCAGCTCGGCACCGACGAAGAGGTCGGGCAGGCGCACGGCGCCGACGGCGGCGAGCTGCTCGGTATCCACTGAGCCTTCCCTGTCCAGGGCGGCTACTAGGTCATCCACCGGGTTGTTGGGGTTCTCGGTCACCACAATGTCCCAGCCGCCGCGGGCGTCTTCGCGGAGGAAGAGGGCGTTGAAGTTGGTGTTCATGATGGACATCATGACCACGGCGAAGACCACCAGGGCGATCATCGCCAGGGTCATGCCGGTGCGGAACTTGTTGGCCAGGGGATAGGCCACGGCGATGCGCAGGGCGGGCAGGAGGCGGCCAAACCAGCCGCCGGCGCGCTCCAGCAGGTGTAGAAGGATGTCGGCGTTGTAGACGATGACGAAGGTAGCCGCGGCCACCATGAAAATGCCGCTGAGGAAGAACATCTCGATGTCGGATTCCATCTTGGGCAGGAGTCTGTCGAGGGTCCCCGAAGGGAGGGCCCAGAATGCCAGAACGGCCAGGCCGACGATGGTGAACACGGGACGCTCCGGTAGCGCGAAGTAGCGCAAGACAGGCGCTAGGCTCAGCAGGGCGATGGATACGCCAAGGGTGAACGGGGCAAGCAGTTGAGAACTGGCACCGACCCAGGTGAGGAATGCGCCAAACAGGATGGCGATGATGCCGAAGATCAGTGTGCGGCGTCTCGCTCGCCGGTAGGTGGGCTCTGGGATGTCGCGGATGGCCCGCACGATGTTCAGTCGGCTCACCCGCCAGGAAGAGATGACGACGGTGATGAAGGTGACCACAACTCCCAGGCAGTAGGCGATGATCAGGCTGCGGGGCGTGACGTAGGGCCTGATGTCGACACCGAACTGGCCAAAGAGGCTGGCCATGACTCGGGCGATGCCAACGGCGACCAGGACTCCCAGGCCGACGCCGACCAACGCAGCCCCCAGGTTGTAGGCCATGCCTTCGGAGAGGAAGGAGTGGACAAGCTGGCTGCGCTTGCTGCCCACGGCGCGGGCCATGCCCATCTCCGGCTTTCGCTCCGCCGCCAGCATGACGAAGATCATGAAGATGAGGAGGATGCCAGCGGCGATGGAGAAGAGGCCCATCATCAGGAACATGGTAGTCATGACGTTGCCCATGAGCTCAGCCAGCTCCACGGTGTCCTGCTTCATCTTCTCCACGCTCAGGTTGGGATTGGTGAGGGCGGCCTCCACCTTCTCTGCCACCGTATCGGAGAGGGCCATCGCGTCGCGTACGCCGCCGCGGTTGGAGATGCCGACGAAGTCGACTTCACCCTCGCGGTCGAAGAGCCCCTGGGCCACATCCAGGCTAGTGACCATGCCCTCCAGGGAGCTTTCGTGGCCCTCGCTGCCGATGGCGCCCGTCGCGATTTTGTCCTTGACGATGTCCACGACCTTGAAGGTGTTGGGAATTCCGGCGACGAAAACCTGAAGGGTATCGCCTGGCTGGGCGTCAAGCTCCTCCTGAGCGCTCTCGTTGAGGTAGATCTCGTCGGCGGCGAGGGCACCGACGTCGAGCACCTTGCCGTCAAGTGAGATGACGTCGGGGAAGCCACCCATGCGATCGGGGTCCAGCCCGGTGAGGAAGACCGAAGGGGTGCTGAGGCCCGTCCGGGGGTTGATGACCGGCACCGGCTCGAAGATGGCCGGCGCGATGCCGTCTATGTCCGGGTCATCGCTCAGGGCAGCCTCGAGCTCAGCGACGGTGGATTCGGGGACGAAGGGCTCAGCGGCTGCGGCGCCGGTCTTCTCCACATCGAACTCCACGATCTCGTCGAGGTGACCGGTCAGCTCGTAGGCGAAGTTGGTGACGCTGCGGTCGACTGTATCGCCGGTGGTGAGGGCGGCGGAGATGATAAGCGTGCTGAGCATGAGGCCGATGACGATGAGGACGGTCTGGGCCATCCGGCGGGGGATGTTGCGCATGCCCATCTTGAACATGATGCGGTTGCGCAACAGCACATAGCCCACGGTGGCCAGGGAGACCAGCAGCGCAGCCACCAGGCCGAGCATGATGTAGTCCATCGACAGGCCGAATAGTTCATCCACCGGTGGCTGCTCCTAGCTCGTTGGGCTGGAGGGCTGTTTCGCCGGTTCGGTGCGCTTTTCGTCCACTATCAGCCCGTCCACCATGTACACGATGCGGTCGGCGTAGGCGGCGACCTGGCGGTCGTGGGTGACCAAGACAAAGGTCTGGCTGTTGGCCTTGTTCAGTTCCCGCAGCAGGGTCATGATCTCATCGGCGTTGGCGCTATCGAGGGAGCCGGTGGGCTCGTCACCCCAAACGATGGCTGGGTTGTTCACCAGGGAGCGGGCTATAGCCACTCGCTGGCGCTGGCCGCCGGAGAGCTCTGCCGGTCGATGGTTGGCCCAGTCAACCAGATGGACCAGCCCCAGGGCTAGCAGGGCTCGCTCCCTGGCCTGGCGCGCTCCCGTTCCTGACACCAGGAGGGGCAGCTCCACGTTCTCCACCGCCGAAAGGATGGGCAGAAGGTCGTAGACCTGGAAGACGAAGCCCATGTTGAGAGCGCGGTACTCCGTCTTGGCGTTGTCGGACAGGTGGTTGATGTCGGTTCCTTCGACGACGACCTGGCCGCTATCGATGTCGTCCAGGCCACTGAGGCAGTTGAGGAGGGTGGTCTTGCCGCAGCCGGAGGGGCCCATGATCGCCACCATCTCGCCTCGCTCGACGGAGAGCGATACGCCCTTCAGGGCTGGCACCTTGGAATAGCCGGTGTCGTAGGTCTTGACTACATCGGTCGCCTGGATGATAACGTCGGGCATATCCTTGGTAACCTCGCCTTGGGAACTCAGCCTACTCCGTCCGTGGTGATCCCCTGAAGGGTCGAACATATCCTGAGATCAAGTTTAGTGGCCCAACGTCTGTGGCACAACCGCTGTGGTCAGCGGGCTTCCGGCCGGAATAGCCGGGTTGACAAGGCGGCAGGGGCGGGCATATATGGAGATGCTAGCCGAGTATCACTTCAGAGGAGGACCAGCGCACCATGAGGGCCGACCAGCTTGTTCAACTCACCATCGCCGAGGCCGCTCGCTCCTTCCAGGCGGGCGAGCTGTCGCCGGTGGAGCTCACCCGCGCTTGCCTGCAGCGCATCGAAGCCCTGGAGCCGAGGCTGAACGTCTTCGTTACCCTTCTCTCCGAGACGGCGCTGGCTGAGGCGACGGCGGCGGAGCGGCGTCTGGGCAACGGCAAGCGGCTGGGTCCTCTGGATGGCATCCCCTTCGCCATCAAGGACCTATATGAGACGAAAGGCATTCGCACCACCGCCGGCTCGAAGATCCTGGCCGATCACGTTCCGTCGGAGGATGCCACCTGCGTCCGCCGCCTGCGGGAGCAGGGCGTGGTGCTGCTGGGCAAGCTGAACATGCACGAGTGGGCCTTCGGGGCAACCAATGCGATCTCCCACTTTGGGCCGACGCACAACCCTTGGGCCCTGGACCGAATAACCGGCGGCTCCAGCGGCGGCTCGGCCGCGGCTCTGGCTGCCTCCCTCTGTCTGGGCTGCCTGGGCTCAGACCCCGGCGGCTCCATCCGCATGCCGGCCTCCATGTGCGGCATCGTCGGGCTGAAGCCGACCTTCGGCCGGGTGAGCAAGCACGGCGTCGTCCCTCTGAGCGGCTCACTCGACCACGCCGGGCCGATGACCCGCAGCGTGGAGGACGCTGCCATCGTGCTGCAGGCGATCGCCGGCGCCGACCCGAACGACCCAACCACCGCCGACCTGCCGTTGCCGGACTATCGGTCGGCCCTGAGCGGCGACGTGCAGGGGCTGCGCATCGGCGTGCCGGAGAAAGAGGCGCTATCCGGCCTGGACGAGGAGGTGGAGGTAAGCTTCCGGCAAGCACTGAAGACGCTGGTGGGCCTGGGAGCTTCGCTGGTGGAGGTGGAGATTCCCAGTCTCCAGCAGGCGCCCGCCATCTGGCTGGCCGTGGCGGGACCGGAGGCGGCGGCCTTCCATCGGCGGAACCTGGAGGAGCGGCCGGAGGACTTCAGCGAGCAGGTGCGATCACGGCTGCAATTGGGGTTGCAGCTACGGGCGGTGGACTATCTGGACGGCCTGGATAGGCAGCGGCAGCTTCGGTCCGAAGTGGAGGAGCTGTACGCGAGGATCGACGTGCTGGCGACGCCGACGACCGCCTTCACCGCCAGCAGGATCGAGGACGAACTGGCTGCCACCGGCCGGGAGGTTCACCTCCATCACTTCACCTGCCCCTTTAACCTGACCGGCCAGCCAGTTATCTCCCTGCCTTGCGGCTTCGATAGCCAGGGGTTACCGATCGGGCTGCAGATCGTCGGCCGGCCGTTCGATGAGGAGACCGTCCTGAGGGTCGGCCATGCCTACGAGCAGGCCACCGAATGGCATGCGCGCCGGCCGCCGCTGGACTAGCAGAATGAGCAGGCAAAGGTGGGATCAATTCCTGAAAGGCAACCCTATCGATTGGCTCCTGGAGGAGGAGAACCCCTCTGTCCGCTATTTCACCCTCATCGATATACTAGGCGAGCCGCAGGATAGGCCGGAGGTCAAGAGCGCTCGTAAAGCTATCGGCGAGTGGGAGTTGGTAAGGCAGGCGCTTGCTCTCCAGGCGCCGGAGGGATACTGGGGCGACA
>LJUA01000068.1 GCA_001303545.1 Dehalococcoidia bacterium SM23_28_2
AGGGGACGGAGATCCACCCGGTTCAGCAGTATCACGGCGCGCTGTACGTGGACAACGATGTGAAGATGCGGCTGAAACTGGAGTTGACGCGCTAGCTCGATCTCCCAGGAGGCGACAGCCGTAGAGCCCTCAGGTGTCCTGGTAATCCGCCGCGGCGATGATGCCCGCGAATACGCCCTCACCGGCGAGACGATCGCCATCGGACGGGCGACGGACAATCAGGTTGTCCTGAGCGACCCGCTGGTCTCACGCCACCACGCACGACTGGAGTGGGCTGACGGCGTCTACCACATTATTGACCTTGGCAGCGCCAACGGAACCCAAATCAACGGCGTCGAAATCGAGCCGAAGGAGCAGCATCCCCTCAAAGAGGGCGACAGCATCGCCATCGGTGGGTTCACTCTAGCGCTGCGGCTATCCCCTGCCGCAGAAGAGGCCACCCGGGTACCCACGTCGGCCCCGGAGACGCCTCTTCGGGAAGCAGAAAGCTTGACGTTCATCGCACCGGTCACGCCGCGCCTGATCATAACCACGCCCCAGTGGACGAAGGAATTTCCCCTCGAGAAGCGTGCCCTGACCCTCGGCCGCGATCCGGCCAACGACATCGTCGTGGACGACCTTGTCGTCTCTCGTCGCCACGCCCAGATCCAGCCCGCCGACGGCGGCCACGAGATAGTGGACATGGGAAGCGCGAACGGCCTGACGTTTCAAGGCGAGCGCGTGCCGAGAAAATTGCTGGCGGATGGCGATGTGATCTGGATAGCGCAGACCGTCTCCCTCGCCTACAAGACCACGGCGGAGGCGATGGAATCGCCGACGATCTCCCGAACAGTCGACCTGCGTCAGCCCGCGGTGTTGACGATCGGCCGCGATCCGCAGAACAACGTCACGCTTGACCATCCGGCCATATCGCGCATCCACGCACGCATCTCACCGAGCGTCAAGACCGGCAGCTATGTCATCGAGGACGCCGCTTCCAGCAACGGCACCTTTGTCAACAGCGAGCGCATTGCACCTGGCGAATCGCGCCCGCTGCGCCCCGGCGATGTCATTCATGTCGGACCGATCAAGTTCGTCTTCGCGCCGGAAGTGCTCGAGCAGGTGGACGAATCTCGCGACCTGGGGCTGGACGCGCTGCACCTGAAGAAGTTCGTCGGCAAAGGGTTCAATCTGCTCCAAGACATCTCGCTCTCTATCCGCCCGCGCGAGTTCGTGGCCATCGTTGGCGTCAGCGGTTCGGGCAAATCTACTCTCCTCGATGCATTGAATGGCTTCCGCCCGGCGACCGATGGCGCCGTGCTGGTCAACGGCACCGACTTGTATCGTAATTTCGATGCGTACCGCACCAACCTGGGCTACGTGCCGCAAGACGACACCATCCACAAGGAGCTGACGGTTTACGAGGCGCTGGCCTATGCAGCGCGCCTGCGCCTCCCAGCCGACACCACTCCTGACGAGCGGCAGAAGCGCATCATGGAAGTGCTGGAAACGCTCGGCCTCGCCGAGCGCAAAGATGTCCAGATCCAGAGACTGAGCGGCGGTCAGCGCAAGCGCGTGTGCATCGGCACTGAACTCCTGACGCGGCCGGGGCTTTTCTTCCTGGATGAAGCCACCTCGGGCCTCGACCCCGGCACCGAAAGCCAGATGATGCGCGTCCTGCGCAAACTGGCCGACCAGGGGCACACCGTTCTCCTCGTCACCCACGCGACCAAGAATGTGATGCTTTGCGACAACGTCGTCTTCCTCGCCAAGGGTGGCAATCTCGCCTACTACGGGCCGCCCGAAAAGGCCCTGTTCCATTTCGGCGTCGAGGACTTCGACGCCATTTACGAGAAGCTGGAGGGTGAATCAACCCCCGAAGCTTGGGCGGAGGACTATCGCCGATCGGAGCAGTACCAGGAATTCGTGCTCGGCCGCCTCCAGCGAGACGCCGGCGTGCAGGTTCCCACACTGCGTCCACAAGAGATGGTGTCGCCCCCGCCCATCGCTGCACCAGCGAAGGGCGACGGCCCGAGGGCAGCCGCGGGCCGTGGCACGGGCGTGTCTGCACTGCGCCAGTTCTGGATCCTCTCCGCGCGCTACATTAACATCATCCGCCGCGACCGGATGAATCTTGCCCTCCTCTTCCTCATCGCGCCGGCGCTGGGGAGCATCGACCTCATCGCCTGGCCAAAGAAGGTTTTCGATTTCGTCGAGGGGGACGCCACGCGAGCGATGCTGATGCTTTTCTTGAGCGCGCTTATCCCATTCCTAGTCGGTGCGCTCAGCTCCGTGCGTGAGATCGTCAAGGAAACGCCTGTCTATAAACGCGAGCGCACGGTCGTTCTGAAGATCTTGCCTTACCTTATGTCAAAGGTATGGGTGGGCTTCCTCTTCGCCCTCTATCATGCCGCCGCGCTGTTCGTCCTCAAGCTGCTGGCGGTTGACTTTTCCTACCTTGGCACGCAGGAGATGGCCCAGTTCTACGCTACGCTCGTGCTGGCCGCGATGTCGGGCGTGCTGTGGGGCCTCCTCATCTCCGCACTCGCTCCACGCGAAGAGCAGGCGATGCTCCTAGTCATTGTGGTAGTCGTTGTCCAGATAGTCTTCTCCGGCGCTCTTGTGACGCTCAGCGAACTGGGCATCCTGGGCGAGGCTCTAGGCAGCCTGACCAGCACCAAATGGGCCCTCCAGGCGCTGACCACCGTCACCCAGGTGAAGACCGGCATATGCGAAGGCGCCAGCCTGGTCGACTGCCGCCTGCCCGGGATGGGAGTGTTTCAGACCGACCCCGAGCGGCGCGTCTACTTGACCCCCATCGAAGATCGGTACGGAGACGTCTTCGGCGCGGATGTGTTCGTCAGTTGGGGCGGGATGATCCTTATCATGGTGGGGCTGTTCGCGCTGCTCTTCTGGTTCCAGAAGAGGAAGGACGTAATCTAAGGGCGCCCGAGAGCCCGCCACGAACGGCGAGCACCTGCAAGGCTACCCCTGCCAGGCTATGTCACATATCACGTCCGAGAAGAATTCTACCTTGTCCGCTGTCAGGTACTCGTTCGTGCCGTAGAACTCGATATAGTAGGAAATCATCCAGTACCAATCGATAGAGTAGTCAAGATACAGGTCCGGCCACACCAGGACGGCGTCAGCGAGGTATGTGCCGTCCTCACTGTATACCGACGCCAGCTCACCGTCGGAGATATAGCCATCGTCAAAGGTATACTCTTCGAAGTAGAGGATTTCCCTTTCGGTGTCTCCTATGAGCGGCCCGAAGTCACACGTGTTGCTGACTGCCACCCAATCGAACACCCAGGGGCCAGTCTCGAACGATAGCGGCGGCGGTCCAGGCAGCGGTTCACAGGCATCGCCCCGGCTGTCGCCGTAGGTGTCCGCCTGATCCGGGTTGTAGCTGTCGGGGCAGTTGTCGTAGGCATCGGGTACGGTGTCGTTGTCACGGTCAGGCAGCGGCTCGCAGGCATCGCCCCGGCTGTCGCCGTAGGTGTTCGCCTGATCCGGGTTGTAACTGTCGGGGCAGTTGTCCGATTCGTCGGGCACCGTGTCCTTGTCCCGGTCAGACACCGGCCGAGACTCGCAGGCATCGCCGCGGCTGTCGCCGTAGGTGTTCGCCTGATCCGGGTTATAGCTATCGGGGCAGTTGTCCGATTCGTCGGGCACCGTGTCCTTGTCCCGGTCAGACGGCGGCACCGGCGTAGGGGTGGGCACCGGTGTAGGCGTGGGTACCGGCGTGGGCGTGGGTACAGCCGTGGCCGTGGGCGCTGGCGTGGTCGTGGGTGCAGCCGTGGGCGTAGCAGCCGTCGGTGTAGGTGTCGGCGTGGGCGTGCCTGCCTCAGGGCTTTCGGATACGCCCAGGACCGCCGATGACCAGGCGGGCTTGTGGTCGCCTGTCGGGCTGTCGGTGAGGCGGACGGGGTTCGATCCGTCCGAGCCCACCACGTATATCTCTCTGTTGCCATCGCGGTCGGACTCGAAAGCGAGATACCGGCCATCGGGAGACCACGCAGGTTCGAAGTCGCCGTACCTGTTATCGGTGAGCTTGGTGACGCCGCTGCCGTCTTGGTTCATGGTGTAGATCTCAGAGTCCACATCACGATCGGAGACGAAGGCGATGCGTTCGCCGTCGGGCGACCAGGCGGGGGCTGTGTCATCGGCGGGATCCTCCGTGAGAGGGGTGACGTCGGACCCGTCGGCGTTCATCACGTAGATGTTGAAGTTGCCGTCGCGGTTCGACTCGAAAGCGATCCGCAGTCCGTCGGCAGACCACGCTGGGTGGCGATCGACGCTCGGCTCACTGGTCAGCTGGGTGACCCCTAGGTCCTCCAAGTTCAACAAGTAGACGTTGAAGTCGCCGTTGCGGTCGGAGGCAAAAGCGAGCTGCCGGCCGTTGGGAGACCACGCAGGGCCGGACTCGCCGTCATTGTCATCGGTGAGCTTGAGGACGCCGCTGCCGTCTTGGTTCATGATGTAAATCTCAGAGTCGCCATCACGATCGGAGACGAAGGCGATGCGTCTGCCATCGGGCGACCAAGTGGGATCCAGGTCACCGGCGGGATCGACCGTGAGGCGGGTGACGCCGGAGCCGTCGGCGTTCATTAAGTGTATCTCGTCGTTCCCGTGGCGCGCCGAACCGAAGGCGATCGTCCCGCTCGGGCCTCCTTCGCCCTCGCCGCCGGCCAGGCCGATCATGATAGTCAGGAAGACGCCGAGCAGGGCCCCCGCGACGATCCCGCCACCAGCGTAGGGAAGCCAGCCATAGGGCACGTCCTCGAACTGCCCAGAGACGGTCGCCGGTGGATCGCTACCGCCCGGCGAAGCGGAAACAACGAAGGCAACCGTCTCGCGATCTCCTCGCCAGCGTCTCTGCCGGGGCGCAACTTTGAGGGCGACCTTCTTCGCCTCGTTAGGGGAGAGAGAGACGCTGTACGGCAGCGAGCAAGCGCAGCGACCTTCGCCGTCCTGGGCATCCAGGTGGAGCGCCAGTGGCTCATCCCCGTTGTTGCGAAGGGTCAGCTCATACAAAGTGGGGCTCAGCCGAGCGCCGAAAAGACCCCCCGCTCTTGGCGGGCCCAATTCTAGCGTGACCAGGGGCGCTACCGGGGGCGGCCGCCGCTTCGGCTTCTTGACCTCAGTGGGCGGCATCTGCGTTTTTTCTGGAGGAGCCGCCTCCGGCACCCTGGTCGGGGCTTCAACCTCCGGGGCGCCCAGTTCCGTGTCTGCGACGGGCTCCTTCTCCAGCACCTCCGTCGCTGATTCGAGTTCCGGCGTGGCCGACGCCTTGACCTCTGTGGGCGCCTCGTCCGACACCTCCGTGGGGGCTTCGGCCTCCGGCGCGGGAACCGAACGGGCGATGTGCTCCAGTGCCCCCGCCAAAGCGGACGCCGACTGGTATCGCTGCGCGGGATCCTTCTCCAGGCAACGTTTCACAAGCTCCACCACGTCCTGAGGCATGCCTGCCAGAGGCTCGAGGGGCAGAGGTGTCTCAGCGTGGTGACGCAGCACCTCGAGAGGGTCACCGCGATAGGGAGGCCGACCCGTCAGCATGTGGTAGATAGTGGCCCCCAGCGAGTAGATGTCGCTGCGGTGGTCAACCTTGCCCAGGGCAAGCTCGGGAGCGGCATAGGCCAACGTCCCCAAAAAGGCGCCGGGCATAGTCAGGGTGCCGCTCCCCACCTGCCGAGCGATGCCGAAGTCAGACACCTTCGCCAGCTCGCCAGGGCCGAGCAATATGTTGTCGGGCTTGATGTCGCGGTGTATCACCCCTCGCGCCTCGGCCTCTTCCAGAGCGCGCGCCACCTGAGCGCCGATGCGGAGTGCCCGCCGGAGCTCCAGTGGTCCAGGCCGCAGCGCCTCCTTCACCGACTCACCCTCTACGTACTGCATCACGAGGAAATAGCGCCCCCCATCGAAGCCGTAGTCGAGAAGGTGGACGGTGTAGGGCGAGCGGAGGAGAGCAGCCACGTGGGCCTCCCGCTCGAAGCGCTCGCGGAACGTCTCATCGGTCTCAAGGTGGGCGTGCAGGAGTTTGATCGCTACGGTGCTGTCATCGCGACGGTCGATAGCTCGATAGACAGAACCCATACCACCGCTGCCGCACAATTCGACCAGACGGTAGTGCGAGATGACCTCTGGAGGCCTTGGCTCTGGAGGCGACGCACCTGGCATTGGCTTCTTAATCCTGGAGCAAGCTGGCAGGAGGCAGCAGCACTGAGAGATCGTTCAAACCCATTGAAGCTGGTCCCCTGATAAGCGACTTATATAGGATGGGCTCACAACAGTCAACATTTTATCACCTCGTGGCTCTAAGTGGGTGTCACGAAGACAGTTGCCCGAGCAGGCCAAGAATCTGTTAGAATCGCCACTGATGCCCAGTCCTGAGAAGAGCTGATGGTTGAGGACTCGCCGCCCGAAGCATACCTCGTGGTGATCACGCAGACCGGCCAACGGGAAGTGCACCGCGTGGACCGGTCAAGCATGACCCTGGGCCGCGGCGCGGAAAGCGACCTGGCGCTGACGAACCCGCGGGTCTCGCGCCGTCACGCCTGCCTGACCTGGGACGGCGAGCGCTTTCTCGTCCAGGACCTGGGTAGTAAGAACGGGACGCGCCTGAACGGTACCCCCGTTGCGGCGCCTACGCCCATCGGCGACGGCGACACTCTGGAATTGGCCGACTCGCGCATCCAGTTTCAAACGAGTGCGCCGACAGTCACCGTCGTCCTTGAGCCCCGCAGCGCGGCCATTTCGCTGGACCCATCCAAGCACGAGGTGCGGGTCCGCGGCGAGCCGGTGAAGCTAACGCCCAAGGAGTACCGGCTGCTCACCCTTCTGTTCCGTCGGGCCGGCGCCGTTGTCAGCCACGAGGAGATTGCCGCCGAGGTCTGGCCAGAGTTGGAGGGTGCCGTAACGGAGGAGAGCATTGCGCAGGTCGTCGCGCGACTGAGGCGCAAAGTGGAAGAGGAGCCGGCCAATCCCCGCTACGTTCTCACCGTTCGCGGATTCGGCTACAGGCTCGACCTGGAATAGGAGGGGAGAGACCAACAGGCATGCTGACCGATCGAGTCCAAGGCGGTCGCTCACGCACGGCCGTCTGTCATTGTCAGCAGATTGTCAGGTTCAAGTCATCTTCGAGACAACCAAGGCCCCGCTCGTCAGTGATACGATCAATACGGGGTGCGGAGGAACGGCGGGAAGGAAGTGTCCAAGATGATATCGCTGAGACGGCGGGGACGAAAAGCGCAAAACGATGAGATTCGCAGTGCCCACGCGGCAAGGCCGCAGACCATGGTCACGCCCGAAAGCGCGGCTGCCCTGACCGACCGTGGGCTCAAGAGGCCCACGAACGAAGATCGTGTCCTGGCGCAAGAGCTCGCCGGAGGGTCGCTCTTGCTGGCCGTGGCGGATGGAGTCGGCGGCATTGCGGGAGGGGAAAGCGCCAGCACCGGGGCGATCGAGACGCTCGCGACAGAGCTGCCGAAAGCGCCGAGCGATGACCCAACCAAGGCACTGAAGCACGCATTTTCTGTCGCCAACGAGCGTGTGCGCGCTCAAGCCGCGGAACGACCGGAACTGGAGGGAATGGCCTCCACCCTGGCAGCGGCGCTTGTCCGAGGTAACAAAGCCTGGTTAGCCAACGCTGGAGACAGCCGCATCTACCTGTTCCACAAAGGTCAGCTTCGCCAGATCAGCCTGGATCACACCTGGGCATCAGAACAGATCCGCGCAGGGCGACTGACCAACGAAGAGGCGAAAAGCAGCCCCTTCCGGAACGTCATCACCCGCGGCATTGGAGTTGCAGAGACCATCGAGCCCGACACATCAGGGCCCGCCACCCTGAAGAAGGACGACCTTCTGCTCCTCTGCTCGGACGGCCTCTACCGCTTCGTGAGCGATACGGAGATAGCGAGGGTTCTAGAATCCGGCACCCCTCATAGCATGGCCGAGCGACTTATCGCCCTGGCAAACGAAGCCGGAGGCTCCGACAACATCTCGGTGGTTATCTTTCGCACCGGCAGCTAGTGGCCGCCGACCGCTTTGCGTTCGCCACGGGCGGAGCGGCTACTGGCGCTGGATGTAGTTGTCCTCAGCGAACGTCTGCCAGACGGTGAACCCCCATGCATCGCAGAGGTATCCGCACGACCACATGGACTCCTGCCCGCTTACTTCAACGGAGTCGCCAACGTTGACATCCGGCCCGATGGCGCCGGCCTCTGGCATGATCACGGTGACTATCTCTCGCTCAAGCTGCTCCATCTTGACGACCTCGCTTATCATCACGTCCACTGTCCACCAGCAGTCGCCCTCCAGATGAAGATAGGGGCACTCTTGCGTCGGCGCACCGACCACCGTCCCCCTGAAGACAATCGGGGCAGTTGATGTCGGCGCAGTTGTTGGCGTAGCTGTTGGAGCCAGCCCCGCTACGAGATCATCGATAATGTCGCACATCACAGTAGTACCCAGGCACTCAGTGGACAGCGCACAGATCGATGGGAGGATGCTGTAGATCAGCTCCTCTGAAAGCCAGGGCACAGTGATCGGTGCAGTCAACAGGAAGAGATAACTCTCACCAAACTCCAGCATCGTGAGGTCGCTGGCTGCGGGCCTGCCCGGGAAGTACCCAAGCCATTCGCCAGTGCTATTGTCGAAGTAGTAGACCGCAGACACGTTTGGGATCGTGCTCCTCAAAGACCTTGACCTCCTGCGTGGTCGGAGATGCCGCCGACTTGTTGCCCCACCAGAAGCCCGCGGAGAGCGAGCAGGCGACTGTCAGAATTGCAAGCGCAGTCAGAATGGCGATCTTCTTCATTGACTCATCCTTTCTCGTGTGATCCTGCCAGCGCGTAGAGGATCGCACTTTCGGGCTTGTTGATGGGCCTGGAGTGCCAGACACCATCCTACTGGCAGGCACGAGGGGGATCAAGACAGCAGCGGTGGGCAAGCTCCGGCCGTCGCCGTGAGGCAATCCGACAGGTGCCTGCTCCCGCGCGTGGTCACATGCCTCAGAAGCAGAAGGCCACCCTTCGGCGGCCCTCGCCTTCCATGCGTTGTGACGGTTAGTTGGCCTGGAGCGGGAGGCGCGAATCGAACCCGCGACAACCTGCTTGGAAGGAACAAGGTCACGCCTCAAGACAGGCCCAGCGGGCCCGGCGGCCGGCTGGGAGAGATCTACAGGCGGCTACTGCTCGCCGGTCCCAGCGGGGTGGTTCATCGCTTCTTGCCAGCCTGTTGTTATCGCCCTTTCCGTTTCACGGCCGTCGCAGCTGCCAGCTGGCGCTCTTTGCTCGCTGCTTGTACGGGTGCTGACGACTCAGCGCGCGGTTCCTTCACCAATGCTAGAAATGCCTTTACCACCGCGGGGTCAAACTGAGTACCGGCACTGCGCTCCAACTCCCTTATGGCCTCCTCCC